>CAMMXG010000010.1 GCA_946500895.1 uncultured Mycoplasma sp. | reverse complement strand
ATTTTATTGGATACCTTCTTCTAATTGTGTCCACTCTTATGGGTACATTATATTTTGCTGTTTTGTTTATTCCTTCAGCTAATCCTTCAGCTAATCCTTTAGCTTTTCCCTCGGCTAATCCTTCAGCCATTCCTCGCTCTTTTGCATCTCTTTCTACATCATTTATTTTATCGTAGATTCCTCTAACTTCTTCATCATTTACAAATCTCTCCATAAATGCTAATGCTCTTTCCATGTTCTCATCTCCTTCTGCTATTTTTTTCATTTCTTCTACACTACCTGCCTTTATAAATTTGAGCCATTTCTCAAATCTGCTTTCAATCTTATTGTATACCATTTCCTTTACTAAATCAAGTCTAATTAAATACATTTCTAAGTATTCATCTTTCATTCTTCCATAATTGAATTTGTTTACAAATCCATAATTATTGAATATTTGAAAATTATTTAAATGATAGTTTTCTTCCATTAAATTAATACTAATCACTTTTTTAGCTAGTAAATAATCTTCTCCTCGTTCTAATTGATCAGAAAATGTTCTAGCTAAATAAGATAAACTTTTCTTAAATTCTCTTTCTCGAAAATAAGTATACATTTCTAAAGATACGATTTCATCAATATCTAAGTATGCTAGAATATCACCATAAAATATTTTTTTGTTTCTTTTACTTCCATGCATTTCACTCTCTGCTGTTACTTTAAGACCAACTACTTTTTTCTTTACACCAATATAATCAAAGAAAGAATTTAAAAAATCACTTAAAAAGATTTCTTCTTTGAATAAATGTTTAAAACAAATATCATCGGTTAAATTTTTAAAAATCTTAATATTCAAATTAATCACTTCCTTTCATTAAGATTTAGTTTCTATCTTAACACAAGGAAGTATTGATTTTTGTCGAACGATGTCAAGTGATTCCAAAAAATTTTAAAAATTAAAAAAAGAATGATTTCCATCATTCTATTATTTAATTTGCTTCGTCAACGTATCCTTCGCATTCAGTACCGCCAGGATTGGTAATACATGCAGAACATTTATCATATTCTGCTCTATTATCATTAAATTCACCAACTAAACTGAATATTGCTCCTACTAAAGTCGGGATAAAGAAAATAATAACCCCTGCAATAGCTCTCATAACTAAAGATTTAACAGATTTCTTAATCTCATCATCTTTACTTGCTACAACAGCCTTTCCTAAGTCTATCATACCAAAAACAATGATTACAATTGGAATAACTATTTTAAATACCCATAAAACCCAACCAATAATTTGCCAAATTGGCGATAAGCTTGTACAAATAGAAGGTGCCATAATTAACATACACATTCCTCTCTTTCTAAATCTATATTCATTTTAACTTAATTTATGTATATTGTCAAGTTTTTACGCTTTTTTATGTCAATTTTTGTCTAAATATTCATAAGTAGTAATACTGCAAAGATTAAAAGAACCATAACGCCTAAACCAGTGGTAATAAGCATACTCATTGTCTTTCCTTCCATCTTATCTAGACGATTTTTATATTTAGTTTCCCTTGCTTTTTGTTGTAAATTAGATATTGTTCTTGAAAAAGCAAGTAATTGTTCCTGTTTTCTCTCTTGTCTACCTAAACTTAAACGATAAAGTAAACGCATCATTCTCATAGAATCACGAACCGGATACTTTCTTGCAAAATCCATATAAGGTTCAATTGTATCATCACCAGCATTAATAGCACTAATAAGTTCTTTTAAGCCATCCTTAAAAATATCAGGAGCATCCTCTAAAGATTTACCAATTGCAACTGGTACCGTATAGTGTTGAATTAAAATTTCAAGTCCCTTTAAATAATAAGGAAGCATTGTATCAATTTCATGCAAATGTTTTTTATAATAATTCTTTAAATTAATATAATCTAATTTAAAGAAAGCAAATCCAACTACTATACAAACTAAAGCATAAACATAAGACATATTTGATATAAGCAAACAAAATACAAGTACTGTTACAATAAGTGTATTTCTTATTCTTTTATTAAAAAGCAAATCCGGATTTACAGAATCACCATACTTTGCCTTTACATAAAAATCCCAATCACTTTCTTTTAATCTTCGCAAATACATTTCATTATCAGCAACTAACTTATTAATACTAATCTTACCACTATAAGTAAGGATAAAGAAAATAATTACCGCAATTACAGCTATTTCTATTTGCATACTACTCTACCCCCACATTATCATTATAATATTTTTCACCTGATAAAAGGAAATAACAGTTAATGATAATAATAGCATGCAAAACAATATGAACATACCATAAATCTAGAAGCTGCAAATAACTTTCTTTACCAAGCAACACTTGCATAACTAATACAAGTAAAAATAATACCATAGCGAAGGTAATAAACTTCGTATGGAACTGTTTTCTATCCATTTGATCACGATAAACACCTTCAACCAAAGCATCGATATCCATACTCATATTTTCTAAAGATTCTCCAGAATCTTTAGCACCTTCTTTCGTAATTTGTAAGAAAAGTTGATGCATATTTTTTACCATATAATAAGGATATTTTTGATTAAAATACTCAATTGATTCATCAATTGTACCATTTTGATAAGACATATTAATCATAGTCTTAACATCTTCTAAAACCGGATCTTCCAAAATTCCAGAATCTCTAACACCTTCAAGGGATTTAACAAAGCTTTGTGTTGTATTAAATTCCATAATAACATTGGTAGTATATATTTGAATTTGCTCAAATATATACTCACTATAAAGTCTTTTGCTTCGCAGAAAGGCTAAATAAGGAATTAAAGCAATTGCTATAGCAGCATAAATAATAACTACAATTAAACTATAAAAATATAAATAAGCAATCGCTGCCGCAATACCACCAATTACAATAATTTGCAAAGTATAATCTTTAATGGTATATTCTTGCTTTAATTCTTTCATTTTAGCACTAATTGTTTTATAACTATAAGGAGCATATTTTTCATAAATAACTCCAAATTGTGACTTAACAAACTTATAAAAGGTTTCAGAGCCATCATTTTTACGATATATAATAATAAACACTGCTATAAGAAATATAATTACAAATTCCATGATTACCCTCCTTCTATAAAGTCTCTATTGCCTCTTGCTTTTTATCATTTAAATGAAACAAATCTTCATCTAAAATAACTCCCTGAATTGATAAATAATCTCTTAAATGTTTTGTTGGATTATTTAAAGTGAACTTTCCATCTAATGTTTTTTGATAAATCGTATTAACCTGAGGTTTATTATTTTCATCTACATAAAATTCACATATTTCCATAATTTCTCTTTGAAACCTTCCAAACTTAGCACTCATATAACCTTTAACATAAATTCCAATTTGTACATATCTATGAATTGTTGTAACAAATTGCTCAACATCAATATTAGATTCAATCAAACTGTACATACGCATTGGTATTAACGCTGCTTTATCAGAGTGGATAGTTGAAATAATATGGTGTCCAGAAGAAATTGAGTTACGAACTGCCATAACAGCTTCTGCACTACGAACTTCGGAAAGTAAAATCCAAATAGGGTTCTGCCTCATACAGGTAACAAGTACATCAGAATAACTAGCAATATTATTCGTCTTCATAGCAACAATATCACGATGAGGGAATATTCTATCTAAGTGTAACTCCAAAGTATCCTCAATCGTAATAATCTTTTCATTTTCTTTAGTAGTACTAGCCAAATATTTTACAAGCTCAGTTTTACCACTACCAGTTTCTCCACTAACAATTATATTAGCGTGCCCTTGAACACAATTTAAAAGAAAATCAAGTAAATCAGCACTAACATATTCCTCATTTAAAAGTTTTTCACGATTTAAACGAATTTTAGCAGGAGTTTTACGAATAACAAGCGCTATTCCGTTTGTTGCAACCGAGTCATGAACGAAATTAAGACGAAGTTCAGTTGATTCAGCATCTAAAAAAGGATGTGCCATATTGAATGTTTTTCCCATTACATTAGAACATTGGAAAGCAAGCTTTTCAATTAAAGCATTATTTATCTCTGGTCTTTCAACACGATACACACCTTTAGATAAACTCTTTAACCACAACTGTCCACCATTTGTATAAGAAATATCGGTAATATCATCAATATCGATAAATTCCTTCAGTGGGCCAAAGTCTATTTGCGAGAATATAGCATCATTCATATAAGCACCTCCTTTTTATTTATTCTTTTATTTAAATTATTCTGTCGTTGTTGTTGAATTAGTATTTCCGCCAGTTGTTGTAGAACCACCAGATGTTGTTTGATCTGGAATTTCTTGAGCATAAGATCGAATCAAATTCCTTAAATATTCACTAGATACAGATGTTTCTCCAGGATTACTAGTATAAGAAGCATTTCTAGGTACCGGCACAAGTTCTAAACTACTAATTTGTGTAGAAACACTAAGTAACCAGAACAAATCATCAGGAACAGCAAAGAGTAATTCTGATGGTGTTGCGGTTTGACTAGTCAAGAACACACTATTTCCTTGACTATCTCTAACATCAAGTATTTCAATACTTTCAATTAACTTACCAAAGACAATTCTATTATCTGTTCCATTCATTCTTACATATAAATCAATATAATCACCAGGGTACATTGAATTACCATATGTAGTATGAATATTTACTGACATTGTAAATAAAGTATAACCATCTGGAATATTTTGTGTAACTGTTTTTGACAACCTATTACATTCTATCGTCTGTTCACTATAGAAAAAAGCACCTTCAGGAATACTAGTTCCATAAGCAACACATACTGGATCAGAATTATTAATTAATTGAGATGTCTGTGTAATTAAGTTATCATTGGAAGAAACGAAAGTCCTTAATACTTCAGTAGTGTTAATCATTTCTTGTGTAATTTCTGATGTAGCTGTAATTGTTTGTCTAGCATATGGCACCATTACGGTATCAATTGCTTGATCAACTCTATAATTATAGCCAATATACAAAACCACAATTCCCAGTAACACACCAAGTATAGTAATTGTATTTTTATTTGATATAAATCTCTTAATTGTCGTTACTATATTTCCCATTTCATCCTCCTAATTTCTATTATAACTTTCAGCATGAATCTGAATAATTGCATCTATTCTTGTTGTTGTATCATAATCTCCTGCCGAAATAAAGTTAGTACCACTATTAGATTTAATTTCAACACTAACTTTTGGTGGAGCTTCATAAATAGCATAGAAATTTACTTCATATGTATCGTTTACTCCCATAACCTCAGCAGTCATACGAAGAAAAACTTCCATAAATTTTTCTTTATTAATTTTAATTTCATTATAATCACGATAATATCCATAATCTACTGCTTCTAGCATTGCCGCATCAGTTATTTCTCTTATCGCATAACTATCTTGGGTAGTGTTAGTTGTTATGCCTTGCACTGATATCATAAGACCAACAATAGCAACACCCATAACAACTAACCAGTAACCCCAATAAGAACTTTGCATTATTTAACTCCCCTTTCCTACTTCCATGAAGGACCGATCATATCTTCTTCAGATATACCAGTACTCCATGTAGTAAAGTATTCAGTATTGTTATCACGAACAGTACGATAATTATTACCCATAACTAAGCTACGATCATTAACAACATCGATATTATTAATATAATTAACTCCATCATATTCAACATAACCATCTAACAATCCAGTAATAAATGAACTGTAGCAAGCTATTTCTTCATAACCATCTAAAGCATAACAAGAAAGTGTACTATTAGAATAACCACCATAAGCTTCAGCATCATCATTATACTGCTTAATTGCTCGTGCAACACTAGGAGTTATGGTAACACTAAGAATTGGATCTTCACTATAAACTGCATTTCCAGCATCTTGTATCTCATCAATAGTTACTTCAGCTTTTTCATTCATATCACGATTCCAGTTATATGAATTAGTACCATTAGGGAATAAATTTGATAAAGATACAACTCTTTCAATTAGTGAAGTACCCGCATCGCTATCATAAATACATCCTGCACCAATACAATCTGCGATACAGTCTTCACCATCACATTCATAATCACAATTTGGTCCAATACAATCTGCAATACAATCATCACCCGTACACTCCGTATCAAAATCACAGACAATTGTATCTTCATCAGTAATACCCATATTAACTAGATAAGAACATGCATACTGAACTGTACCATTTTCATCAACAAATTCACCATATTCATCTTTGTTGATAACAGCATTATCATCTCTATCACTAGCAATAAGTCTACCAGGATCACCATTACTTGGATTCTCAAAAGCACTTCCGTTTTCATAGAACTCACCAAGGCTCTCAATATTGACTGTATATTTATATATACCACGTCTTGTACTTAAACTAACAGGTAATCCATTTTCGATAGCTACACCATCATCACGTCCACTACTCTCATAATCCTCAGCAGAAACAATTTCACCACTAGGATAAATATTATAGAACAATGTAGCTGGCACATAATCAGCTTCAACTGAAGATGTTATCTTTTTATAAGTAGCATCTGAAATATTTTCTGTCTCTACCCAACATCTTCTGCTACCAGAATCACACATAACATAACTTAATTGACTTTCACGATATGAAGTCGAATTATTACAACTATCATAAGAACTATTTACAGTTCCATAAACAAAATCGCTTGAAGAAGATATACCATTACAATACCAATCAGAAGTATTCTTATTAGAAATAACTGAAGTCATTTCACCATAGCCATTAGCTAAATCATCTAAATAACTTTCTTCATAATCATAATATACATGAGGATTTTCTTTATCATATTGAAGCTCAGTTTCCCAACCAGAACAACTATTATATAAATCAATAGTTTCATAATAATCATCAATCGCCGCATTTAATAATCCAAGATAATAATCTCTACGTTCAGTTAGTCTATTAATTAAATATGCAGCATCACGAACTTCATCAACTACAGTATAGCTACAAGTATGAGTACATGGAACAGTCTCTCCCTCGCTATTTGTCCTAGTACACGAAGCTGAATCGCTTTCTGAATGAGTTTGAGTAGTATCTGACTCAGGACCATATTCAGTAGTTGGATTAAGACTAATTACTTGGCCAGTATTCTCATTAAATGTAGGATAATAAGCAGTATAACTAAAGTCATCAGTAGTAGCACCAGGAATATAGGTAATATCTCTTGTACATTCTGAGCCATGACAATAAGCATTACAGCCCCCACATCTAGTTACAGGATCTAAACTATGTGGATTAGATTCCAAAGCAGTTTGATATCTAATATAACCATTATAAGCATCATATATACGCTCTTGTATATCTATAATATCCTCATTATATAAATCCCTATCAATGGTATTAGTATAACAAGTTTTTGTACCATCAATTTCTGCTTTAAATGTGAAATATCTTCCAGCATTTACAAGTTTAGCAGTAGGCATTGTCATATAATAATCTTCCTTACAAGATACAACACAATATCTATTTTGATCCAAAGTATAATCATTACCTACATCATCGACAGCACCGCCGACATTCTCAGCACCAACGCCATCACCTTGTAAATCAACTTGCCCATCAATTTGACTAACAAAGCAGGTATATATATCTCCATCTTTTGGACCTTCAATATTAACTTCCCAATCATCTAAAGGAGAGATAACTAAATTATTATTAACATCACAACAATTAAAATTATCAACCGTTGTAGGACATTCTACTTCACAAACTGCTCCATATTCATCACATGCATCTTCATTACCTAATTGACATTCAGCATCAAGTTCAGCACATTCACCACAATCAGCATCAAATAACTCTTGACATTCATCACTGTTAATATTTCCAGAAGCAACACACGCATCAATCAAATCATCACAATCACAAGCATCGATTAAATAAGTTTCATATTCACTTATCCAAGTTTCACCAGTTCCATTATCTCCAGCTTTTTCAATACTTAAATATCTTTGGGTATTAGAACGATTATTATACCAAATAACAGCTACATAATTACTATATTCTCCAAATTCTGATGAAGTATAAGAACCATCTATATAATATTTAATTGGAGCTTCTCCACATTTTAAAGTTTCAATTGAATATCCATCATTAGCTGTTTCATAACCTTCAAAATGTACAGTTATCTCAATAGTAGTTGGTTCTGTAAAATCAATAACATCACTACTTCCAAGATTATAGTTCAAGCCAAGCAAATTGTTACCAAACAACACTTCAAGATCCTGTCCTTCATTAGATGTTTCAAGTTCAATATAATCACCAATTTTAATTGATTTAATATATGCAGTTAATCCTGTTGGCATCTCATCATTTTCAAACTTTAAACCATTAATAACAAACTCATTTTGATCATTAGCAGGCAAACCAGAAACAGTAATAGTATGAACTACATCTTTAGAAACAAAATCTCCTTCAGGTCTTTCTTCTACTTCTACCTCAGTTGGTTCTGGTAAAATCGTATCAGTATCAACATCAGCAAGATTATCTAAATTATTTAGATATTCAACAGCTGCATCTAAAGCATGAAAATAATAATTTTTTGCCGTTTCCATTGCAGCGCCACTAAAATATGAA
Organism: uncultured Mycoplasma sp.; assembly: GCA_946500895.1. Classification (GTDB taxonomy): domain Bacteria; phylum Bacillota_I; class Bacilli_A; order RF39; family UBA660; genus Caccenecus. The sequence continues at coordinate 37,195 of CAMMXG010000010.1, read as the reverse complement.
CTAGTATTAATAGTAAATGTAGATCTTGGAGAAATATATCCACCCATTGCTTGATATAAAGCATCATAATGAGAAGAATCTTCATTTAACCATGTATTAATTGCAGATAAATTAGCATGAAAAGCTCCAGTATAAGCAGTAGAAGCAGCATTATAATATCCAAATGTATATTCAACTGCTCTAATGGCAATTAATCTAGCCCAATAATCAGTAATAGTAGCATCACTTACCGGAGAAGCCACACTACTTCCACCACCAAGTAAAATATCCATAACAGCAACGTCAAAGGCTTTAACACCATTAGATTCACTACTATCTAGTAAAAATCTTTCTGCATATAGTGGATTATATCCTTCATGTTGAGCATCTAAACAAAACATAACAACACTAGATAAATTACGATCACGATAAGCTGAAAAATATCCTCTACCACTAGCATAAATACTACCATTAACATAATAATCAATACCAATATCACTATACCAGTTTACACCTAAACCAGTTTTAGAACTATATCTTCCATGCGTACCAACAGCAGACTTATATGTATTAGTAGCACTTGTAAGAGGTCTATACTTATAACCATTACCTGCGACAATTATCGTTCTATTTTCAGTAACACGACATTGATTAGAATCAGTTATTCCTGCTGCTTCACATTCTTCTGCAGCAGCATTTACATTTGAACTAAAACCAAAAATTAACATTAAGGTAATAATAAACAAACTAGTATTCTTTAAAAACTTTTTCATACTATCCTACTCCTTTGCTTTTTAATTACCACAAACGTAATCAATCCCCCTGCTGCAACAATAATTACAGCTACTACAATTACAACAACCAAATGATCACCTATGAATTCAAAGAACCCTCCATCATCTTCAACAGGCTCTGTAATTTCTTGTCCATTATCATCAATATGTCCAGCTCGATATTCTCCTACCAATTGATTAAAATTTTCAAAGGATGTATCAACAGATAAATATTCATGACATAAATAAAATTCTTCAATTCCTACACATAAACTAGATTCACTAAATACATTATACATAGGTGTAGTTTCATACCAAGTATAAAGTAAACTATCAGGGCAATTTGTAGCAGATGAACTGTATACTTCAATTGTATAATTAGTAATAGATATTCCGACAACCTCATCAAAAGTAATCACACCATCTACTACATCATCATAAGTATAAGTTCTTCTCTCATTTGTTTCTTGATTAGTAACCACTATATAAAGTTCTTCAGTAACATTACTTATATAAAAGCGAAAGTAATCTTGATATGCCACATAATCTTCCATATCTTCATCACTTACACCATCTGGTGGATTAAAATTTTCATCCATAGGAATTTCCACCTGAACTACCTCATAACTTATTCTTACATTTGTCGCTAAACTATTTAATGTATTCGTTTCTGTAACATCACACACCGCATATACATTAGTGCTTAAAAAGAATAAAAGAAACGTAAAAGCAAATGCTTTAATTTTTTTCATAGTATACACCAACCTCATAATCTAAATTATAACATGTAACCAGCATTTTTTCAACATAAAGAAAGCAAAAAAGAGCATAAAGCTCTCCTAAATAATAGACATCAAAATAAATATGATTAGTAAGCAAATAAACATACCAACTAAGAATCGCCATATATACTTTAACCAATCTTTATATTTTACTTTAAGCGATACAAGTCCAATTCCTAAAACAACACTGGTTGGAATAAAGAATTGAACAAAACCATATAAAGAAGTAAGCATAGTATAAACAGGATTAATATAATCAGCATATTCAGTTATTAAGAAATTACCTACTGTTTGAACATTACCAAACACAAATCCCGTAAATCCTAAGTCTGTATGGAAAATATTTAAAAGCAAACTAGATAAAGTCATAGTAGCAATATTAAATCCATCAGTCAAAGTTAAAAGTCTATTAACAATTGTTGCAATATAAGATGATTGAGCATAAGATGGATGATATACAATAACCATTAAAATATACGCTCCTACAATACATAAAGACGGAACAATAAATTTCTTAATTCCTCTTTTTGCATTATCAATTACTTCATTCGCTTTCATTCGATAACATACTGCTAAAATTAAAGTAAAAATAATCAAGACAGTAGTAATCATCAAATTATCCCATTCACCTAAAGGCCCTGTTTGAATACCAAGTAAATCTCTAAAGATAAAGAAATCATCAGAACTTTCAGTAGAACCTTCAATCACAATATCCTCAGTAACATAGTTATGGAAATCATTAAAAGCTTCAATACCAAAATCAGCTCTCCAATTAACAAATCCTAATATTACTAAAGCGAATAATAATACTCCAATAACAATAATTGGAACCATTTTCTTTCTTTTTGGTGCTTCTTCTTCAGTTACTTCAACTTCAAACAAATCAATACTTTCTGCATCTTTTTGAACCTTATTCATATGAGTAAGAGTAAAGAAATTAAATAATACTAATCCAATAACAAGTATTCCTGCTCTAACCCATAAAGCTGGCATAACATTTGGATATTCAGTTGTATATCCCAAATAAAGATTTAAAGCATTAACGCCATCTGTACCATATGTTGCTCCCATAATACCAACTAAAATAGAACCAAAAGTAGTTGCTAAAATAGTCATCTTATCTAATTTCATACGATTTAAAATTGAAATAATAAATGGAACAAATATTAAAACAGCAAATGTTTGAGTAAGTACACTAGTAAGTACAGCTAAAATAATAGAAAACATCACTACTGCGAACTTTTTGTTCATCTTACTCGCAATACTAGACACAATTCTCTCATAACCTTGTGTTCTTGTTATAACACCATAAAATGCTCCAATAGCAAAAAGCAAAACAATTTTATCTAATCCAAAGCTTATTCCATAATAAATAGAAGAAGCAATATCATAAATACCTAATCTAAGTACTCCAAGTTCTGAAAAACCACTAGATGAATATGCACCTAAAGGTATAATCCAAGATAAAATAAAAGCTAAAACTAATATAACAAGAACTGCCTTTAAAAGTCCGTATTTACTTTCTTTCTTTTTCATAAATTCCCTCCCAATAATGATTATAATACAAAACATTTTAAATGAAAAGAAAAATTTACGAAATAAATTAAAAAAACCTTGAAAACAATATATCAAGGTTTATCAAATTAATATAATTTTGCTCCCGCTGGAATACTATCATCTACAATAAGTAAATGAAGTCTCTCTCTTCCATTTTCTTCATGAACTGCGCTAATAAGCATTCCCTCAGAATTAATTCCCATCATTTTCTTTGTTGGTAAATTTACAATTGCAATAGCAGTTTTGCCAATTAATTCTTCAGGTTCATAATATTCATGAATTCCGCTTAAAATGGTTCTTGGTCGTGATGTACCATCATTCAAAGTAAACTTTAAAAGCTTTTCACTTTTTTCTACAGCTTCACAATCAATAATCTTAACAGCACGATAATCGGATTTACTAAAAGTATCAAAATCGATGTAATCTAGGGAAAGCGGTTCAATTTTAATATTAGATGAGTTTAAATTCTCTACTTTTACTTCTTTTGCTTTTTTCACTGGTAAAGATTCTTTTAATGGTTTCATAGTTGGGAATAAAATAACTTCTCTAATTGTTTCACTACCTGTAAGAAGCATAACAAGTCTATCAATTCCCATACCCATACCACCAGCTGGTGGCATACCATATTCTAACGCTTCAACAAAATCAATATCCATATCATTTGCTTCTTCATTACCAAGTTCTCTTTCCTTTAATTGATTTTCAAATCTCTCATATTGATCAATTGGATCATTGAGTTCTGTAAAGGCATTAGCATATTCACTACCAATAATAAATAATTCGAATCTTTGTGTAAATCTTGGATCTTTTGGATCTTTTTTAGCAAGCGGACTAATCTCAATCGGATGCCCATAAACAAAAGTTGGCTCAATAATTGTATCTTCCACAAATTTCTCAAAGAAAGCATTAACTATATGCCCAAATTCAAAATGATTTTCAATTTCTACACCATGTTCTACTGCCAATTTTTTAGCTTCTTCCAAAGAAGTTACTTCAAAGAAATTAACACCAGTTTTCTCATTTATCAAATCAACCATATGTGCTCTTCTAAAACCTGGAGCAAGATTTATATGATGACCTAAAAAATCAACTTCATATGTTCCATTAAGTTCCATCGCACAAGTACTAACAATACCCTCTGCAACATCCATCATACCCTCTAAATCAGAGAAAGCTTTATATAATTCTATAGTAGTAAATTCCGGATTATGTTTTTTATCCATACCTTCATTTCTGAAAATTCGCCCAATCTCATACACTGCATCCATACCACCAACTAATAATCTTTTCAAATTAAGTTCAGTCGCAATTCTTAAATACATATCAATATTTTGAGCATTATGATGAGTTACAAAAGGTTTAGCTGCCGCCCCACCCAAAATGGTTCCTAATATAGGTGTTTCTACTTCAACATAACCCAAACTATCCATATAATGTTGAATAGAACGGATAATCTTTGGTCTTGCAAAAGCTACTCTTCTAGAATCATCATTCATGATTAAATCTACATATCTTCTTCTAAATCTTTCTTCTACATCACTAAGACCATGATATTTTTCAGGAAGTGGTCTTAAAGCTTTTACTAAATGAGTATATTCTAAACATTTAATGGTAATCTCTCCAGTTTGAGTAAGCATAAGACGTCCTTTAACTCCAACAATATCTCCAAGATCAGCTGTTTTAAATAAAGAATAAGCTTCTTCTCCTACATCATTAATAGAAATATAAACTTGAATATTCCCTAATTTATCTTTAAGTGAGAAAAAACTTGCTTTTCCCATCTTTCTAATAAACATAATTCTTCCAGCAACTTCTACAATAACATTCTTCTCTTCTAACTCATCATGAGAGATATTAGCATACTTATTTTTAATATCTAAAGAATAATCAGTAACAGGATATTTATGTCCAAACGGATCAATTCCTAAATTTTTTATTTTTTCTAATTTTTCTCTTCTAACTAATTCTTGTTCTGTAAATTCTCGCATTATCTTCACCTCTTGCCATTAACTATACCATAAAACAGCTACAGTTTCAAACCTAAATAACGAAAAACATTAACTTCACGTTAATGTTTACTATATTTTATAAACTTTATTTGATTTTCTGCTAAATAAATACAATGCTACAATTGCAAGTAATCCCCCACCGATGGCTACATATGGTACAACACTTCCAGTTTCACTGTTCGGAATATCATTAGGATCATCAGGAGTAGTTGCATTTCCACAAACTTCTTGATACTCCTCTGCTGTAATTTCATTTCCATTATCATCAAAATAAATTCCTGGAATATTAACACTACAATCTAAATTAAGAGGACTAATATTTAATTGACATCCTTCATCAGCAGTATCTGTTGTAACTACTGTTACAGTAACCATACCTGAACCAGAATTAGCATTTTCAATTAAAATATCAATCATTCCATCTCCTGCTGACTCTTGATCCGCTAAAACAAAGCCATTTCCACTAACATTCACACTATCAATAGAAACTGATGCAGGAACTAACGAAAAATAAATAAATGGATGACTTGTTTCAAAAGAAATCGTCCAAATCTTCTCTTCATCTGAACCTTCAACGTATTCCCAAGTCATATCTCCAACCGCAATAGTACCAAATTGCCCAACAGAAATTACATCACTATTCTCATAAGTACCATCACCATCAGTATCTTCAAATGAAACAGCAGCACTTACAGTAGATGGTAAAACAAACAACAATGTAGCTAGCACACCAAGTAACATGATATTTTTTTTCATATAACCTCTTCCTTTACTATTATTATGATCTAATTATATCATAAAAATGTAAAAAATAAAGTTCTTTTTTAAAAATATTTAAAAAAATGTCAAGATGTGTTATGATATTAATGGTGAATAGTGTGAAAAAAATATTAATTAACATTCAAAATAATAACATTATTTTTTCCTATAAAACAAATAACAGCTCTATTTCTAATGATTTAATTAATACAAATATCATTAGTAACAATGAGCTAATTTTTAGTGACATTTACATAAAAGAAAATTCCAAGATATTATCTTCTTTTATTAAAGAACTTGCTATTCAATATAATATTAATAAAGTAATTATAAGTAAAATTGACTTAACTCCCCTTATTTTAAATTTAATGGGAAAAGCTACTTTAATCACAGAATTAGAAATAAAAGAAGATGAATCACTAACTTATGAAATATGTGAACTATTAATTAATATCAATCATATTAAGAGTATTACTTGTTACACTCTTCAACCATTTATGATCGAACTTTTAGACAAAAACGGAATCACTGCATCATCCCGATGTGAGATACTTTATTTAAGTAATTTTATGGAAAAAAACAATTTACTAAGATATTCCAACATTTATTACAAAACGAATATTAGAATTACTTTTCCACTTTCCTTAGAAGATTTAAAAGATTTTGAAGACTTCTTAAAAATTAACAAATATCTAAAAGTAATTCATGTAAACCGCTTAATAAATAATGAGCTTGAAAATCTAGTAAATATTCTTATTAAACATAACCGTAGTAATTTAAAAATTGTAATTCACGAAAATATTACGGATGAAAAAACTGCCGAATATCTAAAAAATAAAAATAAAACTTATAAAAAGAAATACAAAATTTATTTATCACTAGAATATAGCAAAGAATATTTAGATAAAAATATTTTTAAACAAGCAATTACGAATACTTTAAAAGTGTGTGGCCTAATTGTTTCTAGTCTTGTTATTTTAGTCGTAACTTATATTGGTGTTTCCAATTATGTTTCACTAAGACAGGTAAATGCTATCCAAGAAAATTTAGCCGAAGTAATTGAAGTAACAGACCCAACAGAAATCATTGAGCAAAAAAATGAAGAAAATTTAGAACAAGCAAAAGAGGAAGAAACTCCAATAGAAGATATCAAGATGATTACAAATACAGAATTAGCAAGTTTGCTCACTGTGAATGAAGATGTTGTAGGCGAATTAATTGTTAATAATACCAATGTAGATTATCCAGTTGTCCAAGCAACTGATAATGATTATTATTTAGAACATAATATTAATAAAGAAAAAAATGCTAATGGTTGGATTTATTTAGACTTTCGAAATGATGCTATGAACTTAGATAAAAACAATATCATTTATGGCCATAACATGTATTATAGTGGTGTAATGTTTGGTACACTTTATAAAACAGCAAATTCCAATTGGTATACCAATCCCGAAAATCAAATCATCACTTATAACACACTATATGAAGATATGAAATTTCAAATTTTTTCTATTTATCGAGTTCCCGAAACAAACGATTATTTAAAAGTTTTCTTTGATGACGATGCTGACTTCCTAGAATTTGCTGATATGATAACAAACAGAAGTATATATGATTTTAATGTTCCAATTGATGCTGATGATAAAATTATTACCCTTTCAACATGTAGCAATAATGGAACCAAAAGATTAGTAATTCATGCTGTATTAATAGACGAATAAAGGATAATGTTTCACCATTACCCTTTATTTTTTCTTCTAACATATTTAGAAATATTAATAGATGTTGGAATATCTGCAAATTCATAAAGTTTATCCATTAAATGAAGAAATTCTTCTTTATTAATTATCATTTCCCAAATAACGCGATTATTTTTAAATTCTTTGATAACCCACTCACCCTTTTTCTTATTAAAATGTTTAAGGGTGATATCTCTTCCTGTAACATAAAGTCTAACCATCTCTCCTTGAAATTCAATTTGATTATGAGTTATGGCATTTCTAATATTCCAAAACAAGTTTTTATCATGATGATTCTCTATAGCATCTTCTAACATATTAGTATAATGGTGAATAAGACTTAAAAGATAAGTTTTGTATTCTTTAGAGCCATTATAATTACAAACTTCATCATAGCATCTTTTAATTACCCTGATATATTCTTTATAAACATTTTTAGCATACACAAAATGAGTTTCAAAATCAAAATTTTCATATAAATACTCTTTCAATTCTAAATCATTATCTTTTTTCTCATATATTCCTGGAAACAAAATATTAGCATATACTTTTAAGAAAAAATTCCCTGCATCTCTTAAAATAAAAAGTTGATCTGTATTATAAATTCCTTCTTTCACATCATTTAAAATCTCAAACAAATTCATCACCATAATAGAATTATAAGAATAAGGATCACTCATTTTTAACTTATTTATTAAATATTGAAGTTTTCCATTAAAACTCAAGTTCTCAAAACCAGGTATAAAAGTCCAATCATCCAATTGTTTCTTTGAAACCAATTCAAGCTTAACAAACCCTCCAAAGTAATTTTCAATTTTTCTAAAAATTTTCTGTAAATATAAAGTAGGATTAGCAAAAAACAAACTAGAATTCATGCGATAAGTACTAAATTTATATTTAACAGCATTAAACAACAAATCAAAAGTAAATCTTTCCTGATCAATCCCTGCATCTTTAAAATAACCAGCTAAAGAATTTTTATTATTTGAAAGTAAAGTAATTCGATATAAATGAATTCTACCAGAATTCCAAAGTTCCCCAAAATCATTCTTTTTACCATCAAGCATTAAAGAGAAAATAGCAAAATCATTCATTCCCTTTTTAAAATCATTTTTAACATTAGCAATAGTTGATAATACTAGCTTTTCTAACCATAACAAATCAAAAGAAGTATCACAGCCATCTTCTATATAAATAGATCCATCTTGATAAGTAAAACTTCCGTGAGCTATCTTATCTCTAATAATTTTAAATTGTTCTTTAAAACTTAAATTAGAATTAGAATGATAGCCTCTCCCATATTCTAGAAATCCTTCAGTAGTTTCAATTTCTTGCATAGTAAAAATATCATGAAAAATAAATTCAGGCACATTTTCCCACAAATCATCCATATTATTACTAAAAAGTGTAATCAAACTCCACAATTTTATTTCAGCTTCGCAAGTCTTAATGACTTCAAAATACGCTTCATTAGGATGATTTGCATACTTAATTAAGTAACGCAAACCTAATGCAGCTTTACTTATCCCCTGTTCTTTCATAAAATCCCCTTACTTTACTGCTTTTAAATAATTAATCTTAACTCCTAGTTCCTTAAATTTCTTTTCATATTCTGTATAAACACTCGGAATATCACTATGATGCAAATCCATATTCACTTCCGTAAATATATAACCATGATTACTTAAAGTAATGATGGAACTAGCAAACAAACCCAAATTATCTGTCTTCATAATAATTGTTTTTTTATCCTTAAATAATTCATCATAAATATCTAAAAACACTTCACTAGTAAGCCTTCTTGATGCGCATCGCTTCTTAGGCCAAGGATCAGAAAAATTAAGATAAATCGTATCGATTTCATGACAAAATACATCTGTTAATCTTAATGCATCCATATTTATAATTTTAAGATTATCAGGTACGACTGGATATTTCTTTATAGCTCGCGCTAAAACATTACTATATTTCTCAATTCCCACAAAATTAATATTTGGATTTTTTAAAGCCATCTCATAAATAAAATCCCCTTTACCCATACCAATTTCAATATGAAGTGGATTATTATTTAAAAATAATTCATGCCATTTTCCTTTATATTCTTCTGGATTTTTAACTAAATAATTACAATTTTCTAATAAAATATCTTTATCTTTCAAATTTCTAAGACGCATAATATCACTACTTTCTAAATGTAACATATAATAAACCAGAAAGGACGAGTATGTATGAAGAAAGATCGAAACGCTTTCTTTCAGGAAGCTAGTTATTTCAACCAGACTAATATTCCAACTCCCAATATGAATATGGCAAGTGGACCTTTTACCACTCAATCACAATCCAGTTTTTATGCCGGACCAGTTACACCTATGAATTATAACACACCAAATAACCTAAATGCAAATATGCCAATCAATTATGATTTTAGTGATATTGAATCAAGATTATCAAAACTAGAAAGACAGGTAAACAGACTGGATGCAAGAGTAACCAAATTAGAAAGCAACACTCTTTATCCAACTGAAGAAATTGATACTACTACAAATATGTATATGGTCTAATTAGACCTCTTTTTTATGTTTGAAAAATCTTGATTTTAACTTTTGCAAATAATTCTTACCTAATATATCATCCATTAAGCCCATCTTATGAGAAATAATGAAATAAGTAAAGGCACCAACAAGGGCAATTACCGCAATATACATAACACAAGCAAATCGACTATCATAATCAATTGGAATAAATAACTTCATAAGTACTACAACAACGATCATAACTGCTAAAGGAAGTAATATTTTTACTAACATATTTTTAGTATCGGTATATTTAAAATGAAATTCTCGTTTTAAATAAATCATAGCAATAATAACGGTTGCACTAAAACCAACCACAGTTGCAAATGTTGCTCCCCAATAAGCCGGAATTCCCAAAAAGTCAAATAAAAGCATAAATGGAACATCAAGTATTGCATTTAAAACAATACCAGTAATAGAACTAATATAAACCCATTTAAACTTATTCATGCTTTGCAAAGTATGATTACAAACAGTATATAAATTAGAAAATAATGGAGCAAAAATAGCAACAGCTAAAACACTTGTGCCTATTGGATTATATCCATAAAATACTGTCCAAACACTAGAAGCAAGTAAACTAATTCCCACACACATAGGCAAGCTTATAAATAAAATGATTTGTAAAGATTTATTAAACTTATGATTTAATTCATCATATTTTTTTAAAGTAAATGCTTCCACCATATTTGGAATTAAACTAGCAGATAAACCAAGTACAACACTTGTAATAACAATACTAATTTTTGGTGCCCAAGTAGAAACACCAGAAGCAATAAATTCTACTTCAGCAGCATCCATACCAAGATAATTCATCGTTCTTAAAACCAAAATCATATCAACGTTATTATAAATAGTAAAAGCAATACTAACAATAACAACTGGAATAGCATATTTAATAATCTTTTTAATTATTTCTTTATTTGTTACTTCATCCCTAACTTCAAATTTTTGATCTAAAGCAAGTTCTTTTTTATTCTGTTTGAGTTTGCTTCGAACATAAAATAAAGCACAAAGTCCACCTATAAAAGCTCCAAAAACTGCTACACCTACCGCTGTAGTAAGATCAAGATGTAACCATTTAAGAGCAATATAACTACCACAAATAATAACAAGTACACGTGCTAATTGTTCAATTACTTGAGATACACTGGATACAGAAATAATATTATGTCCTTGAAAGAACCCTCTAGAAACACTTAAAAAAGGAAAAACAAGTAAAGCAAAAGAAACACATCGAATTACAAAAGTAACATCTTCGATCGTATTTCCCCCGCTTAGATCGCCAATAATAAGCCCAGCTATTTGTGGGGCAAAAATAAATAAAATAAGGAAAGCAATAACTGCTATAACACTAAGTAACCTTTTTCCAATCTTAAACGTTCTGATTTTTGCTTCTTGTCGCCCCAAAGTATTATATTCGTTTATGATTTTACTTACTGCATTAGGAATACCTGCTGTAGCCACCTCTAAAAAGAGCCCATAAATATTATAAGCATAAGCATATAAAGCTGCTCCAGCAGACTCAACAATTGCATAAAAAGGAATAACATATACCATTCCAAGTACTTTAACAATCACAATACATAACGTTGCAATAATTGTTCCTTCAATAAACGAATTTTTTTTCATTTAAAACACTTCCTAACTTGTATAAATAATCATCGCTGTAAAACAATATATTTGATCTTCGCCAAATATCGATATTGCTGTACTAAATTTAATATCAATGACTTCTCCATCCATCTCACTCAAAAAACTATTTACTTGTGCTTCTAAATCTTTTTCATGAGATTCATCAAATATTTTTACTTTCATATTATCACCATATTAAATATAGCACAAATAATATCATTTTATTGTCGAATTAAAGAGCTTCATAAAAGCTTCAATGACCTCTATTTTATTCTCACTACGTGTAGATTTTGTGATATTTACAAAAGTTGTATAAACCTGATTATTTCTTCTATCATAAATACAAAGATCGACACCTTTTTCTTCCTCTAAATTACTAACAAGTCTTCCTGTAATACCAACCCCTAAATCACTATCAGCAAAATGACTAATTGCTTTTGCCATTTCTATAGCAGTTTCTTTACTATAAACAGTATACTTATCAACAATTTCTTTAGGAACACCCATTTTAATTTTATACTCTGTACTATAAGTAACTGCACTAAATTTTAAAATAGTACTTGCATCTGGAATATCTGTGATTAAACTTGCAAGTAATCCTCCTGTACAAGATTCCATCGTAGAAATACTAATGTGATTTTTTATTAAGCAATGAACGATATCTTCTAACATTTAAAATCGACCTCTCTAAAATATTTTACCATAAAAAAAGATAAGTGTATAGAACGCACTTACTATATATTTACACTAACAACACATAACCTCCACCATTAATTTTCTTTAATTCCTCTTGCTCTAACTCCTCTATAGAAGTATCTGGTGTAGGTAGTTCCTCTGGCATTGTACCACCCAAATCATAAATAGTCTTTCGAATTGCTTTACCAACAACATAATGAGTATCACAAGCATCACTTTCCGTATGAATTTTATCTCTTTTTAGTTTAGCATCCGTTTGCGTAATTCGAAATAAATTAGCACCTAATTCTTCACTTCCCATATAATCTAATATATCATCAGTTTCTTTTATTCCTTTTCTTCTAGCAATATCCCCTGCTGTTTCACCATTATATAAACCTTGATAACCATAATTATTAAACTTCCCATAATTTTTAACACCAGCATTTTTAGCAGTTTCAAATAAATATAAATTTTTATTTCTAACATTCATTCTTGCATACAATCTCTTTTGGTTTTCATCCAACCTAAAAAATTCCTCTTCTGTAAGTTCCATCTTTCTTGTTTGCACAGCAAAATAACTTTGCCCAAGAGCAATTACTTCTTTTCTAGAATCGCCATTTTGGACAATTAAATAACATGCATAACGAGTTAAATGATAATCTTCAATTAATTCTTGTTTTCCTTTTCCACTAATTATTGGCTTCCTGACATCAGCAAAGCAATCATTTACACTATAACCACTAAGTTTACAACTAATTTTGGCCTTATCAATTACTTTACTAAAGTTTTCCCATTTAGAATATCCAAGCGCTTTCATTAACTCTCTAGCTTCCCAATATTCTTATCCAAGTTCATTAATATGTTTAATATCTTCAAATATTTTTTCTTGATACTTTTGTATCTCCATAACCCCACCAACTTTCTATATTTATATTATACAATAGAATATAATAAAGCACAAGAACAAATATTCGCTTTTAAAAAAATAACAAAAAAAGCATACCCTAAAGTATACTTTACATACATATTATACTGTTTGTCCTGCAACATCAACAATTTTATATCTTTTTATAACCTCGTATTCTAAATTACCATTATCAATAGTATAAACTCTTTCTTCTAATTCACCATAATATACTACTTCTTCATCATCTGTTGGCTCATCTTCATCACTATTAACTTCATTTAACACTGGCGTTAAATAATAAATTTTATTATCTTCTATCTTAACATTAATATAACAATTAGATGGTGTTGTACAAGCATTAAAATTATCCGTATACCAAGGATATTCATCCCCTTCTAAAGTATATCCTGTATACGTAGACATAATACTCATTCCTTGTGTATCACTACTTCCTGAATAATCAACTAAATCATTATCAACAAATTCCAAATTTTCATTTAAAATAAACAATTTATCTTCTTCTCCAGCTCCATCAGAATAAATATTAGTATGAATTAATAAATAAGACTCACCATCACGTCCCGCTATAAAAGAAAAGTTATTTTCATTAAAACTACTAGTTATCATATTAACATCATATACTGTTGGCTCATCTTCATAAGTTTCATAATAAGCATATAATGTTGCACCGCTATAATCCCCTGTTAAAGATTGCTCTTTTAAAGCTTCATTATTTCGATACAAAAATTCTACTTCAAGTGTTTTTTCTATTCCATTAATCACAACATCATAAGTTTGCACAAACGAATCATCTACTACTTCTGTACTAGCTAAAGTAATTGAATCTTCACTATCAACTTCAATGGAATCGCCATTCAGTTCAACATTCTCATGTTCTTCTTCATTTCTATCTACATTAAAATCATGCGTAGATGCATAATAAATACCAAATCCAATTACCCCAAAAGATAATATTACCACAATAACAATTAACACTTTTTTCATAACTTTACCTCTATTCCATTTAAACACAATCATTACATGATTTCAAGTACCAATTATTTCTATTGACACGAAAAAAGCATACCGAAGTACACTTTAATATCCATAAGGACCAGGAGTATAACCGCCATAAGAATAATAAGAATACGGAGCTGGATAAGGTGGTCTTGGACCATACATAGGATATGGTGCAACATTATAAATTGGTCTAGGTCTAGTTAACCCCACTGCTGCTCCACCAACCAAAGCTCCTGTTAAAAATGGAAAAAAGAAAAAACGATCATTATCATTATTTGGTCTAGGCGGTCTTGGACGATACATTTGATTATTCATAAAAACCCACTCTTTCTAACTTATTATATGTGAGTATAAAAAAAGGGTCAGGTTATTTGCCTAGTTTCCTAATTATTTTACCATACCTAAGTAATAATTTTTCTTTCCTCTTTTAATAATTAAAACTTTTCCTTCAATAGTGTCTTTACTATCAACAACATAATCTAAATCAGTAATTTTCTTATTGTTAATACTAATTGCCCCAGCACTAACAAACTCTCTAGCTTCTCTTTTACTGTTTACAATCTTGCTGTTAACAAGTAAATCCACAATCGTAGATCCTAATATAACATCAACACTTGGAACACCCTTTAAGGAAGAAATAACTTCGTCACTAGTAAGATTGGTAACATTCTCACTAAATAATGATTCACTAATTCTAACTGCTTTTTCATATTCCTCATGTCCGTGTAAGAATGTGATTACTTCTTCTGCTAATTTTTTATGAGCAATCCTTAGTTCTGGTTTTTCATTATGAACTTTTTCAATTTCCTCTATTTCTTCTTTAGATAAGAAAGTTAATTTCTTTAAATAATCAATGACCATTTCATCTTCTGTGTTAATAAAGAACTGATACATTTCATAGCTACTAGTTTTATTGATATCAAGCCATATCGCATTTCCCTCACTCTTACCAAATTTTGTACCATCTTTCTTAGTAATTAAAGGCATGGTAAAGCCATATGCTTCTTTGCCTGTTTTCTTACGTATTAAATCAATACCAGCGGTAATATTCCCCCATTGATCTTGCCCTGCTACTTGCATAATACAACCCTTATTTTCATATAACCATAAAAAGTCTAGAGATTGCATAATCATATAAGAAAACTCTGTATAAGTAATACCGGCATCTAGTCTTCTTTTAATAATATCTTTATCAAGCATATAATTGATACTAAAATATTTACCATAATCTCTTAAGTAATCAATAAAATTAATATCTTTACTCCAATCCCAGTTATTAACAATTTCAAAGCCAAAGATTTTTTTCACTTGATTCGTTAATGCTTCTACATTGTGAGCTACTTCTTCTTTGGTAATCATTGCTCTTTCTGCTGTTGGTTTAGGATCACCTATTTGTCCAGTTGCCCCACCAATAAGTAAAATTGGATTATGCCCAGCTTTTTTTAATCTACTTGCAATTAAAAATGATGAAAAGTGTCCAATATGTAGAGAATCACCTGTTGGATCTGTACCAATATAAAACGTAACTCCCCCACCATTTAATAATTCTTCTATTTTCGGACTTGATATATCTTTTAAAAGTCCTCTCCATTTTAAATCTTCATATAAATTCATAATTAAACCTCCACAAAATTCCCGTCTTTCATTATAACGGTTTCTTCTCCATTTTGCAATACTGCTTTAATTTCTAAATCACTAGTACCAATAAAGAAATCAACATGTTCATGGGACATATTAAGTCCTAACTCTAACAATTCTTCCTTCGATTTATCAAGGCCACCTTCTATACACTCTGGAAAAGACTCTCCAATGGCCAAATGACAGCTAGCGTTTTCATCATACAAAGTATTTTTAAATAAAATATTTGTAAGAGAGATTGGACTAGTATAATCAACAAGTGCTACTTCTCCAAGATAGTGAGATCCCACGTCTGTTTCAATAATTCCTTTTAATATTTCTTTACCCTTTTTCGCATCATAATCAACAATCTTACCGTCTTTAAATTCTAACCAAAAATCTTCAATGATATTGCTATTATGTAAAAGTACCTTAGAAGAATAAACACGACCATTTACTCTTAATCGATCAGGTGAAGTAAATACTTCTTCCGTTGGCATATTAACAATATTGCCTTTACCAGTACCTTCATCGGCACTACAAAATAAGTATCCTTTAGGTAAACCAATACTCACATTTGTTCCAAGAAAGTTTCGATAAACTAAATGATCAATTTTAAGTTCATTTAAATAATCTGCTCGCTTCTTAAGTTTAGCAAGCTTTTTATTCCAAGCGAGTATTGGATCATCTTCCCTGATTAAACAAATATCAAATAACACATTCCATAATCTATCTTCGTCTTCTAATCCAAATAAATCTTTAGCCCAAATTTTATTTGGAACTGCTGAAATATTCCATTTAATAAGTCCTTTTAATTGATATTCTTTATATTCTGAAATACTTTTTAATTGATAATGACTTACTTTACTCAAGAGTTCCGCATCCACATCTTCATAAAATCCCGGTAAAGTAGAAGATAAACTTAAGAATGCATAACCTTCTCTAGCCATCTCATTATACATTGTTCGATCCATCATCGGATTACTTATAATTTCTTCATAAGATTTCGTTAAATAAAGTTCTTTTTGTTTAAAGGGATCGTTTATCAAAGTTTTAATATCACTAATCCCTAATTTTTTTGCTTCTTCAATAACTAAACCTACAAAATCTTCAATTAAACTATAACCAATAATAAAAAGCTTATCTCCCTTACTTAATCTCAAACAACCTTCAATTAAAAATTTTGCATATTTTCTTTTCAAATCATTCATTTTCCTCATCCTTTCTTACAATAAAAAGTTCACAAACAAAGGACGAATCAGATCCGCGGTACCACCTTTATTTATGAACTTCATTCATACACTTACATCTTTAACGCCGACTTGCGCTTTAGCTCCGAAGTTGTAAATTTCATCACTGCTAAATTATTTCCAATAACTATCTATAATTTCATAATCATCATACTTATAGCTATTGCTAGCCTTATCATTTACACAATTATCTAAGTCAGTATACTCTACTTCAAAATAGAATGGTACAAAGTAAATACGGCTTTTTATGTTACTAGCATAATAAGATGTTAAATTATTATAATTCTTTACTCTAACAGAGAGTTTCGCATACCATTCTCCGTTACTCTTATAAGGAACCCCAACAGATGGCGTAAAATTACTAGATTTTAGTGAATAAGTACGAAGCATAGAACCACTTGTTACAGGAACACTATATCTATCATCTCCACCTACCATAACCATTCCTTTATCATATTGAACATTATAAACTTTATTATACATACTAAGAGTAGTTAAATGTCCTACTTCTGTAACCCTTAAATTTTTAATATTATCTAAATCATAGAAATTAACAATCCAAGAATAATTCCATGTATCTTTACTATCAGAAACATAGCTAACAGAATAATAAGTATCATTTTCTACTTTACAATAAGTATTATATTTTACTTCTTCTTTTTCCCATTTAGCTTCCAAAGTAATATCTTCATAAATTCTTGTGTTAAAGCTAAATCTACGTCCATTTAAATACCATCCTAAGAATGTATAACCACTTCTAGTTGGATCTCTTGGCTCTGTAGCTCTATCTCCTTCATCTACTCTTTGTGTAGCAACGCTAGTTCCTCCATTACTATCAAATTTAACCCGATAAGTTTCCCTGCAAGTGCCATTATCTTCCCATTTAGCATATAAAGTCATATCACTTGTAACAGGAGTAGAAAAATCATATTTCTTCGTTAAAGAAGCATTGGTATACCACCCAACAAAATCATAACAATCACGAGTTGGATTAGATGGACGAGATACCCTTTCTCCTTCTTCTACTTTTTGTGAGGAAACACGACTTCCACCATTGGAATCAAAATCAACAATATAAATTTCTTTATCATCACTTGGTGTTTCAGTCGCTTTCTTTTCCCACTTAGCAACTAAAGTAATCTTCTCTGTAACAGGGGTACTAAAATCATATTTTTCTCCATTTAGATACCAACCTAAAAATTCATAACCAGGTCGAGATGTTGATTTATATACTGCATACTCACCATGTTTTACTGTTTGCGTTCTAACACTCGTACCACCATTACTATCAAATATGACTGAATGATATACATTACTTAAGCAATTATCATTACAATTCGTACTACTTCCATTTGTACAACATGTATTTACATAATTAATATTAATATTTGTTGTTTGGGTAATTGTAACAGGTCTTTCATTACTAGAACTACTGTTATTATTATTTGTATAAGATGGTCTTGTTGTAGAATTATCACGACTAGTATTTGTAGAACCACTACTATTTGAATTATTATTAGAGCTATTATTATTTGTATCATCATTTACAATAACATTACAATCAATACATTCTACATCAGATATTGAAGTAACAATATAATCTGATTTATTATTACAACTCAAATACACACTCATCTCATATTCATTATCAAGTGTCTTTGTTGCTTCTATATAACTATTTGTTGTATTACAACTATTTCCTTCCTCATCCAAAAACTCAGGTAACAAATTACGTGCTAGCATCTCATCTAACGAAATACGCTCTCTATCCCCTATTTCTTTAGGTAAATGACTACCACTAAAATATTCAAACCCCGCATCTTTCATAAGTGTAATATTGTTGATATATGTTTGTTGTGTAAGCATTGTATTATCTTTCTTTGGATAGAGTAAGCAAATAATAATGATGACAACTGCTATTAAAACTGTAATACCAACAATTTTTAGCCAACTTATCCGATATTCTTTCTCCATTCTACCACCCTACTTTCTTCTATGCTAAGTATATCTTTAATATGCCAGATTGTCAAGATAGCAAAAGAAAAAACTCATGCTTTAGACTAAAATAATTTTAATCAATAAACATGAGTTTTATTAAATTAAGAAATAACATAAGGATTAGAAGCAGTACCATTTCCAGAAGAAATTGTAACATCAGCCTTCAGATTTATGACTGGTCGAATTGCAGCAGGTCCAAACATAAGCCCACCAACATCATATCCAATTAGTCTACCATTAGAAACAGCAAAGTTTGCTGCTGATGGAGTCAAATTAGTAGAATATGGTGTCATAGACCAATACATTTCATTAGTATTTAAATAATATTCTGAATTTACTATATTAAACACCCCTCCAGCATAGGCTATTTCATCAGCAGTAATCAAACCTATTGGATATATTAATGATTTATTGCCCTTGTTACTTCCACTTATTGTGTATAAATCACTATCACTTGCACATTCATATGTTGGTTGTTTATTTGTAGATAATCTGATAAATCCACCATAGTAAGTAAGTGTTGAACCGGTCCCTCCTCCTGATGTTATTCCTGATGTATCTGTATATGATGTTCTATCTCCACAGAATCCAGCAGTTCCATCGATACTACTTGCATAACTTGCTAAATTGCTACTATACCAACTATTTAATGCTGTAAGTATTGTACTATCGGTTCCTGTTCCATGGACACTTCCAGTTGTATACTTAAAACCTACATAGGCATTATCATTGCTAGTTGTATTAAATGCACTTGTTCCTATTTGTGTTCCGGTACCTGTTGTGTTGGCTGCTGTTCCTTGGTATATCATTCGAATACTTCCATCACCATTAATACGTATTATCCTCCAATAAAATCCTCCAAATCTTACCCAGTTATCTGTTGGATTTCCAGCAAAATAATACACCTCTCCATCGTCATCATATTGTGAACTATTTGCAGACCTATAAATAGTTCCAGTCGTTGTTACAGTTACAGTTGTACTAAAATCTGTTCTTGTAAGTATAGTTGGATAATTTGCAAGTATCATATCTCTTGCACTTATACTTTCTGTTTCAATTACCTGCGTAACTGTATTTACATTTCCTGCTTCATCTACTACTTGTACTGATATGTTATAACTTGTTCCACTCTCTAAGTTATTAAATGTATAAGTATAACTATTATCACTTGTATTTATGTCTATATAACTACTTCCATTATCACTACTAAATCTATATTGTGCTATTCCACTATGAGTATCACTTCCACTTATTGTTACACTGATACTATTTTCTGTTGCACTTGTATTGGTAATACTGATACTTGGATTTGTTTCATCTACTTTATATGCCTCACTACATCCTTCTCCTATTTGGTTATATTCATCGGTTATTCTGACACATAACTTTTGAGGATTAGCACTATCACTTAATGTGGTTGTAAATGAATTATCTATGATTGATGCTGTTTGATTTGGTGTACAACTATCTTCTGTTGTTACACAATAGGTTACATCATAATCTCCTGTTTGGGTTGTAATATTACTTGTTAGATTAACACTTTTATACCACCCATTATTTCCTACTTCTGTTGTTCCAACAAATACCACACTTGGATTTGTATATTCATTTCCCTCTTCTATGGTGATATTTCCACTGATGATACTTCCTATATCATCATTTTGATTCGCTTCTTCATTTGGATATTCAAATACTACATAATAATATATTTCTTTTCCATCCGGTTCGGTTAATATGATTTCATCACTCTTTAATATTGTTTTTCCCTCTCCTTGGGTAATAGTTCCACTACCAATTGATGTTCCTAGCTCTTCTATATTATTACCAGTACACTCTTCATAATATATTTTGTTTAATCCTACTCTTCCTTCTCTTACTTCACAACTATAACTTGCTTCTATATTACTTTCTACTTTATAAATAGTATAGTTAATTGGTGTATTGAATGTATTATTTCCATTAAAAATAACATTAAAGATAATTGGTGTATTCTCTCCTGTTCCTGTTACTTTAATACTTGCTACTGCTTGATGTCCTGGATAAATATCAGTATTACTAAACGAAATATTTCCATCTGCCACCAATCCTTCTGACTCAATAGTCGCTGTTGTATTTGTGGCAACACTACCACTACCTGTAACACTACTATTAGCACTAAAATAAGCAAAAGACACTCCTGCTGACAGCAATAATACGCCAACTAAATACAAAGCAAATACTTTTTTATTTTGAAATTTCTCTAATACTTTCATACTCTTCTCCTATACTTCCTTATTAGGATAATCTTTTTATCCTATTTCATACTATCATAGTTATACCATGACTATCTATGATATATTTCTAGTATAAAGTATTATTAAAAAATAATCAATATTTTTGTTACTATTTTCGTGTTTTTAACAAATTAAAAAACTACTACATTATTTGTAGTAGTTAAAATTTCTTATTTACTTGCTTTAGTTATTTTTTTAGGTTCTTCTTCTTTTAATTTAGCTGTAATAGATTCTAATGTTTTAATGGTAGATTCTTTTACTTCTCTTGCAGCAGCTTCAATAACAGGAGTACCTTTCTTAACAGCATATTGAACTAAATCATCAGCTTTTTTCTTAATCTTTTTAGCTCCCTCTTTAATTTTTTCTGCTACAGTTTCTTTATCAAGATTTTTTAAATCTTCTTTAATTTCATTTACTTTAGCTTCAATTGTTGTTTTCACTTCTTCAACATCAATATTCTTAGCCTTTTCGATTAATTCATCCATTTTCTTTTTTAAATCAGCTCTAGTTTCTTTACCACTTTTAGGTGCAAAGAGTATTCCAAGTCCAACACCGATACCAGCTCCTAATAAAAACTTACCTAATCCACTTTTTTTACTCATCTTCCTCTTCCTCCTTTTTATTTTTTTTCTTTTTAAAGAACAATCTAGATGCAAATGATGAGATACCATCTACTACTTTATCTGTAATAGAAACAAGTTTATCTGCAGTAAAATCAACAATTTGAAAAAGACTATTTAGTGATTCTACTTTTTCATTTACATCATCTACTACCTTTTCAACTTTGTTAATGGTAATAATTGACTTGATCCCTAATATTATACCAATAATTAAGATAATTATTAATAAAATATATATAATAATTGGTAAAAATGATAGCCAAAAATCCATTACTTATCCTCCTCTCTATTCTCATACATTGAATCGATTAAATCAAACAAATCATTTTCTAAAGTATCATCTTCCAAATCCACTTCTTTTTTAGTTTCTTCTCTCTTAGGTAATTCTTCTTCTACTTCATCTAAATGATCAATATTAGGAAATGATTCAAATGATTCTTCTTCATCAATGTCGTCATGAATATCAATTACTTCATCACTACTGTCTTTTAAAAGTTCATCTATCGTTCTAGCTTTCTCAAGTCTTTCTTCTAATTCTTTATCAACTAGTATTTCTTCATCTTTAACATCAATTTTCTCTATTTTTTCTTCCTTAGGACCAAAAGCTTTTTTTCTAACACTATCAACATCTAAAGAACGACTTGGAGTAGCTTCTGTTCTTGTCGTAATCTCATCTGGTGTATAATTCTTATCTAAAATACCATAAACCGGACTAATAATTGGCGATGGTTTAAACTTTTTAACCTCTTTCACTTCTTCAGCTTTTTCTATTCTCTTATATTCTTTACGATAATCAGTTTTATACTCAGGCTTCTTCTCTTGTTTACGTTCACGTTCCATTACATTAGTAGGTCTTTTTCTAGGTACATAACTATCAAATTCTTCCTCATCAAAAGCCGGAAAGTTAAATGTTTTCTCACTCTTAAATATTTCTCTTTCTGAAACTGTATCATTACTAGTATTATATCTAGCTTTTTCTTCCATTTTCTTTTCTTCATGAATCACAGGTTCTAAATTATCATAATTTTGATAATTCGTAACTTTTACTTCCTCTTTTCGAGGCACTTCTTTATATTCCCTTACAACTTCAGGTTTCTTCTCTTTTTTCTCAATTACCGGAATTTCTACTTCTTCCTCTTCAAATAAAATATTTTTAAGTTTACTTACTAAACCCATAATATCCACCTTCCTAATTTATATAATCCGGATCTATTATTTCATCAGTTTCCTCTGTATCTTCAGTAAATTCTAGATAATTATCACTACCTACAATCTCAAAAATATCATAAGCCTCTTCTGATGATAAGAATACATCATCTCCCAAATAATTTTCAATTACATTATTATTATATGTAATTGAAGAGAGAATGGAAATAGCATACGCTACTACTCTGTTTATATCATCTTCATATGCTACTACTTCTATTTTAGCATAATTATACATAATTTCAATTAAATATTGATCACTTTCATAATTATTTATTTCAATATAACCATTTTCTCCTTGATAAGTTAAACTAGAAGAATAATACGCATCTCGATTAACATTGTAAGTAAAACCTACCTTACTATTAAAACTCACAATATCAACATATAAATAATATAAATATTTTTGATCACTTATAATTTCATTAAAATCTTCGCTTGACTTAAGAACAAGTCCTCTTGGCAAATAATACCGATAACCCATCCGGTTCACATTGGTAGCTGTAACTCGACTATTTAAACCATCATTTAAAATAGTATCGATACTACTTGATTCTATACTTGAGCAACCAGCAAGCATAAGTAAAATTGCCCCTAGCAGGAATAGCTTTTTCATAAATCCTCCTACAATTCATAATTATAAACAAAAACATGGGAAAAATCAATCAAAAATAATACAAAATATAAAAAGAGAGGAATTACAAATACTCTTTAAATTCCTCTCTATTATGTTCTTCTGTTGCTAAAAGTTTATGTGCTAAATCCAAAATTTCTTCATCATCGCCTTCATACTCATTTAATTCTGCCGTAATTTCTAACACACCTTTTTGATTACCTTCCATCATCAGTTTAGCAATCTCTTTATCACTTTTTCCCATTATCATAATATTTGCCATCGCTTTACTACTTAAGCTTTTCAATTTGCTAATTTCTTCCTCTTTAGCTCCATATTTTAGTAATATTTTTCTAGCATCCTCTAAAAAATGGTCATATTCTTTTCTTTGTTCTTTAATAAGTTTTGCAATCGCATCACTCTCAACTTTTTTAATAACCGTATCAATACCAATTAATCCCATTTGAGCATTTTGATAAATCAAATTTAAAAACTTAATATTTGCATTTTGTTGTTCTTTCATATAAAAAATCACCCATTAATAGTATGGATGATTTTTAAAAATTTATACTTCTTGAACAACGGCAATAATCATTGGTTTACATTCCGTTTCTTCATATAAATATTTAGATAATTCATCACGTATTTCTGTTTTTATCTTATTAAAATCTACATAATTAGGAGTAGTATTTCTCTCAATAATTGCCTCACTAATTCTTTTAATCTCTTTAATCATTTCCGTAGAATCCTTAACATAAATAAATCCTCTTGTTGTAACTTCTGGTCCAACTAAAAGTACTTTATCTTGACGAGAAATAGTCGCACTAATTAAAACAATACCGTTTTCACTTAACATTTCTCTATCTTTAATAACAAGTTCACCAATATCATCACTAGATTTTCCGTCAATTAAAGCTTCTCCAACTTTAATTTTTTCATTTTTATCTACAAGAATACCATCATCAAAACTAATCGCTTCTCCGTTTTGCTTTAAAATAATATTTTCTCTTGGAATACCTAAAGAAAAGCCAAGATCAGCATTACCAACCATATAACGATATTCACCTTTAACTGGCATATAATATTTAGGGCGCATAAGCTTAATCATTTGCATTAAATCTTCACTAGAAGCATGATGTAAAATGGTTTTATCACTAGGAATATTAACAATTTCACAGCCACGTTCTGCTAAATCATTTTCTAATCGTACCAACACTTTTTCATTACTGTCATATCTAGGCTCCGCAAAAACAATAGTATCATCACTCTCAAGTTTAATAAATTTATCATAACCACTCATAATCTTAGACATTGCTGCATAAGGGCTTGCTTTATCATCACAAATAAGTAAAATAGCATTTTTATCATTGATATTAGACAAATCCCCTAGTGTATCATCTGAAATAGTCAAATATCCTTCTTTTAAACCAAAATTAACGACATTTTGTAGTTTTTTACCCATCACAACAATTTTTCGATGTGAATTAACGGATGCATTAAATATTTCTTGAATGGTATATAAATGTGTAGGAAGAACCATAAACATAATTCTACCATTTGCATCTTTAATCGCTTTACTAAAAACGTCAATGAGTTTGTGGTTAGGTGATGTATGCCCAATATTTTCACTAAACACTGATTCACTAAGTAAGCATAAAACTCCTTGTTTTCCCACATAAGCAATCTTACCTAAATCCATATCATAAGCACCCATCATAGAAGGATCAAAAATAAAATCTCCTGTATAACAAATGGCACCGTTTTTGGTATTAACAACATACATCACTGCATCCGGAGCACTATGAGAAACGCTGATTGGAAATATACTAACATGTCCAAAATTCATTTTTTTATGAGCTTTAATCTCTACAATGTTATTAGCACTTACCCCATTTTCCATAAGTACATACTTTGTAAATTTAGTCGCATATACTTTTAAATTAGGTATTTGCGATAACAAATCACTAGTACCACCCATATTTTCTAAATGACCATGAGTAATAAATAAACCTTTAATTCTTTTTTTATTTTTAACTAAATAAGAATAATCAGGGATAATATAGTCAATTCCAAGCATATTTCCACTGGCATATTTAAGTCCACAATCAAAAATAAAAATATCTTTATCTATCTCGATAACATACATATTTTTGCCATTTTCATCTAGTCCACCCAGACTAAAAATCTTTATTTTACTCAAAATAATCAACTCCATTTCAAAAAAAAATAAGTAAATAAAAAAGTTTTAAGGCAAAAACATTATACCAAAAAACTTTAATAAATGCAAGAACATCACTCAAATATTCTACCTAACAAACTAAGATTATTGCTAATAATATAGACAAAATCATCACCAAGTTCCATCTTTAAATCTTCTAGTTTTTCTCTTACTTTCTCATATTCCATCTCAAATATTTCTAAATATCTTAATATAATATCCTCTATAAAAGTAAATCCATATTCTTTAAATAGATTATATACTTTTTTAAATTGCTCTTCATCTAGAGTAGATAAATACCCTTCATCATATTCTTCAAGTATCATTTCATAATACACATCATTTACATACTTATTTAAAAACATTTATCTTCCCCTTTTCTCTTCTAACGAATAAGTATTTACTAATTCTTCTAAACGAATACCATATTTTTCTTGTAAAGAAATATTACTAATATTAAAAATTTCATGCAATAAACCATTATTCACAATAGGAATTTGTCTTTCTTCTAAAAATCTTATTTTAGCTACCATTTCTCTATAAGGAATGCCTTTTAATATACTTTTATTTTTCTTTTCATTAATCCCATAATTTTGACATACTGCCTGAATGAAAGAAGTATTTTTCTTAGTATCAAAAACCATTCCAATTGCAAGTAACTTTTCTTCACAATCTTTATTTAACATTTTCTTTTTTTGAAGCGTTCTTTGTTTACTAAGCCAAATTCCTAATGATACTCCTTCTTCATCATGTTCGTATCCATTAATGGTTTTAAAATTAAAAGGAATTTTTAAATTACCATAATATTCATAATATTTTTTAGCAAGAACATACATTTCATTCCAACGAGCTTCTAAAACGTCAAAAATCATACCTATTGCAAGTAATTTTTCTTCATAATCTTTATTTAACATTCTCTTTTTTTGAAACGCTCTTTGTTTACTAAGCCAAATTCCTAATGATACCCCTTCTTCATCATGTTCGTATCCATTAATGGTTTTAAAATTAAAAGGGATTTTTAAATTACCATAATGTTCATAATATTTTTCTGCTAAAGCATACATTTTTTCCCATTGCTCCTCATGAACATTAAATATCATGCCAATAGCAAAGAGCTTTTCTTCTCGTTCTTTATTTAATGTATCCTGCTTTTTAGCAATTCTTTGCTTGCTAATCCACTTTCCTAAAGTAACGCCTTTTTCATCATATTCATATCCATTAACAGTTTTAAATTTATCGGAAACATTTAAATTGCCATAATATTCATAATATTTTTTAGCAAGAGCATACATTTTTTCCCATTGCATCTCACGAACATCAAACACCATTCCTATTTTAAGCAATTTTTCTTTTCTATCTTTATTTAATTTTTCGTTTTGTTGGGTTATTCTTTGATTATTAATCCACACTCCTAAAGCAAAACCGGTTTCATCATAAAGATAGCCATTCATTGTTTTAAAATTTTGAGGAATATCCAAATTACCATAATATTCATAATATTTTTTAGCAAGAGCATACATTTTTTCCCATTGTTCCTCATGAACATTAAATATCATGCCAATAGCAAAGAGCTTTTCTTCTCGTTCTTTATTTAATTTTTCGCTTTGTTGGGCTATTCTTTGAGTATTAATCCACGCTCCTAAATTAAAACCAGTTTCATCATATTCATATCCGTTCTTTGTTCTAAAATTAGGATTAATTTTTAAATTGCCATGATGTTCATAGTATTTTTTAGCAAGAGTATACATTTCATCCCATCTTACATCATGAGCATTAAACACCATTCCTATTTTAAGCAATTTTTCTTCTCTATCTTTTTTCAATATCCCATTTTTCTTAAGTGTTCTTTGTTTACTAATGAAACGCCCTAAAGGAAAACCTGCTTCATTATAAAGATAGCCATTTTTTGTTTTAAAATTTATAGAAATATTTAAATTTTTATGATATTCATAGTATTTTTCTGCTAAAGCATACATTTTTTCCCACTGAGCTTCTAAACCATCAAAAATAATACCTATTGCAAGCAATTTTTCTTTCTTATCACGACTTAGCGTACCTTTTTTATTAAACATTTTTTGAGTAACTATCCAAGTACCTAAATTGAACCCATCATTATCATAGAGATGTCCATTAATGGTTTTAAAATTGGCAGGAACATTTAAATTGCCATGATGTTCATAGTACTTTTTAGCAAGATTATACATATTTCCCCATTGCATCTCACGAACATCAAATACCATTCCTATTTTAAGCAGTTTTTCTTCTCTATCCTGACTTAACATTCCTTTTCTCTTAACTATTCTTTGAGTATGAAGCCAGCTACCTAAATTTAGACCGTTTTCATCATAAAGATATCCATTCATAGTTTTAAAATATCGAAGAATATCTAAATTGCCATGATAATCAAAATAAGCTTTAGCAAGTTCATACCAATCCTCCCATGTCATTGTAAGCCTATCACTAACATATTTTAATATTTCATAGATTTCTTCATTTACTATTTCAATATCAAATGATACATCTTCTATATTAAGTATTCTTCTTTTACCATCACCTTTTTCTTGTCTTTCTTTCACTTTATTTTGCAAATTATTTTCTAATTCTTTAATAAAGCCAATATTATTTGTTAAATCAATAACATATGGGGCAATTAATTTTTCAATCATTCTCTCATTTGTCATATCTTCATAAACCATAATATTTTTACTTTGACATAACTGGAGTAGTTCTTCTCTTGAATATTTTTGATATGCTAAAAATTGAGCTTTTATATCCCCTCTGACTGATAAAGCTCTTCCTAATTGTTCAAAAAAGACGATATCTGATTTTGTTTCTCTACCCATAATAACACCATTTACATTTGGAGCATGTACTCCTTCATTGTACTGATTAATACAAAACATAACTCTTAATTTATGGGTAGCATCTAATCCATCTAAGGTTTTATCATGATAAAAAGCATCTCTATTTTTCTTCCCTAATTCCCCCATTGCACTTGTTGTTTTATAAAATATGATATCACTTTCAGGAATATATCTTAAAAACCACTTTTTGGCTTCTTCCTCTATCTCTTCAATATTACTTCCTGGTGGACAAAAATAGATTAGTTTATCCTCTTTCCCTACATATTTTTCTATCATATCAGGTAAACTTAACACTTTTTCTATTTTTCTTTTCGCATCTTTTAATAATTTATCGTATAATTCTTTTTCTTCTTTGGAACATTTCTTATTTTCTACCTTTTCTTCTAATGCCTCTAAAGTACCCATTAGTTTGATATAGGCACTCCTATAAACAACTATTGGCAATACTCCATCTAGCATTGCATCAGGAATATCGTATCGACTAACAATTTTACTTGAAAATAACTCGCCACCATCTGGATTAGCCATATCTCTTTCATAAACAGTTCCTCTATCCCGAATCGTATAAGCACTCATTCCTAATATTTCCAGGTCTGGATGAGTTTTAATCAATTCATTTACTCTTTCTCCCCATACTGGCGCTCCTATATGATGAAATTCATCTAACACTAAAATATCAATTGATAATGTTGCTAACTCATTTCTACTTAAATTAACTAAACTTTGATAATTCATTAAAGTTAAGTTAGGAAAATCACGTTCAAAACTTAAACCACTTTCTTTTATAATTTCCTCAATATGTTCTAATATACTATTATGAGGAGCAATGATTGTTATTTTCTTATCAGGATTATCTAAGGCAAGTTGTAGAGCATTATATGATTTTCCTGTGCCAGTAGCATGCACAATTCCTACAACTTTTTCACCACTACTAAAAGCTTCGTTTATTTTTTCATAAGACTCTCTATTATGTTCATACAAATTTAAAGGATTATTCATCTAATCCACCTTCTTCATATAAGTCAATATCGATAAATTCTTTATCGTCTATATTTTGAAACGTTAATAAAACGGCATCATCTTTATAAATATTAGCATTCCCTTCATTTTGCTCTTCATTAACTTCATAAATTCCTTCTTCTGTTTCTACTTGAAAAGTAACTTTTTTATCCGCACCCTCATTTGGAGTGCATACACTAATAACTTTACCAATTATTTGCTTCATAAAAGTTCCTCCACCAACATATCAACATAAGTATATCAAAAAAAAGAAGAAAACTAAACATTTTCTTCACTTATCATTTCACTCAAATAAACAATATCATAATTCTTATACTTAATTTCTTTTAATAACAACTTCACATCACTTAAACGAGCACTATTATCTATTAAAATAATACTACCACTATCTAAATTATTTTTTACATCGATATAATTAGTACTATTAAGAGTAAGAGTTGGTTCAACCAAATATTTTTTCTTTTTTAAACAAATGTCATAATTCTGATCATTAATAACGCATATATTCTTATTTTCTTTATTTAAATTAAGCGTATTTTCTAAGGAATCAAAAGCACCTACTTCATTATTAATCACTTCAAAATAACTACCCTTTTCATAACTATCAATATCTACAAGCAAATCTGCTTTATAGTTATTAGAACGTAAATATTCACTAATATCTGAAATATCGCTTAAAATAAGGACTACTTGTTTTAATTTAGGGTTACCCTGCTTAATAATTTTATCTTTGTTATCTTCCAGTGATACTTCTGGACTTATTTGTTCATAAACTAAATAATATTCATTAAAAACATTTAATTCTTGCATTTGATAAAAAGATTCTCTCGCATTTACTTCCAAACCATTAATTCCTGGAATAATATAATCTCCCTCAATTACAGCATTAACATAACCAACATCATAATATTCTTTCTGTTCATTAATACTTTGCATAAGAGGATTTTTATTAAGAACTATTAGAGCAATCTTCTCTGTATAATAAAAACTAAAAACCATAATTAAGGCAAGTCCTAAATATTGGTAATATTTTCGCATATCATTCACCTAAGAAAATTATATGCTTAAAAATATTTATAAATGAAAAAAGCTAAACCATTTTAGCCAATCTCTTTTTTCACTAGTTCTGCGCCTCTTTTTGGATCTTCCATTAAAATATCATAAACTAGTTTATTTTTCTTTAATTCTTCTATAAAAATAATTTCTTCTTTCGTTAAAGATACATATTCTATATTAGAATCAGCATCACTTGTTTTAACTAAGTAATCTGCACCCAAAAGATAATCAGCAGACACACCAAAAACTCGAATCATTTCAATAACAGCTTCCAGTGTTGGGTTTCTTGTTTCTTTTTCATAGCAACAGATTGCAGATTTACCTACCCCAATCAATTCTCCTAACTCTGTTTGTGTTAAACCACGCTTTTTCCTAACCTCTCTTAGCCGATTTCCGTTTAACATTCCATCACCCTCGCTTCTCGAAAGAATTATACCTGCTCACAACTTATAATTGTAATTTATTCACCTATGGTAAAAAATAGTATTTATTTTTTACAAATTATCAATATTATTGAATAAAATAGATATATTTTAACTATAAAAAAGGCATTTTCTTTCTAATACCCAAACTCTCTTTAAAGATAATATTTATTATACTACACATTTTTTTGATTGTTTAGTGTTGTTTTTTTTTTGAATTTCTGCTACAATGATAATAATTGGAGGGTATTAAAATGAACGAACGTGATACTTTTAATAACAGAACTATAGATTTGCCTAATTATCGCATTGATAATTCTAATAAAACAATTGCCCAAAGTGACGAAATGAATAGTGTTAAACCACAAAACACAGAAAACTATCCAGGAACTTTAAGTAAAACCAAGATAATTAACATCAACGATTTTATCTTTAGACAATACTTAGAGTTTTATCCCGAATTAGCCGGATTAAGTTGCAAAGAAAATGTTTTATATTTAAAAGAAAATGGTAAAATTGTTGCAAATGAAACTCTCACCTTTGATTTACGTACTCTACCTGGTGAAGCTTGGAATGTAGATGCCAAAACATTCATGGAAATTATTAAAATAAATAAAAGTTGCAAAAAATTAGACAATTTTATTAATCTCCTTAATCAAAATGCTTTTAATAATTTTACAATTGACAAAGATGCTTTAGATGCAGAGGTAACAGATTACATGAACCTTTATTTTAGTATCAAAGATTCATTCCACTTTTTAACAGAAGACAATAAAATATTAATTGGAAACATTGAAACTTTAATTGCTACTTTACCAAAAGAAACAATATTAGGAAATCTAGTGAATCAAAAATTAGATGAATACTTTGAAATAACCAAAAAGATTGGCGATTCCAAAGGAAAAGGAATGGTCCTAGAACTCAAAAATAAAAATGTTCCATCTATTATTCCTGAAGAAGAAGCACCATCTCGTTCATCCAAAGCTGCGTTCATTAATATAGCAATCATTCTCTACGGCGTATTAAATATTGGTATTATTCTAGCAATTGCTCTAATGAAGTAGAAATTACTTCATTTTTTTTGCGATTTATGCTATAATACTAGTACTCGGGGTAGTAATGGTATCGACATATATTACTACATATGACGGCAAGTGGTTTGGCACCTTAAGCCTACAATTAAAATTAAATGACAAGAGTGAAAACTCATTTGCTTCAAATGCTTATGCATTTGCCTAATTAATTAATAGATAGGAATAGCAAGCTTCTCTTAATTTTGCTTATAGGATTATGAGGGGTTCATAAATATAAGATATACTTATTTACTTGTTTAGGATAAATAAGCGAATATTTACTAAACTTAGGATTATAATCGGTTGGTCTTGAGCCAGTTGTAATCTGAAATTAAAATCAAGCTAAACTTGTAGATGTTATATGATAGGATATATTGGACAGGAGTTCGACTCTCCTCTACTCCACCAATTTTGATTAATAGCCTATTTTAAAGGCTTTTTTATATTTTAAAATATTTTTACCTACCAATTACCTACCAAAAAATAAATAAAAAGAAGTGTCGAACGTACACTTGCTTTTTTATTGGCAGCAATTTAATTAATAAAATATTATTTAGTTTCGATAGTAATTTCTAAATTTAATTCTTTAGCTATTTTTCTTAATGTCTGCATATTATAAGTAAAATTGCCAGCTTCATAATCATAAATTGTTCGTCTGTCTTTCCCAATCTTCTTTGCTAATTCTGCTTGAGTTAAGTTTCTCCACTCTCTTATAATTTTTAATACTTCACCATCATCATAATTACTTAATTTCAATTTCATACTTTACATCCTTTCAAATTTTTATGTTGCAATTATATCCGAACTCGTATATCATATACTTATAATTTCGTATGTCATATACGATTTATACATGAAAGAGGTAAAAATGAATAATCAATTTAAAGACAAAACAAAAGATGTGTATTTCTTAGATGAAGACCACGAATTAAAAATAGTTCTCACGTCTATTCCACATGCTCAAATTTTTGTAAAAAATGATAATGGGATATTAAAAATATCAGAAGAAAGTTTTAAAAAGAAAAAGAATCCAATAAAAAAAGAGGTATGCTAGCATTACACTAACATACCCTTTATTTATTTATAATTAGTTTTTGTCCAACTTTAATTAAGTTTGGATTATCACCAATTACGTCTTTATTATCCTCATATATTTTTTTCCAAGTTGTATTGTATTTTTTTGCTATTTTAGTAAGATTATCGCCTTTTTGAATGATATAAGTTGTGCTTGTGTTTTCCTCATATAATTTAATGTCTTTCTCGTCCATCCAACCTAAATCGCCAGTTGTATTATATGGATGTTTACTTCCTTCAGCAAGTCTTGTGATCGTGGTTACTTTGTTCGATACTCTACCTGCAGGACTAGAAGCATTAGAACTAACATATAAAGAACCACTAATTACTACCTTATCTCCTACTTTAAATTTATAAGTTACAGGATCATCTTTTTCAGATTCTTCTGGAACTGTACAATTTGGTGGTACAATACATCCACGATAAGTATAAGAACTAGCTTGTCCCCAGTTTCCATCACCTCTTTTTCTTAGAGTATTCCAATAAGCTTTAGAATTATAACCACTATCGCCAGTTTTAACTGTATTTTCGTCTACTATTTCATAAACAAAAGCAACATGTCCAGCACCATCTGAACTTTTTAAAGTGGCTCCCTTTTGCCATACCATAATACCACCAACAACAGGATCTTTTACAACCGATAACCCTAAAGAAATAGCTCTTTCAATAAAATTTTCTGCATTACAAGTAAGATTATATACTTCTTTACCTTTATTAATATACTCATTAAAAGCTCCATTTGCATAGCCAACGCAATTAGCAAGTACATTACATCCAACATCTGTAGGTTTACCAACTATACAAGTACTATATCCACCTTTAGACTTTGTATTAAAGTATTTATTGCCAGCTTCTGGCTTACTATTCCTCAATGATTTCAGCTCCTTCCCCAAGCATATCTTCTGCTTCTTCAGTATTAAATGCATCTTGAAGTATTAATTCTTCATTATTTTCTTCTTGTGCTTTAATATCGTCTTGTACCATATTTTTATCGTACTCTACTTCAATTATTTGTTTATTTTCTTCCATTGTTATTCCTCCCTCGTAATTCCCTTTATTGCCCAAAATTGAGCTTCTTCCAATTTAGTAAATACCAAAGAAGTTTCTCGACCTGGCTTACATAATTTTTCAATTTCATCATATACTTTTGAAAATGAATTTCTTACTTCTTGTATTCTTTCTTTTTGATCATCATTTGTTTCTAAAAATTTAGCTCTTTCATTCATAAAATATTCACTCTCCTTATTTATTATTTTTGATTTTCAAAGCATCATATCCGCCACCAACACCTAAAGAAATTGCTAAGCAAATTACTATTGCAAGTGGTACATTTGAAAATAAATTAAAATATATAGCAACAAGTGCACTTATGAATCCAATTACAATATTCTGTATTGGGACTAAATGACTTGGAACTACTTTATCTTTTAAAATTGCTCCTAACACCGCTGTAACTACAGCTTGAACTAAAGCAAATATTAATTCTATTGTTATTTCCATGTTTTCACCTCCTATCTTTTATCCAATGCCTATTTTTGCAAGAATAAAGGTAATTATTGCTCCTACAACTGCGGTAAGAACATAGCTAACTATTTTCTTCCATTTTTCTGCATCAGCAACAACTGTCTCTTGCTCTACTTTATTATCTAAAACTGTCATTTTCTTTTCTAAAGAATCATATCTTTCTTTTAATGAATTAATATCTTTTTGTGTAGCAGTTGTAGATCTCATTACTGCCTCTTTTGAATTAGATACAATAGTTTTTAAGTCATCAGATATATTCTTCATTTGAACAATAAATTTTTGCAATGAATTATCTAAATGATGTAATTCGTCTTTATCTTTTTCCCGATAGCTCTCCAACGTTGCTACACGTCTTTTTAATTCTGCTATTTCATTTTCTATTTTAGATTACCTCCTTTATTCAATAACTTCAACAGACATATAATTTAGTGTATCTGTTGTTATTAGCTTGTCACTCAAATTATCTGTATATTTTCTCAAGTTAATATTCCAACTTGATGGAGTATCTTTTTTAATAATAAAATCAGATATAGTATAGTCCTTAGCATTATCAAATTTAAATATGTAGGAATCCCCATTATTCCAAATAACAACTGAATTATCATAATTATAAGAATTGCTTGCTATAGTCATTTTTACATTGATTTTGACTGCTTTAGCATTGTTAATAATAATATCACCATTCGAATATGATATTTTGCTACCAGAAGCCCAACCACTACTTGCTTTAAATTTTTGATAACTCCATTTCATTCCATTTTGTGATGTATTTTGATAAAATACCATAGCGTAATTATGTGCTATACTATTACTATCCCAATAAGTATTGTTTTTTAACTTTATTGTTTTAGCCATATTATTGGCTTATTATTTAAGCTGTACGACACCAAATATAACACGTAAAGTATGGGGGCATATTATTGTGAGCTTGTCCATTTCCTTCTGCTTTTGTTCCTAAATTACCAGACCAACCTCTACCAGAAGTAGCGGAGGAAGCAGCTGCTGTTGTTAAAGAAAAATCCCAACCTAAATCTTCACCATTTATGTTAGGACCATAAGCAAGAGAATGCTTATGCTTAGGCATTTCAGCTACTGTTAAAGTATGTTTTTTCTCCCCACCAGTTTTCTTTACTGTATTAAAGTCTGTATCACTTGTATCCACGCCCACTAAAGTTCTACCTTTAGCAATTTGTTCCCATGTTCCACCAAACCAAATGCTTGGGTTTGTATCTACTACACTAAAGTAAATGCTTCCGATAGGAAAATATGGATGCGGATATATTTTTTCATTATTTTTAGTTTTCATTTGAACACTTTTACTCATATTTATTTTTATTTAAGCTGTACGTTTCCAAACATAAACCGCCAGATATGGTGGCATATTATTGTGAGGCTGCCCTCCACCAGCATTTTCCATCGCAAACGTCGCCCAATAGGTTTTGTATGGAGCTCCCCTGTCCTGAACTATGCCACCACCACCAGTTATAGTTCCATCTCCAGCATCGTTTGCCGTATACATATTATGGCTGTGCGTAGGTGTTTCGGCAATTGTCAAAATATGGTTAGCTTCTCCACCTGTTGTTCCATTTTGATACGTATCACCACAAGCTAATAGAAAGCTATCCTTTATTTGCTCCCATTTACCACCAAAAAAATTAGCTGGATTTATGTTATTTACCGACATATATATTGAACCAACTGGATAATAAGGACATGGGTAAACATTATTACCAGTTTTATCCTTAAATTTAACTGCCTTACTACCCACTTAGACCACCGCCTAAATAGTAACCTCCTTTGCAAGAGGTTTTAAATAAATAGGAGATACGCTTAAATAATAAGTGTACCTCCTCTCTGTATGTATATATGTATATATGTATATATGTATATATGTATATATGTATGAATGTATGGATGTATGTATGTATGGATGTATGTATGTACAAGCACACT
>CAMMXG010000009.1 GCA_946500895.1 uncultured Mycoplasma sp. | reverse complement strand
AGTTACATGTTTTAATTCTAATGAAATTAACAGAGATTCTAAAGCATCATCAATTAAAGTTTCAGCTTTCACCTTTTCTTTTTTAAACTTTACTTGGCCACTATCAAGTTTGCTTAACTTTAAAAGAGTTGTAATAAGCCACTCCATCTTCTCTAACTCTTTACTTTCTTTCCTTAAAAAATCCAATCTTTCTTCTTCGGTTAAATCATGATTCATTAAAATATCATTTGTAATCATTAAAGCTGTTAAAGGCGTTTTAAGTTGATGAGAAATATCTTCTAAAGTATTCATTAAAAATTGTTGTTCTTTTTGTTCGTAACTACTCAATTCTTTTAACTTTATCGTTACTTTATAAATATCATTTTTTAAAACGCTTAATTCATTTTCATTATATTCTGCAATATTAAGTTCATAACGATCATTTAAAATATCTTGCAAATACCCATTAATAACATGAATCTCTCTTTTTATTTTTCTATCTCGCCAAAAATAAATAAATAAAAAAAGAAGAAGAAAGAGAAGAAAAACAACAATAACCAAAAATACAATGTCCACTCTAAAATCCTGATAAATTCCAAGTTCACTAACAGTATCAGGATCAATACCATATTTAGCTAAAACTTCTGGAACATCTTCTATTTCTTTTAAAGCATCAATCATATCAATTTCCATATCTGGATAAACATTTTCTAAAGTATAAACGATCTTATTAAGCGTTTCATAAACATATAAATCATATAATTTTACTAAAGAAAAAATAAGTATCAAAAGAAGCAAAAGACTACTTATCAGAAAAACAAATATTTTCTTATTTTTCACTCTATCACCTGATATCCAAGTCCTCTTACTGTCAAAATAATTTTCGGATTAGCCGGATCATCTTCAATTTTTTCTCTAATTCTTTTAATATAAACAGTAAGAGTATTATCATTTACATATTCTTCTTCTGTATCCCAAATATTAGCCAAAATGCTTTCTCTTGTAAAAACTCGACCAGGATTCATAAACAAAATAAGCAATATTTTATATTCTAAAGCAGTTAAAAAAAGAGGACTACCTTTTTTAAAAACTTTCGCTTCTTTTAAATTAATCATAATATCTTGAATTTGTATAATATTGGTTTCTTCCTTTTTTGATCTTCTCAAAACAGAATGAATACGACTAATTAACTCTCTAGTTTTAAATGGTTTGGTAATATAATCATCTGCCCCGCTATCAAGTGCTTCTACCACACTAAGCTCTGAATCATTCGCTGTTAAAAATATTGTTGGAATATCTTTATTTTCTTTTATTTTTTGATATAATTTTAACCCATTCATATCCGGAAGATTAATATCTAAAAGTAACATATCAAAATCGAGTTTTAAAGATAATTCCAAAGCAACTTTTCCTAAAGAAACGCTAACAACATCAAAACCTTCTTTTTTTAAACAGAAAGCAAGCCCACTTAAAATTGCCTCATCATCTTCAACAACAAGTATCTTCATATTTATTCCTCCCAATATACTATGATATCTTCTATTTTAGATGCATCCCATCTAAAATGACCACTAATAGGATCTTTTTCATTTCTCTTGCAAAGTACATCTTCTTCTCTTAAAGGCTGTCCGGAATTATGAATTACATAAGGTTCACCCTCACGATTTCGCTTATCGCTAATAATGCCAATATGTCTACTATCAAACACGACTATATCTCCAGGTTGCCATTCTTCTATATTATTAATGTCTAAAGTTAAATTAGTAGCATACTTAGAGAAAAACACTTCTAAATTTCCTACTCTTCGAAAATCAATATTAGAATCAGGATACTCGATATGATAATCTTCATCATTACTGATATCAATATCTTGATCTACCATCGCTCGAAGATTATACCCTGCATTTTTAAAAGCTCTCCAAATAACGTCAGTACAAACACCTATATCATCTGGTGGATAACCAGTATCCCAATACCTGCCATCATAAGTTGGATGGACTTCGGCATCCATTCTTGCCCCGAGCAAAATATCGGTATAATCATCTATCCCGTTATGATTAGCATCCACACTGCTAATAACAGTAGTAATATTAAAATCTTCTGCTGTATAATAGGTTTTATGACTTTCATATAACAAAAATAAAAAAGGCAAACTAACACAAACTAAAATAAGAGCAATAATTACAATTAAAAATTTATGCTTTCGAATAAAATTCATCTTAACCTCCGTACTCTATAACCCATACTCTCCAATTTTTTAAAATAATCTTCATAATTGATAGATGATATAGATAAAGCATGTTCATTCATTTTTAAAACAAGTTCACATAAATCATTATATTCTTCTTCTGTACAACCCTGTAAATAATATTTCTGAACAAGGATGCAAAACAAATCAAAATCTTCTTTCCCTGCATACTCCCATAATAAATTAAAATTTTTAGTCATAATACTTCTTTTAATAACTTTATCAAAAACATAATAAAACGATTCTATTAAATAAAAAAAATTCTCATAAGTATTAACAAATTCAAATTTTCTAAGTGCATAAGGAACAGGCGCTTTTAAAAGAATATATTGTTCAAGCACAAGATTTGCAATATAATCATTAAATAATTCTTCACACTCTTCCACCAAAAATAAATTAGGCATAACAATTTCTTCACTAGTAGTAGCAACAGCATCAATCATTAAAGCATGATTTATTTCATGAATAATTACTTCTAAATCAATAATAAAAATTGGCAACAAAATAGACTTATAAAAATTCTGCTCCTCTTCATCACTAATTATCGAATAAACCGGACAATCACAAGATAAAAGTTCTAAAAAATTAGAATAACGTAAACTCTCTTCATCAAAAGGTGATTTTATTACAAAAGACTGTAAAGATTCCAACTCCAATTTATCAATATTGCTTACTCCCTTACATTTAAATCCTAATGACTTTAAATATTTAATGTAATATTGCACCACTCTTTGATCCTTTTGACTAATTCCATAGCTCTTTTTCTCAAGTAACTTAAAAAGTGATTCAGATAAAAAATAAGTATAATTTATATTCTTAATAGTATTTTCAATTTGAGAATAATATTCTTCCCCATAAAAGACTGTAAAAGCTTTTATTAAAAATGGTTCAATTACTCTTAAAGCTTCTTCCAATTGTCTTACAAATTTTTTATTATAAGCTTTAATTCTTTTCTCATATTTCATATTAATTTTTTACCAAAGCTTGTTCTTTACAATATTGATAAACATAATTAGTCGTAAGACAATCTTCTACACTACGATGGGAAGAATAAGTAAGACCAAAATGATCTTTTAACGTTTCTAATTTATGATTATAAACATTATTAATGTATTTACGAGCTAAATAAACTGTATCAATATTGGTATTTTTAATCATTGGTAAACCTAACTCTAATATATTTTCTTCAATAAATGATAAATCAAAACGAGAGTTATGAGCAACCAAAGGCAAATCTTCAATAAATGCAATAAATTTAGGAAGAGCCTCTTTAATTGAGATAGCATCACTCACCATCTCATCATCAATTCCTGTAATCGTTGTAATAACATCAGGAATAGAACAACCCGGATTAACTAATATACTAAGCTCCTCCACAAGTTCATTATTTTTATATTTAAGCGCTCCAATTTCAATAATACGTGAAGACTTTGGATCAAAACCAGTCGTTTCCAAATCAAATACTACATAATTGTCTACCAATTCTTTTTCACTATTTAAACTAATCATAATAATTCTTTAATTACTTCATAAACCTCATCTCTACCCTTTTTAGAAACAGTAGAAAAAGGTATGAAATCTTCTCCTTCACTTAATTTTAAAGTATCTTTAATAAGTTTATTTTGTTTTTCTCTAGCATTTTTACCCACTTTATCATATTTAGTAGCAATAACTTTGATATTTAAATTATAATATTTTAAAAAGTCATACATCAAGACATCATCTTCAGTTGGTTTATGACGATAATCAATCAGTAAAAAAACACATTTTAAAGACTCTCTAGACTTTAAATACTCTTCAATCATAACGCCAAACTTTTTTTGTCTTTCATGACTAACAGATGCATATCCATATCCAGGAACATCCACAAAATAAAATTGATTATTAACTAAATAAAAATTAAGAGTTTGCGTTTTTCCTGGTTTAGAAGAAGTATGAGCAAAATTTTTACGATTAATAATTGTATTAATAAAACTTGATTTTCCTACATTGCTTCTACCTACTAGCAAAAACTCTGGTTTTCCTTCTTCAGGATATTGACTTGTTCTAACTGCACAACTCGTTAATTCAACTGTATCAATTTGCATAATATTCACCGACATAATTATATTATATTTTACTATTTTTTGCAAATATCAAGAATAAAATGAAATAGATAGGAGGAATAACATGAATAATAATTCCCATAACTTTCCTCCAAATATAGACCCACAAACTTTTGCTTTTTTAGCTTGCCTAGTAGGTTCAGCTTTAGCAGGAGATTTTGATGCTTATGAGCAATCAAGTATCGGCAACTGGCTTATGCTTGTTGGTGAATTCATGTTAACTGCTGCTGCTCAACAACAATTAATTGAAGCAAGATTAGAAAACTTTAACATTAATATTAATAGTAGAGAACATAAAAGTGGTGGCAGTTTTTATAAAAATAATGGCAAAAGTAGTCAAACCCAAAGAAGCGAAGTAGATTTTCTATTGGAT
The DNA here is from genome assembly GCA_946500895.1 of uncultured Mycoplasma sp. Taxonomy (GTDB): domain Bacteria; phylum Bacillota_I; class Bacilli_A; order RF39; family UBA660; genus Caccenecus. The sequence continues at coordinate 45,270 of CAMMXG010000009.1, read as the reverse complement.
GCCGTTAAAAAACTTCAAGAAGAACTTGAAGCTTTGAAAAAATAATTATTCTTTTAAAATACGCAGTGAATTTAATATAGCAAGCAAAGTTACTCCTGTGTCAGCAAAAACTGCTGCAGCCATATGAGCAATGCCAAACATAGCTAACACTAAAATCAAGATTTTAATTCCAATGGAAAATATTAAATTTGCAAGTATAATTCGTTTCGTTTTATGAGCAATCCGAAGCATAGTTGGAATACCCTGTAAATCATCATTCATAATAACAATATCACTTGCCTCAATCGCACTATTACTACCAATACTACCCATACTAATGCCAACATCTGCTTGTACTAAACTTGGTGCATCATTGATTCCATCACCAACAAACATTACTTGATGCTTCTTTTGTAAATTAGTAAGTTCTCTAAATTTTTCATCCGGAAGTAATTCTGCTTTATATTCATCAATTCCTGTACTAGAAGCTACAATTTTAGCAAAAGAAGAATGATCCCCTGTAAACATATAAGTTTTTATACCATACTTTTTTAACTGATTAATTACTTCATTTGCATTTTCTTTAACATGATCGTTAAAAATAAAACTTCCAATTACTTCATCATTTAAAGAAACAAAACTATTTCCCTCTTTATCCGTTTGACAAAAATGATGACTGCCAACTTTAATATGATCTTTCTTATAATCAAAGGAAATCCCTTTACCATCAATTTCTTTAAAATTAGAAACAAGTGAAGTATCTAATTTTTGATGATTTTCTTTAAGAATTAGTTGAGCAATCGGATGATTAGAGAATGTTTCGCCTAAACTTGCTAACTCAAGAATTTCATCTTTAGTAAACTTGTTATTATATACTTTAACTTCTTCTAACTCAAAAGAACCTGTAGTAAGTGTACCTGTTTTATCAAAAACAATCGCATCACATTTTGTGAGAGCATCTAAATAATTGCTTCCTTTAACAAGAACCTTTTTCTTCGAACTAATACCAATCCCCGCAAAATAAGCCAAAGGAACCGAAATAGCAATAGCACATGGACAAGAAATAACTAAAAATGTTAAAGCCCGGTAAATACTATCACTATAAGTCACATTAGATACAAATGGTAAAAAAGCCCCAATTAAGATAGCAATGATAAGAACAATTGGTGTATAATAACTAGCGATTTTCGAAACAAAAGTTTCAGTTTTCGCTTTATTATTGGTAGCATTTAAAGTAAGTTCTAATATTTTGTAAGCTGTACTATCAAAATAAGTATGGATAACCTCAACTTCGATTACTTCCCCTAAATTAATATATCCAGATAATACTTCTTCGCCTTTCTTAATTTCTCTAAGAGCAGACTCTCCAGTAAGTCCAGAAGTATCAACAGTCGCATGTCCTTTAATAACACGACCATCAACAGGGATAAGTTCACCTTTTTTTACAACAATAATATCACCGATTTTTAAATCTTCACTTTTAACTTTTGTAACTCGCTTATTTACTTTCAAATTAGCATAACTGGCCTTTAATTCTACTAAATCCCTAATAGAAGAACGGCTCTTATTAACCGCTTTATCTTCAAGTATTTTACCAAGCACATACAAAAGAAGTACCATGAGCCCTTCCATATGTTCACCAAGAATATAAGCCCCTATCGCTGAAATGCAAATTAAAGCATTTTCATCTACATTATGTGACTTAATAATCTTTTTAATTGCTTTAATAAATGTCTTATACATAAGTAACAAATAACTAATAATAAGCATTATTTCCTTTATAATTTCGTTTGAAACAAGAAAAGAAATACCTAAAATAATAATCGCCAAAACAAATCTAAAAATTTCTAAATCGCTCTTTTTTTCTTCATTCTTCCCAGCATATATTAACACATCAGGCTCAACACTTTTAACAATTCTAAAAATTTCTTTAAAAGGATTATCTAAGTCTGTTTTAAAACTAAGAGTCAAAGTACTAAAATTAACAACAACATTCATAAAACGCTCGTCTTCTTTTATAGCATCTTCTATTTTTTTGGCACAATTGGCACAATCTAAATTTTCTAAATAATATTTATAATTCTTCAACATGCTCACGACCTATCTCAAATAATTTAATTACATGTTCATCTTTTAAACTATAATAAACAACTTTACCATCTTTTCTTGCTTTTACTAATTTAGCTTGTTTTAAAATTCTAAGCTGGTGGGATATCGCCGATTCACTACTATTCGTAATGAATGCTAAATCAGATACACATAATTCACTCAGTTTTAATGCATAAATAATCTTAATTCTGGTACTATCACCAAATATTTTAAATACTTCAGCAACATCAAATAATAAATCATCACTAAGCATTTTATGTTTAACCCGTTTTGCCAAACTTTCATGAATTAAATCTTTATTCATTTTTTAATCTCCTTTTCATTTGAATAATTGTTCATATATTTAATTATATGCTATTGCATAATAAATGTCAATAAAAAAACGTTTTTATTCTCCTACCGCTATGTTCACTTGAAAGTTTCGATTTGAAACTTCAAGTGATCCTATTTGATTTTCCTTATTTTATCAAGTAAAGTTTTTAATATTTCTTTGTCTTCCATTTTGGTTATAGCAAAACATTTCTTACCCAAATCTTTAAAAGATGCTCCACAATGATATAATATCTTTTGATCTATGATAATAAACCTGTCATGAAAAGAATTATCACATTTAATTTTAATATTTTGATATTGTTTTTTATACATTTCTAAAGCTTTTTGATTTATATTTTTAGTGATAACCAATACACTCTGATCTATCTTTGCTAATACATCTAAAACACTTTTATCTAAGTAATTATCTATCAAAATAATACTATCCCTAGCTTCATTTAAAATATCACACAAAAGAGAATAAGCATCATAGATTTGCCCATCAAAAAATAAATGATGTATTTTTTCATTATCCATTTTCTCAAAAATAAGATCAAATTTATGATCGTAATCGATCAATTTAGTTTCTATGTTAGATACTCTAGTTTCTAAAGTATTGCTAGCAATATATTTACGCATAGCAACAAACGCCTTAATAATTGCCACATTTACTTTCGCAGCAATTTCACTTTTTAATAAACCACTTAACATCATAACTCCATGCTCAGTAAAAACATAAGGTAAGTATTTGATGTTATAACCTCGCTTATTTCCATTTTTGTTCAAGATCGCAAATTGCGATCTTGAAGATAAATCATTGGCTTCTTTTAAAGTTAATTGAAAGCAAAACTCCTCCGGAAACCGATTCAAATTTCTTTTTACAACTTCATTAATCCGAAATGTTTCAACTTGATAAAGCTTAGCTACATCACTAGCAAGCATTACTTGTTTCCCTCTAATTTCATAAATTAGATCTTCTACTTTAATATCATTAATCAACAATTCATTCATTTTTCCATCCCTCCCTGAATTTAATTTCAAGATCGCAATTTATGACCTCAAAATATTATTTTTACTACAATTCAATTATATCACATTGCATACATTTGTTCAATACAATATTGTTAAAAAATAGCCTAAATTTTAGGCTACTCTAAAGTCATCTTCCATTGTAAATACAATATTTTCTTCAATCCATTCTTTTCTAGGTTCTACTTTATCACCCATTAAAACATTTACTCTTTTTTCAGCTAAAGCAGCATCATAAATATTAACACGAATTAAACTTCTAGTTTCCGGATTCATAGTAGTATCCCAAAGTTCTTCGGCATTCATTTCACCTAAACCTTTATTTCTTGATATATCAGGTTTCCCAGAATTCTCTTCTACAATTTTAAATCTTTCTTCATCAGAATAAGCATAAAAATGTTTCTTACCATAATCAAGTTTATATAAAGGTGGTTTTGCTATATAAAGTTTACCTGCCTCAATAAGTGGTCTCATAAAGCGATAGAAGAAAGTTAAAAGAAGAATTTGAATGTGTGATCCATCGACATCCGCATCAGTCATAATAATAACTTTATCATAATTTGATTCTTTAACATCAAAATCCGCTCCAAGTCCTGCACCAATTGTATGAATGATAGTATTAATTTCTTCATTTTTAAGCATTTCTGTTACATTTGCTTTCTCAGCATTAATAACTTTACCACGCAAAGGAAGAATCGCTTGAAACTTTCTATCTCTTCCACCTTTAGCAGAACCGCCAGCAGAATCTCCCTCGACTAAGAAAAGTTCATTAATTTTCGGATTTCTACTTGTCGCTGGCGCAAGCTTACCAGATAAATTCTTCTCAATCTTTTGTTTTCCTTTGCCATTTCTAGCTTCTTCTCTAGCTTTTCTAGCCGCTTCTCTAGCCATTTTACTTTTACTCGCTTTATCAACAATATTTAAAGCAATTTCTTTATTTTCTTCTAAGAAAAACTTTAAATTTTCATAAGTAACTGCTTCCGTAATACTTCTTGCCTCTGGTGTACCAAGTTTTCCTTTCGTTTGCCCTTCAAACTGTAATAAATTCTCTGGTATGCGAAGATTAATAACCGCACTAAGGCCTTCTCTAACATCACTACCATCAAACGCTGCATCTTTACCTTTAATTAAATTATTCGATTTAACATAATCATTAAAAGCTTTCGTGATACCGGTTTTAAAGCCAACTTCATGAGTACCACCATCAGTCGTTTTAACATTATTAACAAAAGAAACAATATTTTCATTATAAGTATCAGTATATTGCATTGCAACATCTACTTCTATACCATTTTTAGTTCCACTAAAATTAAGAACATTATTTAAAGTAGTTTTTCCCTCATTCATAAATTGTACAAAATCAACTAATCCATTTTCATAATGAAATTTCGTTTCTTTTTTAGAATCTTCATCAATTACATCAATCGTAACATTAGGAATTAAAAAAGCACTTTCCTGCATTCTTTCTACAATTGTAGTATAAGAAAAATTACAATTTTTAAATATTTCATAATCCGGCATAAAAGTAACAATTGTACCAGTTTTATTTGTTGTACCAATTTTTTTTAGTGGACTATCTACATTCCCACCATCTTTAAATCGAATATTAGAAATAACGCCATCACGATAAATAATAACATCCATCCATTTAGATAAAGCATTTACGACACTCGCACCTACACCATGTAAGCCACCACTTACTTTATAGTTACCTTCTTCAAACTTTCCACCAGCATGTAAAATTGTATAGATAACCTCAGGAGTAGACTTTCCTGATTCATGCATACCAGTTGGAACTCCACGACCATTATCTGCAACCGTAATAGAGCCATCTTTATGTAACACAATTTTAATATGATTACCATATCCATTGATAATTTCATCAATAGAATTATCAACAATCTCCCATACTAGATGGTGAAGACCACGCTTATCAGTACTACCGATATACATTCCTGGTCTTTTTCTAACAGCCTCTAATCCTTCCAATATTTTAATAGATGATTCATCATACTTCTTTGCCATTTTATTCACCCTATCATTCATTATAACAAACAAACCGCAAAATGTAAAACAACTTAACATTTGTTTTACAAACTTTATTGCATCTCTATTCAACATACTATATAATTAAATACAGGTGATTTTATATGAACAAAGAGAAAAAAATAATTATAATAGGAATTGTAGCAACAATTCTTGCCCTCGTAATTGCCGGATTAATATTCTATTTAATTTACAATAACAGCAATACTTCTAACGAGAAAAATAATAATAACTTAAGTGAAAACATTGATACAAGCGCAAATACTAACAATGACACGATAAATAATGAAAATAATAACAATACTACGGTTTCTAATCCAAATAACGATGATACAGATACGCCAACATCTAACAATGATTCCGAAAAAAAAGTAACTGTTTATCTTTTCCGTGGAAATGGATGCCCTCATTGTGAACACGCAATGGAATTTTTAGAATCAATCGCTGACGATTATGGATACTTAGAAATTATTTCCTATGAAGTTTGGTATAACAGTGAAAACCAAAAATTAATGGAAGAGGTATCAAGTGAATTAGGAATAAAAGTGTCTACTTCAGTACCCCTAATTGTTATTGGAACCGAATATGCTAGACGTGGATACTCAGATGGAATGGAGGATGGAATTATAAGAGAAATTGAAAGTTCTTATCAAAGTTCCGATTATGAAGATGTTGTTGAAAAAGTACTAGAAGAAAATGATTTAAATGTAACTGCCGAAATAATAAATTAAGAAGCTAATTACTAGCTTCTTTTATTATCGGTAATAATTTCCATATCTTGCGTTAATTGTTTAATTCTTTCAATAATTCTTCTAGCTTTTACTTTATCTAAACTACTTTTAGCTAAAGACAAATGATATTCAAGCTCATCTATGGTAAGATTTGAAGTAAAAAATGTCGTTAAATGATTATTCATTCGATTTTGCAAAATCGTACCAAGTACTTCATCTCTACCCCATTCACTAACTTGTTCTGCCCCAATATCATCTAAAAGCAAAACAGGAATAGTGGAATACCTTTCCATCTTACTATTATAAGTTTCCCAATCTTCTTTTAAATCCTTTAATACATCAGGAAAATATAATGCAACAAATGGAACCTTTTTATTAATATTTAACTCATTCAATAAAGCATAAATTAAAAAACTTTTGCCACTACCAAAGGAACCATGTAAATATAGTCCTTTCATATCTTTATAGATATCAAATTCATCATAAAATTTCTTAATCCATTTAATTACTTCTACCCGATTTTTATCTTTAACATCAATTTCTTTAAAACGAGCATTTAAAAGTTCTTTACTAGCAGTATTTTTAAGTTCTAACAAGCGATCATTTTCCTTTTTATATTTACAAGGGACATAAACCATATCAATGATATTTCCTGTAACTTTAGGATACATGTAATGTCCCATCACTTTATTTTTACATTCGTATAAACCTTTACATTCATGACAATTTTTAAGTTCTAGAGCACTATCTTCTAAATCCGAATTATAAAGCATTCCTACTTCTTCATTAATTTTATTTTTAATGACTAAATCACTAAAAGTAGCATCTTTTAAATTAGCCCGATAATTCTCTCTTAATTCTTTTTTTAACTCTTGTACTTTTCCTTTATCTTTTATACTTTCCATATCAATCACCTAAATCTTGAGTAATTCTTCCAACTCTTTTGCTTCTTCTTTGCTTATTTCTGCTTTCTCTAAATTCTTATCAAACCAAACGGGAACCGGAGCCTCTTTAATATTTTTTTGCATCTTCTTATCAGTACTATTTTTCTGCATTTTCTTATGTTCTTTTTCAGCCAAATCCATCGCTTCTCTAGCTGTTTTAACTCCTGCTCTCTTCCATTGTCCAGCGATCGTTTCCACATAATTTACACTAAGCTTATTATTATTCTTTTTTAAAACATAATCAATTAAAACATTGACTACTGCTGGATTTAATTCCAAATCAATCATCAAAACTTCTAAAAGTTTTAAATCACGACTAGTAGGATTTGCCCCATGATATTTACTCTTTAAAAAATCATAGGGACTTGTATTTTCAAATACACCAATAATTCTTCCTTTACGAGATGTATCACCAGTAGGAGTTTTTAAATATTCCGGTTGTGTCCGATAAACTAATGTCGGTAAATTTCCAGACTTAAACTGATAATATTTGCGAGCATTTTTACGTAATGTATCTCGATCAATCCCACCACGTTCATTTAAACTAGCACGTATTAATTCCACCATTTTTAAAGTATCCAAATCATAAATAAAAGCAAGATTAATAATTAATTCTTTCATTTTTTTATTAATTGCTTTCTCATTTAAAATACCTTTAGGAATACTACTTACAATTAAATCAAAATCGATTTCACTTTCAATATTTAAAGGAAGAGTTTCCCTACTTCGAGCCTCTACTACCGGCATACTAGTTGGTTCAAATACTTCATTCATTGGTTTAGTAATATCCTCATAATCTTTCAAATCAATATTTACTTTTCGATACATCTTTTTAAGATAATTATATTCTTCATCTCCAACATTATTATATAGCACAATATTTAAAATCGGATTATTAAAAAACTCTGATGCCGACAAAGGCGAATAAAGTTCATAAACATAAGAATTAATATCCCCCTCTTTAAAATATGTTTTCATTAATCCTACTGCTTCTAGTGCTTCTCTTGATTGTTTAATCGCATCCAAACTACATTTTAAAATACTCATTAAATGATGATGAGTAAAATCTCTACTCATAATTTCTAATCGATCCAAATCACTCCATAAAGTAAGATAAAGGCTAACTGCTCCAAAACCAATAATAGGTTCATATAAATTAATCAAATTCTTCTTATCAATCTCTGTTAATATTGTTTTATTTACCACTACATACTGATCAGCAGGCAACAATGTAACTAACTTCATATGAACCTCCCCAAGACTAAATCTATAAAAATTATAACACAGATACCCTTAAATAATAAATACATTTTAAAGAAAAATACAAAAGAAAAAAGAGCATAAGCTCTTAAGAAATTACATAAGGATTAGAACTAGTGCCATCTCCACTAGATATGGTGACATCAGGCTTTAAATTAATGACCGGACGTACACCACTTATAAGGCTCGTACGACCAAGAGCATACAAACATTCTGGCAACATAACACTATCATCCTGCATATAAAACATATAAGTTCCCCCAGACCATGCTGTAGAACTTGGTGACATAGTCCAATATCTTGATTTGGTATTCAAATACATGTTAGACACTCTAACTGCGTGAACTCCTCCAGCATAAACTATTTCATCAGCCGTAATTAATCCGATTGGATATGTCAACATCTTATTTCCTTTAGAAGAGCTTGTCGAAGTAAATAGATCTAAACTATTCTCGCATTTTAAAGTTGGATTTTGCTTATTATATAGTCTAACATAAGGGCCATAATAGGTTGAAGTAGTCCCTTCTCCACCAGTATTATTAATCGTTAAACTATCTGTACTAGGTTGTCTATCATTGCAAAATCCAGCTTCATAAGATATCATTTCACTAAAGTTACTAAGATTTTCTTCATACCAAAGATCTAACTTCTGCTTAATATTACTCTCATTAACATTTCTATGAGTTAAACTATAAGAGTTTGCATTAATATCCCCATACATATATCCTACATATGCATTATATCTTACTTCACTCGAATTATAATTATAATAACTAATTCCAATTTCAGTGTCTGGACCAATAGTATTAGCACTTGTTCCGCTATATATAATTCTAATGCTCTCATCTCCGTTTATACGCACGATTCTCCAATACATATCCTTTCCTGCCCTAGAATTTAATGTACAATTGACATTATACTCAGATGCAGATTGACAAGAACTTAAACTAGAATATTCTCTATAAAGATATGAATCTGCAGAAGAAAATCCATAGTACACATCCGGAGTATCATTAGACCACTTTCCAAATTTTATCCAGTTATCAGTCGGGTTTCCTGCAAAATAATAACTTTTTCCATCATTATCTTCAGTTACAAAAAGAGTACTTGTATTTTCATCCGTATATACATTCCCAAAATCAACCCTAGTACTTTTATTATATTGATTTAAAGCAGACAAAAGACTTGCAGTTGAAACAAAATCAAAATATAAATAACACTTGCTCCCCTTTTGCAAATTAGATATTACATGTTCACCATTATCATTAGTATATAAGCTAGCATTTTCATCACGATTACCATCTAATGTACAATAACTCATTTCTTCATTTATGATATACCCACTGCTAGGCATTACTTCTATTTCTCCATATTCACCATTATCATTCTCTCGATACATAGCAATTATATTTAAATCGGCTAAACTATAGTTAATCGTTCCATTAACCAGTGGTATAGACTGTGTAACTCTATACTCTGCTCTAGTAAAATTAAGTACTACTGAACTAATTATTGCTATTACAACAAATATAATAGCAATATTTCTTTTTACATGACTTCTTTTTAGTATCTCAAAATTCATAACTCTACTCCTTTTTATGAAGTTCTGCTTCATTTTATTTAGTTTAAATATAAGCTATGATAGATGAGGTTATCTAGCTTACATATAAATTATAAACTTGGATATACTAAAAGTCAAGAAAAATATCGTATTTTTGTCCATTTAATTTTTTGAAAGTAAAATCATGAGAAAATACATTTAGGTGAAAAAGCATGCTATATAAAAATAAATTAATTGAATTAAGAGAAGACAGCAAATTAAAGCAAAAAGACTTAGCAAAGCTACTAAACGTTGATCGAAGTGTATATGGAAGATATGAAAAAGAATATCAAATTATACCAATTAAACATTTAAATGATTTAGGAAATTATTACAAAGTATCTTTAGATTATATTTTTGAATTTAGTGATATGAATCAATATGAAAATGCTAAACCAAAAATTAACCCGGAAATAATGAAAAATAGATTAAAAGAATTTAGAAAAGAAAACAAAATTACTCAAGAAAAATTAGCAAATATACTTAATACTTCTCAATCTACCATCGCAGATTATGAACGAGGGAAAAATATTATCCCTACTCCTTTTCTCTACACAATTTGTAAAAAATACAATATTTCTGCTGACTACCTCTTAGGCAAAATAGATGAACCTAAATATTTAAAATAATAGGTTCTTTTTTTATTTTTGACATAAATGTCAAAAAGCGTCGAACTTTGTCGAACGCTTTTTCTTGCTTTTTTAAGTACTTTCATTCATAATAAATACTCGAGCATTAGGGCTGGTGTCTACTAAACTAGACAAATTTCTATTGCCTTACCTCCTTGTAGGGTTTTGGTTGATAGAAAGGAGTAGAGATTAGTTAGTTGAAGAAAGTGATTTCTAAACTTATAAATTGGTTTAAACCAAAAAAGACATCAACCATCATCATCGTTTGCAACAACATGACGGTTAATGTCACTTTGAACAAGTAGGCATTTAGACCTAATGCTCTACTAAATTAATTATAATTTATTTTTTTAATAAATACAAGTTAAAATTTAATTACATCTTCAATATAATCTTTTAGTTCACTAATAGGTAAAGTAATTTGTTCCATCGTATCTCTGTTTCTTACCGTTACCATATCATTATTAATTGTTTCATCATCTACGGTAATGCAAAGTGGTGTACCTACTGCATCACTTCTTCTATATCTTTTACCAATAGATCCTGATGTATCAATTGTACACATAAAATATTTAGCCAAATCTCCATATAAATCCATTGCTTTATCACCATGAACTTTTTTAATTAAAGGCAAGATTGTTACTTTAGTTGGCGCTAAAGCTGGATGTATTTTTAATACTTCCCTCTCTTCACCATTATCTAGTAATTCTTTCGTATAAGCATCAACCAATATAGCATAAAGCAAACGATCAAGCCCTACACTAGGTTCAATAACATATGGTAAATACTTTTCATTCGTATCTGGATCTAAATATCTTAAATCAGCTTTTGAATGTTCCATATGAACACCTAAGTCATAATCAGTACGATCTGCAATACCCCATAATTCTCCCCAACCCATTGGGAATAAATATTCAATATCTGTAGTTGCTACACTATAAAAAGATAACTCTTCTTTCGCATGATCTCGATACCTTAAATTGTCTTTATCAATACCTAAAGTTTTCAAAAAATCTAAACAGAAATTTTTCCAATAGCCAAACCAATCTAAATCATCACCAGGTTTACAGAAAAATTCAAGTTCCATTTGTTCAAATTCTCTAGTTCTAAAAATAAAGTTTCCAGGTGTAATTTCATTTCGAAAACTCTTACCAGTTTGACAAATACCAAAAGGAATCTTTGCTCTCATACTTCTTTGTACATTTAAGAAATTAACAAATATTCCTTGAGCAGTTTCCCCTCTTAAATATACTTTTGATTTACTATCTTCTGTAACTCCTTGATGTGTTTCAAAAAGCAAATTAAACTTACGAATTGAAGTAAAATCTTGTTTACCACACTTAGGACATTTGATCTCATGTGTAATAAGATAATTTTCTAATTCTTCATTACTCCAGCCATCACCAGTAATCTTTCCTTTAGAATGTTCTTCAATTAATTTATCAGCTCGAAATCTAGCTTTACAAGCTTTACAATCCACTAAAGGATCATTAAAGTTTGTTACGTGACCTGATGCAACCCATACCTCTGGATTCATTAAAATGGCACTATCTAATCCATAATTATATGGATTTTCTTGAACAAACTTCTTCCACCATGCTCTTCTTATATTTTCTTTTAATTCTCTTCCTAATGGTCCATAATCCCAAGTATTAGCTAAACCTCCATATATTTCACTTCCTTGAAAAATAAAACCATATTGTTTTGCATAATTAACAATCTCTTCTTGTGTAACTTTCTTCATATTATCTCCCTCTTTCTATATTTTCTTCTTTTCTTTCAATTAAATCAAAAATAGTAAGCAACTTCTCCATTTTACTCTCATCTTTAGGTTCTTTAGCTACATCTTCATAAATACGATATAATTCATCTCTTGCCTCATTCATCAAAACATCATCAATAACTTGACATCTTTCTTCTTCATAACGAATGATCTCTTTAGTAAGAAAACGTATATATTCCCCATTAGTAAGAACATGATCACCCATTTCTACAATTTGCCCTGATTTTACAGCATATTCACGCTTTTGTAATAATGAACCTATATGATTTTCTAGAAGAACAATTGCTTCTATTTTTCTTCTAACATCTCCCATAAACCCTCCTAAATAAAAAAACTCTAAAAGAAACATAGGGACGAGCATAACCCGCGGTTCCACCCTACTTATTTCTTCTAGAGAAATCTACTTTTTTCTATATAGCTCCGGAGTTGCCAATTCCATCAACACTTATATAACAAAATTATATACTATATTTTATGATTTAGCAAGAAAATTTATCTTGAAAAATAAAAACTACTTTGAATTTGTTTAAAAATATCTGTCATTTCTAAAATAATTTCTTTTATTTTAAAATCAACATCTTCACTTTCCATCAAATAATTGACATCATCCATAACAACAGCAAGTTCTTTTTCACTACAAAGAGCAAGTCTTGCCAATATTTGCATCAATTTAATAATAACCAAAGTATGTAAACTTAACTGATTTACATTAGAAACATTTAAAATTTGTTTAATAGCCTCTTCTATTTCTAAAACTAAGATAGCCTGATCAACATATTTTGAACTAGCTACTTCTTCTCTCATAACTCTACTATTAAGAAAAATAGAAGACATATCATTTTGTAAAAGAAAATCACTTTCCATATTACTATCTAAAAAAATAATATCATACTTAAAATAAATTAAATCATTTCTAATATCTTCATAATAAGGATTATTAATCATATACTCTAAAAACTTAAATAAAATTCGTTTAATATCATAATTAAGCGCATCAGCATACTCTATTCCCGGATCTCCACTAATACTATCAAGCATGTTTTTAAGTCTTAAAGAAGGGGCATCAGTATGAAAACCTAAATTAATGGGTAAAGTTGAAGCAACTTCTATACTATTTCTCAAATCGTCATACACAACATCCTTTTGAACTAATAAGCTTTTTTCAACATTAGTTAAATCAAATATTTCTCGTATAACTTGATTATAATATGTTGTATTCACTAATCCCATTATTTCCAATTGAACTAAAATCAAATATAACTCTTCTATTTTTGCTTCAACTTTTAATAATTCATCTAAAATATTCACCCAAATCCCCAGCTTCCTCTATTTTTGAACTTTAATTGATTTCATCATTACTAATTCTTCATCTAAAGTAAATAACATACCTGCAATATTATAATAATAACCATTCGTATAATAAAGTCTAATTTCATTACCTTCAGTCACAATAATTTCTTCTTCTAAAGCCTTAGGATCATCAGAGTCTGCAATGGCAGCGACAAAATAATAAGTATTATCGCCTCCACCTATATAATCACAATCAATCACAAGATAACTACCTTTATCTTCTGTAACAATTTTCATATCTTTAACTTCTTCAGAAACACTCAAATTCAAACAAAAATCTTTTTTAATAACCGTATCATTATCTTCATCCCATACGATAATAGAAACATAATAAGTTCCTTCCTCAGTAAAAGTATATTCAAAACTAGCCTCTTTACCCGCACTTACTTTACTACCACTAATAACAGGAAAGCCTTTTCCTCCTATTGGCGTAAGTTCATTACCTGTAATCTTACTTTTGCTAATAATATAGCGAATTGTACCACTCGTATCTATTTTAGATGTAATTTTAAGAGTATTATTCCAACCAAGTTCAATATTTTTATTTACTAAAGACTGTGCTTTACCTTGAAGTAAAGTTCCACTATCATTAAATAAACCACTTACATCATAATTTAAAGTAATCTTTTCTTCTACTACCTCTTCTTCTTTCTTATCATCACTTGAAGAAATAACTTCTTTTTCTCCTTTAACTTTTACTTTTAAAACTGACTTCCCAATATTTCCTGAAGAATCTTGAATAGTATATACAACTTCATAATCTCCTGCTTTCTTTAAATCGACATTATTTTCAATTTCAATATCATCAACACTTAAAGTATCATAATTATCTGTTACTTCTGCAATATAAGAAGCTGTATCTATTTTTTCATTTAAATCAACAATAATTGCTGATTTATTTAAAACAATTTCTGGATTCTTCTTGTCTACAACATCAACATGAAAAGTTTTCTCAAATTTTTCTCCTTCATATTCTAGTTTTAACGTTACATCTTGAGGACCTAATTCTTTTACCTCACTAATAGTAAAAATAACATCTTTATCTTTAAAAGTACATGCTTTATCATTACAAATAATATCTTGTTTAACAAAATCATTTAACGTATAGTCATCATAATCAAGAATTTCTACCTCTTTAAATTCAAAAGTATCAGCATCAAAACTAGATGCCAAAAAGAAGCCACCTACTGCAAGTCTTATAATTACCAAAAAGAAACCTATCCATCCAACCCATTTCATCATAAACACCTACTCTTTTACAAAATAAGTATATCATAAAATACCAAAAAGGCAAATAAAAAAGAAAGCATTTACTCTTCTTTGCTTTCTTCTTCCTCTAAAACTGTAGCTTCTACAGCCTCTTCATCATCAATAGCATCATCAAGATTTACATCAGTTGATACCTCTTCATTAATTTCTGCATCCTCATCAAGTTTTAAATCAGTTTCTTCACCATCTTCGAGTAACTTATCTTCTAAAAACTCAGAAGCATCATCTTCCATAAATTCTTTTTCAAGATAAACATCAATGTCACTATATTCTTTAGCACCTGTTCCAGCTGGAATAAGTTTACCAATAATAACATTTTCTTTCAAGCCACGCAAGTAATCAACTTTACCACGAATAGCAGCATCAGTAAGTACTCTAGTAGTTTCTTGGAATGATGCAGCAGATAAGTAACTATCGGTCTCAAGAGAAGATTTTGTAATACCAAGCATAATTGGACGTCCTGTTGCAGGTACTCCACCGCGTAAGATTACTGGTTTATTTCCTTCTGTAAATTCTCTTAGCGAAACCGTTAAACCTTCAACAAAATCAGTATCACCAGAATCTACAACACGAACTTTATTAATCATTCTCTTAACAATAATTTCAATATGTTTATCATTAATATCAACACCTTGAAGTTTATATACAGATTGGATTTCTTTTAAGATGTATTCTTGAGCAGTAAGTGGATCAGTTACTGCAAGTAATTCTTTTGGTGCAATAGATCCTTCGGTTAATTTTTCACCAGCTTGAACCATATCACCAACTTCAACACGAAGTTTTGTATTATAGTTAGTAATATGTTCTCTGATACCTGCTTCATTTTCCACAACAACTTTATGTTTACCATTTTGTTCTTCAATTGATATAACTTTACCATTAATTTCGGAAATAGTTGCTTTATATTTAGGAGTACGAGCCTCAAATAATTCCTCAACTCTTGGAAGACCTTGAGTGATATCATCGCCTCCAGCAACACCTCCGGTATGGAATGTACGCATGGTTAACTGTGTACCAGGTTCACCAATAGATTGAGCAGCCATAATACCAACAGCTTCTCCTGTTTCAACAAGGTTACCAGTAGCAAGGTTACGTCCATAACATTTTTGACATACACCATTTTGCGTACGACAAGTAAGAACACTTCTAATTTCAACCTTTTTAACACCAGCTTTAGCTATTTTAGCAGCAATATTTTCCGTAATTAATTCATCTTTTTGGGCAATTACTTCTTTTGTTTCTGGATTAATTACTTTCTTAGCAGTATATCTACCTAAAATACGTTCTTGTAAAGATTCGATAACAGATCCATCTTTATCATTTAGTAAATCATATACTTCAACACCAGCGATTGCTCCACAATCAAATTCTTTAACAATGATATCTTGAGCAACATCTACTAAACGTCTTGTTAAATATCCAGAGTCTGCTGTACGTAAAGCGGTATCGGCAGAACCTTTTCTGGAACCATGGGTTGATAAAAAGAATTCTGATACGTCTAATCCTTCAATAAAGCATGAAGTAATTGGAATTTCAACAGTTGAACCATCTGGTTTAGCCATCAAACCACGCATACCAGCAAGTTGGGTAAAGTTTGAAATAGAACCACGAGCATTAGAGTTCATCATCATGAAAATTGGATTATCAAAATCATCTTTAGAAATCGCTTGTAATTCTTTTTTAACTTCATCATTTGCTTCTGTCCAAATTTCAATAACACTATTATAACGTTCTTGATCAGTAATTAAACCACGTTTAAATTGTTTATTTACTTTTTCAACCTTTTCCTTGGCATTTGCTATAATTTCAGGTTTCTTCTCACTACGAACAATATCAGCAACAGATACTGTAATACCAGCAACCGTTGAATATTTAAATCCTAAATCTTTTAATTTATCAAGCATAATAGAAGTTTCTGTTGTTTTATATCTTTTAAATACTTGCGCAATAATCCATTCCAAAGTTTTCTTAACAAAAGGTTTAGGCATTTCTATTTTCTTAACTTCCTCAGGAATATTAGCTCCCATTGGAATAAAGTATTTACTAGGAGTAATGCCTTCAATATTTTCTTTCGTTCCTTCATTAATATAAGGGAATGAATCTGGTAAGATTTCATTGAATATTATCTTACCAACAGTTGTAACTAAATATTTATCTTGTTGTTCTTCTGTAAATAATTTATATTTGAAAGAACGAACTGGAATAACAATTCTTGTATGAAGAGTTATCTCTCTACGTTCATAAGCCATTAAAGCTTCATTTGGATTCTTATAAACTTTAGCTTCGTTTTCTTCCCCTTCTTTTTCAATGGTTAAATAACAGTTTCCTAAAACCATATCTTGAGATGGGGTAACAATTGGTTTTCCATCTTTAGGGTTTAGAATGTTGCTAGCAGATAACATTAAAATTCTTGCTTCTGCTTTAGCTTCCTCAGAAAGAGGAATATGAACTGCCATTTGATCTCCATCGAAATCGGCATTAAATCCAGTACAAACAAGTGGGTGTAAACGAATAGCTTTTCCACCAACTAGTTTTGGTTCGAAAGCTTGAATACCAAGTCTATGTAGAGTTGGTGCACGGTTAAGTAATACTGGATGTTCTGTAATAACATCTTCAACAATATCCCAAACACATTCATCTCTTGTATCAATTAATTTTTTAGCACCTTTAATGTTATGAGCAAGACCTGCTTCAACTAGGCCATGAATAACATGAGGCTTAAATAGTTCAAGGGCCATTTCTTTTGGAATACCACATTGATACATTTTAAGATTTGGTCCAACAACGATAACACTACGTCCAGAATAATCTACTCTCTTACCAAGTAAATTTTGACGGAAACGTCCTTGTTTACCTTTAAGCATACTTGATAAACTCTTAAGTGGACGGTTACCGGCAGCAGTAATACTTCTACCACGTCTACCATTATCAAACAAACTATCTACCGCTTCTTGAAGCATTCTCTTTTCATTTTGAACAATGATTGTTGGAGCTCCAAGTTCAAGTAATTTTCTTAAACGATTATTACGATTAATAATACGACGATATAAATCATTTAAATCACTTGTAGCAAATCTTCCACCATCAAGTTGAATCATTGGTCTTAGTTCTGGTGGAATAACTGGAAGAACATCTAAAACCATCCATTCTGGTTTATTTCCAGATTCTTGGAACGCTACTAAACAGTCTAAACGTTTGACTAAACGAATTCTCTTTTGACCAGTAGCACCCTCTAATTCTTTTCTTAAATCTTCAACTTCTTTATCAATATCGACTCTTTTTAAAAGTTCTTTAATTGCTTCAGCACCCATTCCAACTTCGAATGAATCCCCATACTTTTCACGATAAGCACGATATTCTTTATCAGATAAAGTTTGTTTTCTCTCAAGTGGTGCTTTACCTGGGTCAATAACCACATAACTTACGAAATAAAGTACTTCTTCTAGATCTCTTGGACTCATATCTAAAACTAAGCCCATTTTAGAAGGAACACCTTTAAAGAACCAGATGTGAGAGCATGGAGCAGCAAGTTCAATATGCCCCATTCTCTCTCTTCTAACACGTGATTTAGTAACTTCTACCCCACAACGATCACAAATAACGTTTTTGTATCTAAGTCTTTTATACTTACCACAAGAACATTCATAATCTTTTGTAGGTCCAAATATTTTTTCGCAGAAAAGTCCTCCACGCTCAGGTTTTAACGTACGATAATTGATTGTTTCAGGCTTTTCTACTTCACCATAAGACCAGCTTCTAATCTTCTCTGGAGAGGCTATTCCTATTTTAATTCCTTTAAAATTATTAACATCAATCATTCATTACACCTCTTCCCCATTATCTTTACCTTGTGTTTCTATTTCTTCATCAAGTTCATCTTCAAATTCTTCTAACTCATCATCTTCGAATTCTTCGTCATCTTCGTAATCTTCATCAGGCATATCTTCTTCTTCACCTTTTAACTCGATCTCACCATCACGAATACTTGCTTCTGCATCAATTTCTTCTATTTTTAAAGTATCTTCTTTGTCTTCTTCTTCCTCTAATTCTTTAAATTCAATGACATTATCATCTTTATCAATGATTTGCATATCTAAACCTAAAGCTTGGAATTCTTTAATTAATACTCTAAATGATTCTGGAACACCTGCTTGATTAACAGTCTTACCTTTAACCAAAGCTTCATATACTTTAACACGTCCAATCACGTCATCAGCTTTAACCGTCAAGATTTCTTGAAGTACATGAGCAGCTCCATAAGCATATAATGCCCAAACTTCCATTTCACCAAAACGTTGTCCACCAAATTGAGCTTTACCACCCAAAGGTTGTTGTGTTACAAGTGAATAAGGTCCAGTAGCACGAGCATGTAATTTATCATCAACCATGTGGTGCAGTTTTAACATATACATAACACCAACACTAATTCTATGATCAAATGGTTCACCAGTACGTCCATTATAAAGAATAGTTTTACCATCAGGTTCCATACCAGCAGCATCCATTTCTTCACGAATATCTTCCCAAGTTGCACTATCAAATACTGGAGTTGCATAATGACATCCTTGAATCTTACCAGCCATACCTAAGTGTAACTCTAAAATTTGTCCGATATTCATACGAGATGGAACACCAAGTGGATTAAGCATTACATCAACTGGACGACCATCTGGTAAATATGGCATATCTTCTTCTGGTAATACTAAAGAAATAACACCTTTATTACCATGACGACCAGACATCTTATCTCCTACTTGAATTTTACGTTTTTGAATAATATATACACGAATAACTTTTGATACACCTGCAGGAAGTTCATCAGAATTTTCTTTGGTATAAATCTTAACATCATGAACAATACCAGCAGCACCATGTTCTACACGTAAAGAGGTATCTCTTACTTCACGAGTTTTCTCACCAAATATTGCATGTAACAATTTTTCTTCACTAGTTAATTCTTGAACACCCTTAGGAGTTACTTTACCAACTAAAATGTCGCCTTCTTTTACTTCTGTACCAATCCTTACAATACCATTTGAATCCAAATTCTTACGAGCTTCTTCACCAACGTTTGGAATATCTCTGGTAATTTCCTCAGGTCCAAGTTTAGTATCACGACAATCGATATCATAGTGATCAATATGGAGTGATGTATAAACATCATCTTTAACTAATCTTTCATTTAAAATAACAGCATCTTCATAGTTATAACCATTAAATGTCATGAAAGCAACAACCATGTTTTTACCTAAAGCAAGTTCACCTTTTTCTGTTGAAGGTCCATCAGCGATAACTTCACCAACATGAACTTTATCACCTTTCTTAACGATTGGATGATGATTTAAAGCCGTAGATGCATTCGTTCTTTCAAAATCAGCTAAATAATAAGTATCTTTACCCTTAGCATTTTTAACGATAATCTTCTTACCATCAGCATATTCAACTACACCATCAGCTTTACAAACAACTGTTGAACCAGAATCTCTTGCAGCAATATATTCAACACCAGTACCAACAATTGGTGCTTCACTAACAAGTAATGGTACAGCTTGACGTTGCATGTTAGCACCCATCAAAGTACGGTTTGCATCATCGTATTCAAGGAATGGAATACAACTTGTTGTAATAGCAACAATTTGACTAGGAGCAACGTCTACATAATTAACATTTTCCCTTTTTACCATTACGTTATCGCCATTCAAACGACATAGAATTTCATCTTCAACAATACGATTATTATCATCAAGCTTAACAGTAGCTTGAGAAATATATAAATCTTGTTCTTCATCCGCTGTCATATAGACAACTTCATCTGTAACTTTACCATCAATAACTTTACGATATGGAGTCATAATAAATCCATATTCATTAATTTTAGCATAACCAGCTAAAGAAGTAATAAGTCCAATGTTTTGTCCTTCTGGAGATTCAATTGGACAAATACGACCATAGTGGCTCGCATTAACGTCACGAACGTCCATTCCAGCACGATCACGAGATAGTCCACCAGGGCCAAGACTAGATAAACGTCTTTTATCAGTTAATTCAGCAATTGGATTAATTTGATCCATGAATTTAGAAAGTTGTGATGAACCAAAGAATTCTTTTAGGGCAGCTGTAACTGGTCTAATATTAATTAATGTTTTAGGAGTTACACTGTCTAATTCTTGAGTCGTCATTCTCTCACGAATAACTCTCTCCATTCTAGCCATACCAGTTCTAAATACATTTTGAATTAACTCACCAACTTGACGAACACGTCTATTACCTAAATTATCGATTTCATCAGTATTACCAATATTATCATGTAAATTTAAATAATATGATACAGATGCATAAACATCAGGAATTGTAAGACGTCTAACATCAGTCGCTGGATCATTACCAATGATTTTAATTACTTTTTCTGGATTTTCTTTATCGTATACTAAAACTTCTTGAATTTTATCATAATTATCAAGTTCTTCATTAATAATTGTTTTCTTTAAATGCCCACCATTTTGGAACAATGGTTTAATTTGTTCTCTAACCTCTTTTGTAACAACTGTACCTTTAGCAACAACTACATTATTATTTTCATCTTTAATATCTTCTGCTAGTGTACAACCAAGTAAACGATCCATAACATTTAATTTTTTATTAAATTTATAACGTCCAACTTTTGCTAAATCATAACGGAATCTGTCAAAGAATCTTGTAACAAGTTGATTTTTACTACTATCAAGAGTAGCAGGTTCACCAGGTCTTAACTTTTCATAAATTTCAATTAAAGCTTCATCTGTATTTCTAGTGCTATCTTTTTCAATGGTATTTACTAAATAATCATTTTCGCCAAATACTTCATAGATATCTTCATCACTAGATAAACCTAATGCTCTAAGGAATGTTGTAATAGGTACTTTTCTAGTTCTATCAATTCTGACATACATAATATTACGAGCATCCATCTCGTATTCTAACCATGTACCTTTATTAGGGATTACTTCTCCACTAATAATTCTTCGTCCATTTTTATCAATTTCTCTTTTAAAATAAATAGATGGACTACGAACAAGTTGTGATACAATTACTCTTTCGGCACCATTAATAATAAATGTTCCTGCATCTGTCATTAAAGGCATATCCCCAAGGAAAATTTCTTGTTCTTTCACTTCACCAGTTTCATGAATAAACACTCTAGCTTGAACCTTTAATGGAGCTGCATAGTTTACCATTCTCTCTTTTGCTTCTTTAATAGAATATCTAGGTGCATCAAAAGAATAATCACCAAATTCTACTGAAATATTACCAGTAAAAGATTCAACTGGAAATAAATCATCGAATACTTCTTTAATTCCTACCTCTAAAAACTCTTGATAGGATTTCTTTTGAATTTCAAGTAAATCTTGTAATTCCATAGTGTTACGAGAAACAGAAAAACTTCTTCTTTCTCTGTGATCTCCAAATTTTTCAACTTTATAAGCCACGCGCTTCACCCCAATATCTAATTTTTTAGTGCTCTTCTAAAGAAAAAAACAAATACGTCACCAATTTAAAATTTTAGCAACAAATTCTTTTATTGTCAACGATTTTTGCAACAAAAAACATAAAAACCTTTATTTTTCTCTTTTACTTCTACTTGATAAACCTCATTTAAAAGCTTAATAATACTCTTAGCTCCTTGATCTTTCCTTATCACCGCCCAAAGTTCACCACCAAAATTCAAATGATCTTGAGCTTTAATCAAAATATCTAAAACCACTTTTTTACCCGCTCGAATGGGTGGATTAGTAATGATAAGATCAAACACTCCCGAAACATTTTCATATATGTTACTCTCTTTAAAAGAGACACTAACTTGATTTAATTTAGCATTTTTCTTGGCGAGCTCTAACGCCCTTAAATTAACATCGACTCCAACACCAGTTATCTTTAGTTCTTTAGCAAGGACAACAGATAAAAAGCCATATCCACATCCCACATCTAAAAAACTCTGAATATCTTTTTCATTTTTTAAATAAGTTTCTATTAATGTAATAGAACCAAAATCTATTTTATCTTTAGAAAAAACTCCATTATCACTTAAAAATTCAAAACAAGTAGAGCCATAGCTATACTTTATGACTCTAATCTCACTTTGCAGTTGATCGTTATTTGTAAAGTATTGATTCAAGAACATGCACCCTTTTTGTATATTAAGTATACTCAAAATATTAAAAATAGTCAAGCTTAAAAAAAGCTCAAAATGAGCTAATTTGTAATTATTTTATTCTTTCTAATACTGGTTCTTCCAAATGATTCACTTGCAAATATCTTTTTCTAAATAAAATAGGATCAGATGTTAAAGCAGCAATATCTTTTAAAAACGCATCATATTCTTCATCTGGAAAATACATTTTTTCTTTAGCATAACCTTCTTTGCCAAACTTATTCATAAGATGTAATCTAGATTCTTCTATAATTTCATCTAAAGAGGCATTAGGATTATGCTTAACCCGATATTCATAAGTACGTTTAAGAGGTAAATCAATTGCCGTATTTCGATCAGCAGAAGAAACAATTTTACCATAAATACTTCTAGGTTCCCCTTCCAAACTTGCTCGATGATCGTATACAGCATCTCCCATTATTTTTATTTCTTCTTGAGAAAACCATTTTGATAAATTTTGATCAGCAAGAAGTATCTCACTAGAAACTTTTTCATGATTTTTGGCATCAATATAATGTCCAATATCATGATAAGCCGCTATGACATACACCATTTGATAATTTATATCAGGAACCATTCCCGCAAACTTTAAACTTCTTCCTATAACATATTGTATATGATCTAAATTATGTCCTAAATCATTTTTAGCATAACTAGGAAAAATATTTTCTTCAATATATTATTAAAAATAAAGATAAAAACAATAAACATACAACTTTAATAAGAAATTTGAAAATCCATAATATGATATTCATAAATAGTAATTCTATTTTGATTATCATCTACCACTTCATAAACGACTCTATCATCCTCTTCTATGCTCGAATAACTAAATATCTTAGAAGATAAACTCTGATATAAATCAACTACTTGCGCAAGAAAATCACTATAACTTGAATAATTATTTTTTGTCTCATCATCTAATAAATTATATGCTTCTTCTGGATTATCTATTAAAAAGTTAATGAATATAGCTAAATAGTTAGAAAGTTTATTTACCTCTGTCACTTCTACTTCCTCAAAAGTAACTCCACTTTCCAAATCTCGTTCTACCATATGATAGTCATCAGCATAACTAGATAAATCTGATGTATCGATTGGTCTTAATATATAATTATTGTTAGATTCATCAACAATAATCAGAAAAGAAACATCTTCTAAAAACTGATATTCATCACCCATAATAGAATCACTAGTTAAATTCCCACTTACAAAATAATAAGTAACGGTACTATCAGGATTATAATAAATTTCTGTTGCAACATAATTAGTAATTCCATAATCTCTACCTATAATTGCATAAATATTATTAGCAAGAATCTGATTATCCTCTATATATAAAGGATCAAGTATGGATAATAATGTTCTAGTATCTTCCTCAAAAATACTATCATAATAATCATTAATGACCTTTTGCACCCCAAAAAATATCGATTCATCTTCTAAGCGAACAATTTCATCTCGAAAAGTATCCACGGGCTCATTAGGATTTGGTTCAACTGATGGCGTATCAGGATCAGGAGAATCTTCTCCAACAAACAAACTAAGTACATAAGCTGAAATAGCAATAACTGCCAAGATAATACCAACAATAATTAAAACTTTTCTTTGTGCCTTATTTTCCATAAATCCTCCTAATCACTACAACCATTTTGAACATATGATAAATACTCATCAACATTAGCACTCGCTCTAGCAGGACAAACCGTACTCTCATTACTTGGGCTTTCAAAATTTTGACAAAACGTATTAGCAACATCATAAGCAGAATAATTACCCGTTA
Organism: uncultured Mycoplasma sp.; assembly: GCA_946500895.1. Lineage (GTDB taxonomy): Bacteria > Bacillota_I > Bacilli_A > RF39 > UBA660 > Caccenecus. The sequence goes on along the minus strand of CAMMXG010000009.1, from coordinate 20,258 downwards.
TATATTTATAAGTTAAAGCATATGAATCATATTGTAATTCTTGTAATAAATAACCCAATTGTACACTAAGAGAAGCAATAGACTTATTTTGACTTTGAGCATAATCATATAATCCTGCTTTTCTTCCAGAAGAAGTCCACTGTATTAAACCATAACCGGCATGATCATTAACAAAAGATTCTCTAGAATAAGCCCCGCTATCAACACCATTTGTATATAAAGTATCACTACCAAATCCAGCAATTTCAGTATGAACACAATATCCATAATTTTTACCATTCACTGTACAACATTGATTTTCTTCATAACAATTTTCAAGATTATTTGTCCTAAATCCACCTTCCGCTGCTATATTAACCATCATACCAGCAACTGCATTTTCAGAAAAACCACTATTTAATAATGCGGTACAAATAGCAGCCTTATTCTCTTCAGCCGAAGAACCAGTATCATCCACATCTCCCAAAGTATAGGATTGGACTGGTCTAGGATTTTCTGGATCAACATATTCTAAAGGATCAACTCTTGTACCATTCAAACGAATCTCAAAGTGCAAATGTGGTCCCGTTGAACGTCCGGTATTTCCAGTATATCCAATAATTTGTCCCTGATTAACACTTTCACCTTCGCTCACCAATACTTCACTTAAATGAGCATATAAAGATTCTATTCCATCACCATGATCAATTTTAATATGATTTCCATAAGAACCTCCACAACTATGGTCTCCTTCGCTACATCCAGTATTAGTATAAGTAACTTCACCCGATTTAGTAGCAATAACTGGGGTTCCTACCCCAACTCCTCCAATATCAATCGCTCCATGTGCATCTTGCCATTCGCCAGTTGTTGGATGATATCGTCCACCAAAAGTAGAAGTAATGGTCGTAGAAACCGGATCTCCTCCATAAATATTACCCTGAGTTGCCTCACTACTACCTATAGGCCACCAATAAGCATCATTTTCGGTTAAAGTATAATAAGTACAATAACTAGTTAAATTATATAATTGATAATCAGTATTAAGAGCAGTATCTAAATAACTCATAACATTATTATATATATCCACATAATCATCAGAGCTATAATGAATTCCATCACTAGATTGAATATCATCTTCTGTAATTCCTAAGTCAATATAAAATAAATTATTTAACCCAGAACTACTAATCAAACTACTCATGGTACTATTGAAACTTTCAATTGCTTCATTCGTAGCAGAAGTACTAGCACCGGTAACAATTGGCCCAACCGATACAATATAAATATTGTGATTACGCCAATCTCCTGTTGCTAATGCTTCATATTCCTCATAATAAAGATTAACGTTTCCTAAATCATTAACACCTAACCAAATAACAATATTATAACTAGCATTATCACGCATCAAATCATTAATGCCATCAATTCCCCCATTGGTAGCATTAGTATTACTGCTAGAAAAATCTCCATTACCAACCAACCAATTATATCCATATCCAACACCATAAATGGTATTACCGCTATTAATGACTCCAGCATTTTGCATTCCTCTAGTTCTAGAATCTCCTAAAAATAAAGTTTCTCGATAAACATTATCTTCTGCATCATTATCATCACTAGAAGCATTATAAAAATGATTTAAAATTTGCGAATAAGTATTCCCCTCGCTTGCCAAACTCTCAAATTCATTCAAAGTATTATTATTAAAATTCAAAATATTTTGGCTAGACAAATTACTAATTGTCGAACGATAAGAAGAAGAAATATATAAATAATTGCTAATCTCATCATATAAACTCTCTAAACTACTAAGATCATCTTCTGATACATCTAACATCCAAAGTTCATCATTACTATCCTCTGGTATCTCTTCATACCCACTAAAAACATCACAAATACGTACATCTACTTCTTTATCACTACTATTATAATTACCATAGCTAAGTATATTAGTTTTCAAAGCTACCATCAAAGCTTTAATCGCATCATCTGAATAACTACCACTATTTGTATATGCATAAGCAAGTCGAACAACCAAATCATCTAAATTATAGGTAGCTAACGAATTTCTTTCACTACTACTCTGATAACAATTAGTAACAGTTACTTTAGTTTCATTAAAATTACAAGCTGTATCTACATACCCCATGGTTTGTGCATCCCCTGCTCCACCACCAAAAATAACTAGCAATAGAAGAAAAAATAACGCAATACCCCCACCACCTAATATGATAGGAATCTTATATCTATCCCATATTTTCTTAAATAACTGTCCACTAACATCCCCTTTAGCTTCCGCATCATTATCATTATTATTACTATCATTACCTTTTAAAGGATTCAAATTATCTTGCGCGGGTGTACCATTGCCAGTACCTTCATTATTTCCACTTTCAATATCATCAGAAGGAAGCTCAGAACTTGATAAACTATCTGCACTATCTTGAGGAAGCATCTCTCCACTATCACCAGTAGAACTAGGTAAATCTACATTTTCTCCGTTTCTCATTCTAGAATTAAAATCGTTATTTTTTCGAGTTGGCATCACTGGTGTTGCAACATCGCCTGCCGCTGTTGTTCCTTTAGATGCAACATCCATCCCCTTAGCAACATTCCCAGCTCCTTTAGCAGCACTTGCTCCTTTACTACCAATAAGGTCTGTCGCTGTACGGGCCGCATCGGTAATTCCGGAATCATTAAGGCCCTTAGTCACTTTTTTTACACCAGGAACTTGATCAGCTACTTCGGCAACAGCACCAGTTGTTTTATCAATAGCCTCACCTACTCCAGGCACTTTTTTAGCAGCATCATAAGCCATTCCCCCAACTCCAGGGGCAAAATATTCTGAAGCAGCTTTAGCAGCAGTATCAACTACTTTTTGAGTATCAGCATGTTCATTTTGAACTTCATTCTTTGGGCTAGAACCAGTTTGAGGGCGATTCGGATTATAATCATAAGCGTTTGGATTTTCATTCATATTTTGATTATCTGGCATCTACTTCACCCTCTTTTACTCCCTAAATTATAACATAAACAAATTAAAAAAAAAAGAACTATAGAGATACACGAATTAGAAACTTTATCATAAATTATTAGTGAGAATACATGAAAGGGTGAATAATATGAATAATTGTGAAAATAATTCTGGCAACTGTATCAATGAAATATTAAGCGTAATATTAGTTCTTCAACAAAATGCATGCCCTGAAACTTGCTTAGACGCATGCGATCGTCCAGTACTTGGAGGAGGGCCAAACTGCCTAGTATGTAACACAAGACCGGTAATGCTCTATACTTGCTGTGGAAATGGAGTACCTTGGAGTATGCCAACCACGAAAGATACCACTGTATCTTGTGCCGGAACAACCAGTACCACTTGCTCAAGTGTCTTTAGAGTAGAAAAAATAGAAGGAAACTGCTGTACATTTAGAGTACTTGCTGACAACCCAGACACAACTAGCCTAAATCCATACGTTGCTACCAATTCTTTCTTCACTATGGATTGCAGTTGTCTATGCTCTATTAGATGCTTATCTGATACCTTTGTAGATTGCGTTTGTTAAACCTTAGAACTGTCTAAAAACAGTTCTTTTTTTATTTTAAAATATGATTCTTTTACATCTTATTTATCATTTAAGGAAATGGATGTGGTAAATCGCTAAGTTTATCATGAATTGGTAATCCTAATTTTTCAGGCACACTCCAAAATCTTTTAGCACCCAATCTAGGTAATTGATGACTTTTATTTAAATCTATTAAAGATGGAGCAATAACTTTTACTACTTTCATTCCCGAAGCTTTAATATCATCTGTAGTCAAATCTTTATAATATACCTCAATTCCATTTTTAGAGAGCTGCTGCATTAAATACTTTTCATCAATCTTTTTATGCTCATATTTTTCTATTTTACTAGAAAATAATAATTGATAAAATTTTTCATCTTGATAATATAAAAAGTGCTCATACAATGCAGTTATATCTTGTGCATTATTCTTTTTTAAATCCATAATATTTTTAGAATAAAAATAAGTAAATAAACATTCTTTCAAAGATTTACTAACTGCTTCATCAGAATCTAAATTTGCTGACGCTCCAATCCCATAATGAACTTTACCAAACTTTTCTTTCCAAATAAATGATAAATAAATTGGAACATTTATATCACTATATAACTTATATATTTTAAGATTATAATCTTTTTGTATTTTTCCAATTAAATCAACACTAGTAATAGAATTAACATCAATTTCCAAAGGGTTTAATCTTTGTAAAAAATTTATCATCAAAGCATCTCTCTCAATTAACTCTAAAAGGCCACTCAAAACACATTCATGAATCGAACTTCCTGCCGCCATACCTGTAGAAGTATTTTCTGCTACTGGACTTGACAATTCAAAAGGTAAATAAATTAAACTAGCAGGCCAATATTTCCATTTCTTTTTATTTTTAACAGAATATATTTTAGTCCAATAAATTTCATCTTTATAAGGATTTAAAAATTGTTTTTGTTCTGAATATTGCAAAGAATTATATGTATAAAAATCATCAAATTTATGAGTATCACTAATATTTTGTAATTTACTTAAATAAACCTCATCAGGAGAAATATATGACATACAATATCTTTCTATAGCTTCTGCCAAACAACTAATTATAGCTCTCTTTTTAGAGCTACTAACCCCAAGTCCTCCGCTAGAAACTTCTCTACTCAAATGAAACAAATCCTTAACATTAGCACTTAAGCATTGATACATATATAAATTATATTTTTTTAATTCTTTTCTTTTTAAAACAGCATTAATAATACCAAATTTATCATCAAACAAATATAACAAGTCCTTATAATCATATCCCATTTCTTTATATAATTCATCCTTGCTTAATATTAATTTGTTATTTTTCATCTACTCCTCCAAGGCAAAGAAACAATTTTATGCCTAATAATTTTTCCATTTTTAGCTATTTCAATTACTTCATTATCTGATAATGATAAATAGTAATCATCTAATCTTTTCAATAGTCTTTTACTTAAATTACTTCTATATTTAATATTATCAAACAAAGCAGAAGATTTAACCCTTCTATAAAAAGATTCTTCATCAAAACTATCAGTAATTTTAGGGCCGATTAAATATCCACCTTTAATTTTTGAAACTAACATATTAAAGTCTTGAAAATTCCTATTAATCAAATATTGATCATAATAAATATAATTCATAAGTCCTCTACTATTTCTCTAATTTTCGTATCAGATCCTCATCTTTATCCACATAAATTTTATGTTCATTTAATTTCAATTTTTCCATTGCCTCATTTTGAATTTCAGGAATAGCTGTCATAAGTTTAGCCTTTTTAGGCTTTTTTTCACCAACAACAACACACCACTTACCAATAGGCGTTTGTATAAAAGAAGTAATTTCCTGATCTGTTTTTACTTGCTTTTTACCACATAATGGATCACAAACCAAGAAACCTTTCTCATTATATCCAAACACCAAAATAGCATGCAACATAGCTCCATATTGACCAGCTATGATAACCATTTTACCTTCCTCAATGCATTTTTTTAACATTATGCAATTAATATCTACTCCATTAGTGACTTTAGCACCTTTTTCTATTGCAATGTTAATAAACTCCTTATATTCTAACATTGCATCTTCAAAGATGGTATCAGATAAAGTATGACTGGAATTATCAAAAAAATCACGCTCTGAATGTATAATCTCCGTATCTAAGCCATTTTTAGCAAAATGCCAAGCTAATGCTGAAAAAGGTGTTCCTTCCATATATTTTGAATGATATATACGATAATATTTTCTTTCTAACATCCAATCTGCCTTAGGAATTAATTGAAAATACTCTAAAACCATTAACATACAAGCAATAGCACATGTCATTCCTTTTTGCTTATAAGGTTTAATATTTTTATCCATCATCTTCTTCCTTTCATTTAACAAAATATAAAGTGAATTAATTACTATATCATTAGAAAATTCATAAATGTATCCTCGATTAGGTAAAATTAAACTACTATTTAGCATATCTAAAACCTTTTTCCTTAAAAGAAATCCTGATATACCAATAAGTTGCGAAGAAATAAATTTTTCATCAACATTATCGTATTTAATTATATCAGTAAAAGCTTTACGTTCAGGATTTTCTAATTCAAAATATAAATGCCTTATTTTATATTCGGGACTAATTGTATAACCTTTAATTTGCTTTAATAAATCTTCAATAGAACAATTTAATTTAGAAGAAAAATCTTTATTAAATCTTCCTTCAAAAATTAATTCATCTTTTGCATGAAACTTATTAATTAAATATTGTTTATATTTAACTGCTTTGACATCATCGGTTTTTAACAATATGATATACATTAAATGATCAATATAATATTGAGCAAAAAAAGTTTCTTCAGCAGGTGTAAAAAGCATAAATTTTGCTTCTTCTATATCAAATCCATCTAACATTTCTCTATTTCATCAACCATAATTTTAAGAGAAAATAAATCATGAATATCTGACAACTTATGACCATCACATAATCTTTTATAAATGCCATAAATGTTTTTAGTACGAATCTTTATCTCATTAGGAATATTTTTATCATTAAGCATCATTTGAATTTTAAAAAGCATTTCTTTTAAATATGGTTCATAAAGAGACTCCAATTTCAATTTCTTTTCTTCTAAAGTACGATATGTATTGGGCTTTAAATACCTTAACGACAAATCCTCTAATTCTGATTTAATCCGATATGCTCCAATATAATAAGCAAGAGGAACAAATATTTCCATCGTCTCTAAAGCATTTTCTTGCTGTTTAAATGATGTTTTAAACTGCAAAGTTCGCATATTATGAAGTCGATCAGCTAATTTTATAATAATAATTCGCACATCTTCAGTAATACCTGTAATAATCTTTCTTGTATTAGCTAAATTTTGAGCTTGTTTAGAAGAAAAATTAAGTTTACTAATCTTTGTAACACCATCAACTAAATTAGCAACATTTTTATTAAACAAAGAAGCAATATCTTCTTTTGTTGTATTAGTATCCTCTAAAGTATCATGTAACAAACCAGCACATATCGTATCACTATCAGCATGCATTTCTGCCAAAATAAGAGCAACATTTAACGGATGATTAATATAAGGCTCACCACTTTGTCTAGTCTGACCTGCATGTAAATCACGAGCATATTGATATGCCTTCTTAATCTTTTCTAGGTCTTCTGAATTATACTCTTCCACTATTTGAAATAAGTTTAAAGCATTTACTTCACCCATAACTCCACCTCCTTAAAATATAAAAAAAAACAAGCGTCAATCAGACAGAAAGACACTTGTTTTTTTAGAAATAATATCATTAAAAGAGCAGAAAGAATTAGAGCAGAAACTATTTGTATAACAAAAGTAATGTTTTAATTTAACTGCATCTAAAGTCATACTCTCACTCCTTTAAAATGTAATTGCTATCATTTTAATACCATTTTAAATACTTTGTCAAGCTTTTTTTATAATTTTTTGCATAAAATAAGAGTATCAAAAGATACCCTTACAAATTATATGTTTTATTTTCTATACATTCTTTTACTTGTGAAATAAATTCATCTTTAGAAACAGTAATTGTTTCTTGTTTACCAAACTCCCTATAACTAACTGTTCCATCTTTCGCTTCTGCCTCACCAACAACAATAGTTAAAGGAATTTTTTTTGTTTGACTCTCTCTCATTTTATAACCAAGTTTTTCATCACGATCATCTAATTTAACTCTAAAATGATTTTTCTCAAATTCTTCTTGTAACTTTTTAGCATATTCCAAATGATATTCATTATTAACTGGAATAATATTAATTTGAATCGGTGCAAGCCAAAGTGGAAATGCTCCTGCATAATGTTCAATTAAAATGCCGATAAATCTTTCAATAGAACCATAAATAACTCTATGAAGCATAACTGGTCTTTTTTTAGAACCATCTGAATCAACATAAGTCAAATCAAAGCGTTCTGGCAAATTCATATCAAGTTGAATCGTTCCACATTGCCATACTCTACCTAAAGAATCACGAATATGAAAATCTAGTTTTGGTCCATAAAAAGCTCCATCACCAGGATTAATCTTACAATCATGACCAGCCTTATGACAAGCATCTTCTAAAGCTTTTTCGCTTTTATTCCATATTTCAATACTACCAATGTATTTTTCTTCTGGTCTAGTAGATAGTTCAATATCATAAGTTAAACCAAATACTTTATACATTCTATCAATAAAACTAATTAAGCGAATAACTTCTTCTTCAATTTGATCTTCTCTCATGAAAATATGGGCATCATCTTGTGTAAATGTTCTTACTCTAAATAAACCATTTAATGCTCCACTTGCTTCATGTCTATGAACTTGACCTAATTCACCAATTCTTAAAGGTAAATCTTTATAAGAATGTAGTGAATTTTTATAAACAAGCATACCACCTGGACAATTCATAGGCTTGATTGCAAATGTTTTATCATCAATTTCACTTGTATACATATTCTCACGATAATTAAACCAATGTCCTGATAACTCCCATAATTCTTTATTAAGCATAATTGGTGTTTTAATAAATTCATATCCTTCTTTAGTATGTTCTTGATACCAATAATTTTCAAGTTCATTTCTTACAATCATGCCATTATGTAAAAAGAAAGGAAATCCTGGTCCATATTCACTCATCATAAATAAATCAAGTTCTTTACCCAACTTTTTATGATCTCTTTTTTTAGCTTCTTCAAGTAAATATAAATGTTCTTGTAAATCTTCTTCAGTTCTAAAACAAACACCATAAATCCTCTGAAGCATCTTATTGTTAGCGTCCCCTTTCCAGTAAGCACCACTAACCTTTAAAAGTTTAAAATGCTTAAGCTCTTTAACGGATTCAACATGAGGACCACGGCAAAGGTCAGTAAAATCGCCTTGCGTATAACAACTAATAACATTAGCTTCTTCATCCATATTTCCAATCAAATCTAATTTATATGGATCATCTTTAAACATTTCTAACGCTTCTTGCTTAGAAATTTCATGTCTTACAATTCTTTTACCATCTTTGGCAATTTTTTTCATTTCTTTTTCGATTTTCGGCAAATCTTCTTCTTTAATAACTTCATCACCTAAATCAATATCATAATAGAAACCATCATCTATTACAGGTCCAACCCAAAATTTTGCATTAGGGTATAAATGTTTTACTGCTTGAGCAAGTAAATGCGCACAACTGTGATTTAACACATTTAAATCTTTATCTTCTTTAATATTTATCATTTTTTCTCCTCCTCTATTTTTAAAAAACGCACTTTTTGACCAGTTACATTATCTGGTCTTGTTGATACATCTTCTTTATCTAAAAACATTGATAACGGCCTTACCCAATACTCATTATTGTGAGTATATACAACCATGTCTTCTAAGTTTTCTGAATTTTTAGCAAGACACAAAACTTCTACTATATTTCCTTTAAAATGTCTAAACTTATCTTTTGGTTTTATCTCCATAAAATCCCACCCTTCAAATAAAAAAAGAATGATACCTAAGGAGCTTAAAATTTAAGCGGTACCATCCTTTTAATTACTTACTTAACATAACGGCTTTAAACCGGGACACTTTTTCAAGGCCAGTTCATAGGTAGTAACATTAAACCTTCCCAAATCGCCTTCCACCATCACGATCTCGCTAATAAGAAGCAAAATAATGTCATGTCCTAATCACAACTTTTTCAACTAATAATATTCTATCACATTTTTTTATTTTTGCAACAACATTTCACTATTTTTCTTATTTTTTTAAATTCCTTAAAGGATAGATAACATCTCTCTGATAAGTAATATAAAGTTCATGTAATGCTCTTGTCATTGCAACATATAAAAGCTTCATATCAAGTTCACTCTTTACATCATATTGTTCTACATTATAAATAATAACTGCATCAAATTCTAACCCTTTCGCTAAATAACTAGACACAAAACAAATTCCCCCATCATATTTCGTATTTTTAGCTCCAATAATATGATAAACAAGATTATTTTCAATAAATCTTTTAGCAATTTTCTTTACTTCAGCCTCATCTTTACAAATAATAGCAATACTCTTACACCCTTCACCAAAAAAAGTATCAATTCTTTTTTCGATATACTCTACTATCTTGCTATCATCTACTTGATCCACTTCTACATTCTTACCATGTCTTAAAACTGCCTTAGCATCCCCAAACCCAAACCATTTAGAAACTAGATTAGCAGACGCCATAATTTCATAAGTCGTTCGATAACTTTTCTCTAACTTAAGTAACTCCGTTTTCTCATCAAACACTTCCTGAATAACACTTTCCCAATCATGGATACTTTGGTAAGAATAAATAGATTGAGCCAAATCTCCGAAAATAGAGAATGTGCTATTTTTAAATAATTCTTTTAATACTAGAAAATGAAACAAACCATAATCTTGAGCTTCATCTAAAACAACATGAATATACTCATCATATCCTTTATAACCATTTAATTTAAGATGAAGATAAATTAAAGCAGGCAAATCTTCATAACCCAAAGTCTTTTTATAAATTGCATTTAAAGTATCCATTTTTAAACTTTGTAAATCACATTCATCATTTAAAATATATTGACCAATATTTTCTATAAAACGCTTATAAAATTCTAAAGTTTTAACACTAAAATAAGAAAAATAATCATTTAATACTTGTAAAGTATTTCGAGAAAAATCTTTATTGAATTTTTCCGTATTTAATAGTATTTCTTCTCTTCTTGGACTATCTAATGGTAAGCTTAAAAACTCATCTCGAAACTGCCTCCAATAAGCATCTTTAATAGCACCTTCTCTTTCTTTCAAGCTCTTTTTAGCATACTTCATAAATTCTTTAATTCTTTCAGCAATCCCTAAAGTTTTCTTGGCAAAAAAACGCAACATATCATCTTCACTAAAAAGAACTATATGATCTATTACAATTGGTCCATGAATCATGTTTTCTTCCAACTCTTTTATAAATAAATCCAAAGCCCTCTTATATTTTAAAGAAGATTTATATGGAATATTCGGATCAACTTTACCATGATTTAAAATATTTTCTAATCGCGCATTTTGATCAACTATTTTTATTTTCTCACCTAGATAATCATTTACAATATTTAAGAAAGTTGTTTCCTTAACGGAATGTACATCCAAATCTGGTAATACCGACGAAATATAATCCATAAAATATGCATTAGGACCAATCACCATAAATTGATTTTCTCTGAAATTTTTCTGTTCATTATAAATCAAATAAGAAATACGATGTAATGCTACTGTTGTCTTACCACTACCGGCAGTACCTTGAATAATATTATTAGTATAAATACTTTTACGAATAATCGCATTTTGTTCACTTTGAATCGTTGCGACAATATTTTTAAGCCTATTATCTGCACTAGTACTTAAATAAGGTTTTAATAATTCATCATTGGCCACAGTATTGACATCTTGAAATGATTTTAATATCCCATCTTCAATATCAAACTGTCTTTTTAAATTCAAATAACCAGTCATTAACCCATCAGGAGCAAGATACTTAGCATACCCGATATTAGAATCGTAATATAAAGAAGCGATTGGTGCTCTCCAATCCACAGTAATAGGGTTTCCATTATAATCTAATACCCCAACTTTGCCAATATAGCAAATTGTTTCTTTTTTATCTTCATCATGCAAAAAATCAATACGTCCAAAGAAGGGGGTATTGATAGTTCTTTCTAAAAGCTGTAATTTGTTAGTACATTGCTCTAATAAGGTTGCTTGCATAAAAGGATCATTCTTATAATCTTTTGTTATGCTTTTTATTTTCTCATTGTAATAACTAATTAAATCTCGATATTGTTGTTGAATCACTGCAAGTTTTGTTCTTTCTTCATCTAAAACTTCCATATTCACCTCACACAAGAATAAAATAAATATATCACACAAGGCAAAACTTTTCAACATTTTTTATAAACAAATAACTATTAATTTTTATTACAAGTAATATTTCGCTCTATTCCATTTTCATCTTGATATTTACATTCACAAATATGATCTTCACAAACACAATCATAAGCTAATGCACACAAAGAAGAATTAGTGGGACAAGCATAAATATTGGGCCTAATAAAAACAAGATAAATAACTGGAATAATGATTAAAATGGCAAGCATAATAATGATAAAACTTTTTAGGTCAACAGTCTTCATATTAACACCACCAAGGAAAAATGAATATTAATAAAAATATTTCTAATATAACAGCACAAATCCCAATTATAATGGCACTATGCAAAGATATTTCTTTTTTCTTACTCATAACTAACTCCTCTATTATCTCAATTATAACACAAATTTATTTCGTTGCATATGTAAGAAAAAGCAAATATTTCTATTTGCCATTTACTACTTCTATACCAATTAATTCTATTTGATTAGATAAAAACTTTGGATTATCATCTATTTCTTTAGCCAAATCAGTAGATAAATATTTTTTAAAATCATCAGCAAAAACAGTAGCAACACACTTACCGCCTGATAAAACACTAGCTAGAAAATTAGCACCCGAAGAAATACCGACACCTAAACCTAATTTTTTAGCAAGTAACCTACTCATATTAACAGCATCATCATCATTAATAAGAACAACTTGATCAATTAAACTTTGATCAACTAATGCAGGAATAAAATCATCTCCAATTCCCTCTATCTTATGATTTCCTATAATTTTTTTGCCACTTAAAAGAGGCATTTTATCTGGTTCTAAACCAACGATTTTTATATTTGGATTATTCTCTTTTAATCTTTTTGCAATTCCAATTAAAGTTCCGCCAGTCCCAATACCACTAACAAAAGTATCAACACTAGGTAAACTATCTATTATTTCTTTAGCAGTTGTTAAATAATGCGCTTCAGTATTTAAAGAATTTTCAAACTGTTTAGGTAAGAAGCCATCTATCTTTATAGCGTACTCTTCACTTCTACGAATTGCTTCTCTAAATCCACCTTCTTCTTTACTAACCAAATATACATGAGCGCCATAAAGCTCCATAATACGGATTCTTTCTACACTTGCCCAATCCGGCATAAAAATATGAACCGGATGATGAGTTAATGCCCCTATGGCAGCGAATGAAATACCTGTATTTCCACTAGTTGCTTCCACAATTGGTTGTCCATCTTTAAGTAATCCTAATTCTTTTGATTTTGTTATGATATAGTAAGCGATACGATCTTTAATACTACCTGTATAATTATAATATTCTAATTTTGCATAAACATAATTTTCTTTATTTTGATAACGATATTTTATCTTTATCATGGGAGTATTCCCAATTAAATTTAAAGTCATATTCCTCTTTCCTTTCTAAAATAAATAATAAAAAGAAATACAACATCGAATACTATTCACTTGTTTTTTAAGCATAAAAAGGTCCTCCTATAATTATCATATAAAGCAATTATAAAAAGGTACCTCTATAAAAGTTTATATGACTAAATTTTCCTGAAAGTTAAAATAAAACAGCAACAACAACATTTAGTCATATTTATCACCTATCAATATAATACATGTTTTCTCCATTGAAAGTCAATCTTTTTGTCAATTTAGGGATTGTAAAACACTTATTTTTATGATATATTATTATTGCTTTAACGAAATGGCGATGTAGCTCAGCTGGCTAGAGCGACCGGTTCATACCCGGTAGGTCGGGGGTTCGATCCCCTCCGTCGCTACCATATATTGAAACTAAAGTTGTTAGAAATAACAGCTTTTTTTATATCTTGTGCCATAAAATTGTGCCATTTTATTCAATTTCTTTCGTATAAATACTGCTTTCTCGTTCAATAGTACCACCATAAAAGTTAGGTACTTCTCCTTCAATCATCATGGATGCAATAACTGCATCATACTTTAAAGTAACTTCTTCTATATCAAACGGACTCATAATCTGCGTTTTAAATTCAATATAAACAAATAGTTCAACTAATGCATTATTAAGACCATAATCGGTTACTTTTGTTTTCAAATTAGTAAGAACAGAACCAATAAAATTAATTCGTACTGGAACTTTAGGTCCAAAATTATAAAAATACATATTTTGAAAACTATTCCCAACGGGAATAGACAAAACCATACTTCCCAGTTCATGAGATAATTCTTCATCCAAATAAGCAACTGATACATTACCACTATTTAACTCATCAAATGAATTTGTAAGAATATTCGAAACTTGATCAAGTACTAAATATGCTTGTTCCAAATTGAAGTCCACATATAATATTTCATCTTGATTATTTTTTTCAATTACCAAAATATCTTCTAAATTAGTATGATTAAAAATACTACTATTAATTTTATCCGTAATAAAACTATAAGTCACTCTTGTAACTTCATTCGTACTAATTTGTATCAAAGAATGGTTCAAATGATTAGTAAATTTAGATAATAAAAAAAAGGTAAATAAGATAACTAAAATAATAGTCACAAATATTATTTTAGAAAGCAATTTACCATGATATAAACGTGTACTTTTAAAACCATTTTTCATATTAAAATATATGCACTAAAACAAAGAAAGATTTAAAAAATTATTTAAAAAGATAACAATACCAGCAATCAAAATAAGACTAACAATTACAATAATGATATAAATTAAAGCTCGACTGGATTTTACTTCCTTTTTTAAATCATTAAAATCATCAAAATCACTTTGTGTAAATTGTAGAGTACTAGTAAGATCTTGGGTTTTATTTTCCAAAATTGTTGGCTTAATTTTATCAGCTTCTTCAAGGGACATAATTGGAGATGTTTCCCCAACACTTTCACTTTCTTCATGAATACCATCAACTACGACAGTATCATCACTTCCCTTTAAATCAGTTAAAATATCTAATGGATCTAAATCATCTTCTTTTTTTGTACTTTTCACTTCTAATTCCTTAGCCGTAATCGTATTAATTAAATCCATGAGTTCATTATGTTCCTCTACCTCTTCTTTTTCTTCCCCTTCAATATCAAGACTATTTAAAATATCATATTGGGTATCTCGAATTTTCTTTAAACGTTCTTTTTCATAATCAACTTCTTTTTCGCCTCGAGCCCTCTCTAAAATTGCATTGATATCATATTCTCTTGTTTCGTCTAAGCTAATATCAGGTTCTGAATAATCTTCATCAACCACAATGCTTCTTCTTTTAGGCTGTTTATTATATTTTGTATCCAAAATTTTTTTAATTTTTTCTACATCAATATTTTTTGCATTATTATCAAGAACTGTTGCATTAGCCTCTATTTTATAATCATCTACTTCATAATCATTAATATTTTCATAAAGTTTTTCATTCTTACGTTGTCTTAGTGCAATATTATTATTTTCTTCATCATAATATTTTTCCATTCTCGTTTTCATATCGCCACAATCCTTCAATATAATAATAACATATTTTTTTAAAGTTTAAAAGGCTTTATCTTTCCCTTTTCAAAAAGTTTTGATATAATTATATTGATAAGGAGATTATATATGAAAAAAATTATTGTAAACGATGAAGCATGCATTGGTTGCGGTGCATGTGTATCAATCGATCCTGAACATTTTGAATTTAATGATGAAGGATTAAGTCATGCAACAAATAATGAAAATTTAGAAAGTTCTGATTTAGCAAGTGCCATCTCTTCTTGCCCAACAAGTGCTATTTCGATTGAAGAAGTAGAAGATACTACAGAAAATGCAGAAGAAAATGATTGTGATTGTGAATCTTGCGAATGCTCAAAAGACAACAATTGTGGTTGCCATCATGAAGAGGAATAATCCTCTTTTTTTTATTTAAAAAAATAGCTTTTACGCTATTTTAAACTATATAATTTCTTAATCTCTTTAATAGTAAGCTCTCGGTACTGTCCACTTTTTAACTTTCCAATTTCCAAGAAAGCAATCTTAATTCTAGACAAACGAATCACTGGATGCTTTAAACTTTCAAACATTTTTTTAACAATGTGATTTCTACCCTCAACAATAGTAACTTCAACCAAAGATGTTTTTTTATCAAAATCTTTATCACGAATCTTAAAATCCTCTACAGCTACCTTTCTTCCGTCAATCATAATACCACTCTTTAAACGATCAATATCATCTTTATTTAAGAGTCCTTCTATTTTAGCAATATAAGTTTTTGGTATTTTATTTCTGGGATGAGCAAGTATGTTCGCAAGTTCTCCATCATTTGTTAAAATAATTAATCCAGTTGTATCATAATCTAGTCTACCCACCGGATAAATACGCGCATCTGTATCGATATATTGAACTACAGTTGGCCTATTTTTTTCATCACTAACACTGGAAATGACACCTCTTGGTTTATTTAAAAGATAGTATTTTTTAACCTTTTCATTTTGGAGCATCACCCCATTTACTTCCACAATATCATTACCACTTACTTTTACGCCAAGTGTTTTTACAACCTCTCCATTTACCCTGACTTTTCCATTTACAATTAACTCTTCTGCTTTTCTTCTAGATGTTACCCCTGCATCCGCAATCACTTTTTGTAATCTTTCCATAATTACCTCAAATATCCAAATAGCATATAGCTTAAGAAAGCGATTAACAAGATTAAAACAATAGAGCCATTAATTCGATCACTCTTTCTTGTTTTTCCTGGAACACCTAAAACCATAGTAAGTAAATATCCACCTACTAAACCACCAATATGAGCAAAATTATCTATTCCTGGAACCATAAAACCTATCAATAGATTAATAATAATAATTGGAATAACCTGTGTTCTTAAAACCATACCTAAATATAAGCGATAATGATATCCAAAGTATAGTAAAGAACCAAGTAAACCAAATATTGCACCACTAGCACCAGCAGAGATACTTGAATGAACGACTACTGATAACAAAGAGCCAATAATACCACTTCCTAAATAAACAATCAAAAACTTCCATCTTCCCAAAAAGCTTTCTAACTGTTTACCAATAATATATAAAGAATACATATTAACAACTAAATGCACAATCCCTATATGTAAAAACATAGAAGTAGCAAGTCTCCATATTTCCCCTGCTTGAACCAAAGGCCTAAAATTAGCTCCAAACAAAAGCAATGTAATTGTATTTTCACTACCATTACCCCAAATATACATAGAGATAAATACTAAAACACACAAAGTAATAAGAATCGGTGTAATAATAATTTTTTTAGGTTCAAATATTTTTGTAAATACCTTATTATCTTCTACTGTTTTCGCATTAATATCATTTGTAACATTAACAATTAAATCAATTCCCTCTTTATCTTTAATTAACTTATTCTTAATATTAGGAAAAATTTGAACAATATTTTTATCTTTTAATATTTCATCAATATTATGAAATTTAATAGATGCTATATTTTTCTCCTCTTCATTTATATGAACACTATCATTCAAATTAATAAATATATTTAGTGTATTCATACTTAATGATAGAGTCTTTTTTCTAATTTGTTCCATTACTTTTTTAGTTTTAAACAAATCAAATTTATATTGTTCATCATTATGAATATAATTAGAATTAATTCGAATAATACGATAAGGTCCATCTAAATTTTCTAACCAAATTTCATCTTTTACACCTTTAACAACAATGGGAGTATAATTTTCTTCAGTAATAAAATAATGAACTAAAGACATCACTATTTCATCATTTTTATTTAAAATATTAAAATGCATAACATTCACCTCGCTGTACTTTTATTTTATAACAAAACATATATTTAGTAAAGAGGTGGAACTATGAGTTTGATATTTTACTTAACATTTATTCTCTTAATATTTATCGTAACTTATTACTTTATTTATCAAGAAAACTTAAATCATGATAATTTATTTTATATCATTTTAAACTTCATTTTTCTTATTATCCTACCACTTTACTACTTTTATTTTGAAGATCCCATCTATAGTTTTATCATTAGTTTCATGCTTTTTATTAGCTCTTTTTTACTAAACTTAAAAATAAAAGAAATATTCCATGAAGTAAAAATATTTCCCTTTATTTATTTTCTTATAACTAGTTTTATATTAGGAATAATTTTAAAATTATTTTTATATTTCTTCTAAACTATCCAAAAAATTCTTAAAATACTCAGGAAGTGGACATGTAAATTCCATTTCCTTTTTTGTAATTGGATGCACAAAATTCATTTTATAAGAGTGCAAAAATTGTCCAAAACTAGTAGCTTCTCTTTTAGAATAAACAGGATCATTATGAACAGGATATCCAATATAAGCCATATGAACTCTTATTTGATGCGTACGTCCAGTTTCTAATACACAGCTAACTAACGTATACTCTTTATATCTTTTAAGTACTTTCATATGCGTTATAGCATGTTTACCATCTTCTACTACTGCCATTTTTTCACGATTTTGCTTATCTCTTCCAATTGGTGCGTCTATAGTAGCACTTCCCTGTCTAAATACACCATCTAAAAGAGCAATATATTCTCGTTTAATTCTTTTGTTCTTAAAATCATCGGCAAGTATTTCATGAACCCCATTCGTTTTAGCAATTAAAAGAAGTCCACTCGTATCTTTATCAATCCTATGCACAATTCCTGGACGAAACTCCCCACCAATATTACTTAAATTCTTCGTATAATACATGAGTCCATTTACAAGTGTATTATTATAATTACCATTACTTGGATGTACAACTAAACCGCTTGGCTTATTAAGTACCATTAAGTATTCATCTTCATAAACAATATCCAAATCCATTTTAACAGGTAATATATCTTCTTCTACTTTTAATTCTTCATCATGAATAACAATTTCTTCATTCAACCCAATTTTATAACTAGCTTTAATCTCTTTACCATTTACTAAAACAAGTTTGGCATCAATTAATTTCCCAATATATTCTCTTGAATAATCAAGTTTACTTGCTAAATATTTATCAATTCGAATATTTGCTTCATCACTCACTATTTTTATCACGTTTATCTTCTCCTTTAATAACAGCTACAATAAGTAATATTACTCCAATAACAATTGTAACATCCGCTATATTAAATATAGGATAATCATATCCAAATATTTTAAAATCTAAAAAATCTCTTACATATCCTAGAAAAATACGATCTGCCAAATTAGAAAAAATTCCACCAAATAAACATGCAAAAGCAATATTATTTCTAAGATTATTTTTAAATCCAAACATAAACTTAATAAGTAACACAATTGCTATAACACTAGCAACAATAAAAAAATAACTATGATCACTAAATATACTCCAAGCTCCACCTGTGTTATGAGCAACTGTAATATAGAAAAAATCTTTTATAACAACTACACTTTCATTAAGTTTAAAAAAGATTTCAATAAGACTTTTACTAACTTGATCTATAATTAAAACTAATACTGCAATAATATATGTTTTTTTGTTCAAGTGCATCACCTCTTCAAGTATACCACAAAATTACAAATCTACCAAGATAACATCTGCACCAATCTTAACAATTTGTTTAATTGTAATATTAACTTCTGCCTCACTTTTAAATAATCTTTTAAATAAATGACGAACCATAACAGTAAAATAAAGAATTTGGCCAGTTTCATTTACCTCAGCATCTATAATCGTCCCTAAATGTTTACCATCTTTCACATTAACAACCATTTTTGATTGTAAATCACTTAATCGCATATCTATCCCCTATTTAAAATTATGACAAACAACCAGAAAAAAAGAACTTATTTTTAAAATTTGCATATACTAGTGACAATCGTTTATACAACAAATTAAAAACTTCATATCATACAGTGGAAGGAGGAAAAAAATGAACGAAAATAATACCGAAACAGTTTATACAAACACAGATAAAAATTGTTGCTGTGAAATTGTAAGATGCTGTTTCAAATGTGAAGGTCCAACAGGACCTACCGGACCAAGAGGTGCTACTGGACCAACTGGACCTACTGGACCTACTGGACCAAGAGGTGCTACCGGTCCAACTGGACCTTGCTGTACTGGTCCTACTGGTGTAACTGGTCCTACCGGAGCAACTGGGCCTACCGGAGCTACCGGACCTACTGGAGCAACCGGTCCTACCGGAGCAACTGGACCTACTGGAGCAACCGGTCCTACTGGAGCTACTGGACCTACTGGTGCAACTGGACCGACCGGAGCTACTGGACCGACCGGAGCTACTGGACCGACCGGAGCTACTGGACCGACCGGAGCTA
>CAMMXG010000008.1 GCA_946500895.1 uncultured Mycoplasma sp. | reverse complement strand
ATGTTTATATAAAAAAAGCTGAATGAAATTATTTTATTTCATTACAGCCCCTTTTAAAATGCTGTAAATTTCATCGTTTGTTTTCGTTGCAACACTTTCTCTTGTTCCAAAATTAGGAAGTAAATGCAAGTGGAAATGTTTTACTTTTTGATCGTCACCATAATTAATTAAAAGAGTCAAAGAGTTGGCATTTAATTTTTCCACGATTTTAGGGCCTATATTTTTTGCTACATCAAAAATATGCGTTAATATTTCATTATCTAGTTCTTGATAATCTGTGTAATGTTTTTTGGGTATAATTAAAGCGTGACCATCGACACTGGGATTGGCATCCATAATTACTAAAACCATCTCATCTTCAAATAAAACTTTACTAGGTATTTCACCTTTTGCTATTTTACAAAATATACAATCCATTTTTCTTCACCATTTTAATTATAACAAAAATTCTTTATAATGCAATCTTTTTAGTGCACTTTTACCTCTTTCGTGCATACATTAAAATAGAGGAGGAATCAAATTGGCAAGTTTTAAAGAGATCGTTACGAAAGCAGTTATTGGTAAAGCAAAAAAGACAAGTGTATCTAAATTTTCTGTTACTCCAAGCGAGGTTCCTGATACCGTTTTAGGCTGTTGGGTTATTAATCATACTTTTGAGGGTAGAGGAGTAAATGGGGTTGTCTACATTACGGGAGGCTTTGATGTAAATGTTTGGTATTCATATAATAATGATACAAAAACAGCTGTAGCTACAGAACATTTTACTTATGAAGATAAGATGAATATTAAATTAAAAGATGGAGCACTTCTTAATGATGCTTCCGAAATTATTGTTAGAAGTTTAACTCAACCAACTGTTACAGATGTAACTACTGAAAATGGTGTTGTTCATTTATCTATTGAAAAAGAACTTGGGGTTGAAATTGTTGGAAATACGATGATTAAAGTAAGTGTTGAAGAAGAGGAAGATGATTATGAAGTAATTGAAGATGTACCAAATGAAGAAGTAGATGAAGTAATTAATGAAATTGATGAGAATTATTTGAAATAGTGTCAACTAAAAATGGTTGACACTCTTCTTGTTGTATGTTAAAATGTAGTTACAAAGGAGGAAACTTTATGGCAGTTAAATTAAGACTTAAGAGAATGGGTTCTAAACAAAAGCCATTTTATCGTATTGTAGCCGCTGATGCTAGAAGTCCTAGAGATGGACGTTTCATTGAAACAGTTGGTACTTATAACCCAATTAAGAAACCAGCAGAAGTAAATGTTAATGAAGAATTAGCTTTAAAATGGTTAAATAATGGAGCAATCCCTACTGATACTGTTCGTTCAATTCTTTCTAAAGAAGGAATTATGGCAAAGTATGCAGAATCAAAAAAAGCAGGTAAGTAATATGGATATAACAGAATTTGCTACTTATTTGGTGAAGAATATTGTTAAAAATCCAGATTTAGTGAAAGTAAGTGCCTTTACGCAAGACGAAGATGAAACCATTCTGGAAATCCTTGTTTCTGATGAAGATATGGGTGCTGTGATTGGCAAATCTGGTAAAAATGCGAAAGCTCTTAGAACAATCATTCTTGCTTATACTTATGTAAATCATATTAAGAATGTTAAGATTAATATTGATTCATTTTAAAAATTCCTAGTGATAGGAGTTTTTTTAATATTGGTTTTAAAATAATATATAATTTTTTATTTTATTTTTTCTTATTTTTTGATATACTTAAAAAGAAAGTGGGTTTTAACATGAAAGAATTTAGTAAAATGGTAACAAAATCAATTTTAACAGGAATTCAGCCATCAGGTGTTATTACACTTGGTAATTATATTGGAGCAATTAAACAAATGGTTCGGATGCAAGAGGAATTTAAATCATACATTTTTATTGCTGATATGCATGCGATTACAGTACCACAAGATCCTAAGGCTTTACATGAGAATATTCGTAGTTTAGTAGCACTTTATATTGCTTGCGGAATTGATCCTGATAAAAATATTATTTTTATTCAATCAGAAAATGAGTATCATGCTAATATTTCTTGGCTACTTGAATGTAATACACCATTTGGAGAACTATCACGGATGACACAGTTTAAAGATAAGAGTAGTAAGAATGCTAATTTTTATGCTGGACTTTTTACTTATCCGGTTTTAATGGCAGCGGATATTTTAGCTTATGATGTTGATTATGTTCCAGTGGGAATTGATCAGAAGCAACATGTGGAGCTTGCTCGTAATATTGCTGAACGTTTTAATAAAAAATTTGGTGAAACTTTTAAAATACCAGATGTTTATATTACCAAAGAGGGTACCAAAATTATGGATTTAGTTACCCCTGATAAAAAAATGAGTAAATCTAGTGATAATCCAAAAGGTGTTATTAGAATTCTTGATGATGTAGCAAGTATTCGTAAAAAAATAATGGGAGCAACTACAGATAGTGATTGTGAGATTAGATTTGATCCAGAAAATAAGCCAGGGATTAGTAATTTAATTAATATATGTGTGGCTATTACTGGTAAAAGCGCAACCGAGATAGAAAGTATGTTCCAAGGTAAAAACTATGGGGAATTTAAAAAGTATGTTGCTGATGTCGTTGTAGATGAGGTTAGTGGTATTCAAAAGCGTTATCAGGAAATAATAAATAGTAGTGAACTTGATCAAATATTAGATGAAAATATTAAAGTGGTTAGAGAAATTGCTAAAGAAAAATTCATGCTTATGAAAGAGAAAATGGGGCTATATAAGTAGCTTGACGAAAGAAATTCTTAATAGTATACTTGTAATAGAAAGTAGGATGTTATGAAAAAAAGAATACTTAGTGCAATTGTTATGTTGGCAATTGTAATTCCAGTTGTTTGGGTTGGTGGAAATTTATTTCGGTTAGGAGTAGGCATTGTTAGTATTTTAGCTTTAAAAGAATTGTTAGATCTAAAAAAAAGTCATCATACTTTGCCTTATTTGGTACAGTTAGTAGCAGTTATTACTCTTTTATTTATTGTTTTAGCCGAGTATGATGGATATTCAATTCTTTTTGGTGTTACTTACCGGGGGATTGCAATTATGTTACTTGCTTTGCTTGGAATGTCTGTGTTTTATGATGAGAAGAAATATACTGCAACTGATGCTTTATTTCTAATTGGTTCGGTTGTGCTTCTTGGTACTGCTTTTAATGCGATGATTTTAGCTAGAATGACTGATTTGTACTTATTTATTTATTTAATTCTAATCTTTATTTTTACTGATACTTTTGCTATGTTTATGGGAATGGCTTTTGGTAAACATAAATTAATACCAAAGGTAAGTCCTAAAAAAACAGTAGAGGGTAGTGTTTTGGGTTCTATTATTGGTACGGTTGTAGCTTGTGTATTTTACCATTTTTTTGTAAATCCAATTACAGTAAGTGTAGTATTAGTAACTTTGGCATTATCTATTATTGGCCAAATTGGCGATTTAATTTTTAGTAAAATTAAAAGAGAAAATGATATTAAAGACTTTAGTAATCTAATTCCAGGGCATGGAGGAATACTAGATCGCCTTGATAGTACGATTGCTATCATGTTAGGATTTTTAATATTTTATGCAATTTTATAGGAGGATAAAATATGTGGTTTATTGTTTTGATACTATTGATATTTATTTTAGGATTAATTATATTAGTGCATGAATTTGGGCATTTTATTACTGCTAAAAAAGCAGGAGTTCATATTTATGAGTTTTCGATTGGAATGGGGCCTTTAATTAAGACACATAAAGGCAAAGATGGAATTAACTATAATATTCGGGCTTTACCAATTGGTGGTTTTGTATCTATGGCTGGTGAAGTTTATGAAGATGATGATACAAAAACCATTAAAAAAGAAGACTTTATGTGTAATAAAAAATGGTGGCAAAGAGTTATTATTTTAGCAGCTGGGGTATTTAATAACTTCTTGCTTGCCATCATAATTCTCTTTTTCATGGCGCTTATTTGGGGCGCTAATAGTTTGGAACCAAGAGTTGGAACGGTTTTAGAAGATTCGGCTGCGGAAGCAGGAGGGTTACAAGTCGGTGATCTAATTTTATCAATTAATGACCATAACGTATCTACTTGGGATCAAACGCAAATTGTACTTTATTTAAAAAATGATAGTAATGTTTATGAGTTTGAAGTACTTCGTGATGGAGAAACCATTACCTTGGAACTTGAACCAGATGTAACAGAAACAGAGACTGGGGAAGAGCAAAAAACATTTGGTTTTGGAATTGAACAGAAAACTGAAAGAGGTTTATGGGCGAGTATTAAATATGCTTTTGCAAGATTTGGAAGCCTTATTTCAACGATGTGGATTACAGTGATTAATTTATTTACAGGTCAGATTTCTTTAAGTAGTTTATCTGGTCCGGTTGGTATTTATCATGTTGTAGGACAAAGTTTATCAATGGGATTGCAACAAATTGTTTATTTGATAGCTTTCTTAAGTATTAACGTTGGTTTAATTAATATTTTACCGATACCGGCATTTGATGGAGGAAGAATTTTATTCTTGATTATTGAAAAAATTAAAGGAAGTCCAATTAATGCTAAATTTGAAAACGCTTGTCATATGGTCTTCTTCTTCCTTATTATTCTACTGATGATTTATATTACAGTGTTTGATATTATAAGATTTACATAGTAGGCTACTACTTGAAAAAGAGCCTAATCTATGGTATGATGTATATAGATGAAGGAAACTTCATAAAATAAAAAGGAACATTCAATATTTCTAGTGTTGAGTGCTACCAAGTTACATTGGATGGCACCTAATTCATTAGATGAGTTAGGTGCTCTTTTAATTTAACACTACAAAAAGTAATGCTATAAGTAAAAGAATGATAATAAGTAGAGAAGAGATTAAAAAATCTTTCTTACTCATATAGCATCACCTCCGATCTTAAAGATTAGAGGTAGCACCCAACTATTCAATGTTCCTAATAATATTATAGCAAATGTTTGTTTGCTTTGTAAATATAAAGTATTGACTTACTAATAAAAAAGTAAGCCTTTTTTTTATGCTGTTTTTGTGATAGAATAAAAATGTGTCCCAATAGTTCAGCTGGATAGAATGCTAGCCTCCGACGCTAGAGATCGTGGGTTCGAATCCCGCTTGGGACACCATTTTTTGTTATTTATATAGTGGGGGGACTTTATGCTTGTAGAACAATATAATGTTTTAAATAAAGAAAATTCAAATTCTGCTTTAGATAAATATTTTGCTACTAAAACATTGCAAAGATTAAAAGGAAAGGGTTTATTTTGTGGGATGGATTATGTAAGTATTCCTGAATTAATACCAAGAGAATACTATTCTCGATATGACCATTCTAAAAACGTTGGTTATACTGCTTGGAAGTTATCAGAAGACTTAAAAGTGGCCTTAGCAGGTGTTTTTCATGATGTTGGTTCTTTATCCTTTGCTCATGTTAATTCTTTTAAAAAAGGTGATGCTTTAAAACAAGAAAATGATGAGCTAAGTGTAAGAGAAATATTACTTCAAGATGAAGAGCTGCTTGCTTATTTACATGATGATCATATTTCGATAGATGATGTTGCTTATGCTTCGAAGTATCCTATGATTGATAAAAAAATTCCGGCACTATGTTTGGATCGGGCTGACGGTATTCTTGCTACTTGTCTCTTTTTTGCTAAAACACATGCTTTTGAAGAAATTCGTTCCTTATATTACATGCTTGCATATTTTGAAAATTTAAATGGGATGGTTTGTGATGTGTATAGTGAGAGATTAAGAAATTTTAATGGCGAAATGGTATTAATGGAAGATTATAATGCCGATTATGAAGACTTTTTTCGAGCCATTAATGTGTATAGCAAAATTCTTTTAACAAAAGAAGACCGATATATGATGGAAGTATTAGGCCTTACTTTAAAATATTATGAAGATTTAGGCATTATCAACGAGAATGACTTGTTCTTTTTAAGCGAACAAGAAATTATTGCTAAAATATTAGATTCTAAATATGGTGATGTATTGAAAGATGTTTTATCTTTAGAACGCATTTTTTATGCTAAAGATTTAGCTCAAGGCTTAGTTCTTGTTTCCAAACCTAAAATAAGGCAAGCAAATCCTTTAGTTTTTGGGCAAATGACAGTATGTGAAATCGATGGAATATCTGGAGAATTTTATCGGGAATTAAATGATATTTATGAAGATATTTTATTAACAGATAAGCCAATTACGGGAAATTTAAGTTCAAATACAGTAAGAGTATTGTCTCGGTATAAAAGATAAAATGCAGATACTAATCTGTTTTTTTATTTTTTGGGTGTACTTTTAAACTAATGTATGCTATTATATTTATTAGGGTGATAGGATGTACAATTATATTATTGGGAAAATAGTAGCACAAGAAAGTAATTATATTGTGGTTGAAAATAGTGGAATTGGTTACACTGTTTATGTTGCTAATCCATTTAGTTTTGAACTTGAAAAGGAAACTAAAGTGTATTTATATAATCAAATAAGAGAAGACGAATATTCTTTATATGGTTTTAAATCAGAAGATGAAAGAAATTTGTTTTTAAAATTAATTAATGTAAAGGGATTAGGACCAAAGATGGCGATGCCAATGCTGGCAACAGGTAGTATTTCGGGTATTATTGACGCTATAGATCGAGAAAATATTTTGTATCTTACGAAGTTTCCTAAGATTGGGGAAAAACTTGCTAGACAAATTATTTTGGATTTAAAAGGCAAACTTGCTAGTAAGAACGATATTAATTTAAGTGGAGATTTTGATGAATTAGTAAGTGTTCTTGAAAGTTTAGGATATAAAAACGCGGAGATTAAGAAAGTTTTACCTAAAGTAAATGCTTCACTTGAAATTGAAGATCAAATTAAGGAAGCTTTAAAGTTGATGTTAAAATGATTTTAGGAATAGATATTGATGATACCATTACAAATACTTCTAAAGTTGTAAATAAATATTTAAAGCAAGAATATTCGGAATGTAGTGATCGTTCTTTACTATCTAAAAAAGAATATAACAAATTTTTAAAAAAATATATTAAACAAATGCGGGATGAATATGAATTAAAAGACGGAGTAAGGACTGCTTGGAAGTATTTTCAAGAGAATCATTTTAAAATTATTATTATAACCGCTAGGGGTAATAGATATGATCGAAAAAATATTAAAAATACGAAGGCTTTCTTAGAGAAAAATGAAATTTTTTATGATAAAATCTATTTTAGACAGATAAAAAAGGGAAAGAAAGCTTATAGGGAACATGTTGATTTATTTATTGATGATAAAGAAAGAGTTTTAGATGATGTTGCATTATATGGAATTCATGGTGTATGCATGGGTGAAAGCAGTAAATATCCGAGTTTTCAAGATTGGTATCAATTACTAGATTATATAAAGGAGGTAAATAATGGAAGACGAGAAAATATTAGATGTGAATGAACAAGATGGTGATGTTTTTGAAGCTACTTTGAGGCCTCAAACTTTAAGTGAATATGTAGGGCAAGAAGAGATTAAATCTAATTTAAAAGTGTTTATTGAAGCAGCCAAGATGAGAGGAGAAGCACTAGATCATGTTTTACTTTATGGACCTCCTGGACTTGGTAAAACTACTCTTGCTCATATTATAGCAAATGAACTTGGTAGTAATATTAAAACGGCTAGTGGTCCATCTTTAGAGAAAAGTGGCGATTTAGCAGCAGTTTTATCAACGATTGAACCAGGCGATGTTTTATTTATCGATGAAATACACAGAATGCCTAAGTTTGTGGAAGAAATACTTTATCCGGCGATGGAAGATTTTGAACTTGATATTATTATTGGCGCTGATGGCAAAAGTAGAAGTATTAAAATTGATTTACCTCCCTTTACTTTAGTAGGAGCAACAACTAGAGCAGGTGATTTATCTAGTCCTCTTCGTGATCGTTTTGGAATTGTTTCCAAACTTAATTATTATAAAGATAGTGAGTTACAACAAATTGTTAAGCGAACAGGAAGAGTTTTAGATATGGAAATTGATGATGATGCAGCGTTAGAAATAGCAAAACGTTGTCGGAAAACACCTAGAGTTGCTAATCGTTTGTTTAAGAGAGTGCGTGATTTTGCTCTAGTTGAAGGCAGTGGCAAAATTGATTATGATATTACAGTTGATAGCTTAAAACGTCTTCAAGTTGATGAATATGGTTTGGATCAAATTGATATTGAATATTTAACGGCTTTAATCAATAAATTTAATGGAGGGCCTGTTGGAGTTGAAACTATTGCAACTGCTATTGGTGAGGAAGTTACAACCATTGAAGATGTAGTTGAGCCTTTCTTGCTTCAAGAAGGATTTATTAAAAGAACGCAAAGAGGTAGAATGGCTACTGATAAAGCCTATGAACATTTAAAAATAGTTAGACAAGGCACACTTTTTTAGGGGTGGTTAAAATGATTTTGTATATTGTGAAAATTCAGGTGTTTCGTTTTTAAATAAAATAATTTAGAAACGAAAGGAGAAAAAATATGAAAATAATAGATGGTAAGTTAATATCAAATGAGATTAGAAAGAATATAAAAAAGGAAATAGAAAATTTAAAAGAAAAAAATATTATTCCTGGTTTAGGAATTATATTAGTGGGAAATGACCCTGCTAGTGAAATTTATGTTCGAAATAAAATGAAGGCTTGTGATGAATTAGGGGTTCATGCTTTATTATATCGTTTTGATGAAGAAAATAGCGAGGAAGAAATTATTGAACAGATTGAAAAGCTAAATAAAGATGATCATATTCATGGAATATTAGTTCAAAGTCCTTTACCTACTTGTTTTAATGAGGATCGGATAATTTCTTATGTAGATAAAGAGAAAGATGTTGATGGTTTTGGTATTTATAATTTAGGTGATTTAATAAGTAATCAAGAACGTATTGTGGCGGCAACACCATTAGGAATTCTTAAAATGCTCGAATATGAAAATATTGATGTTGAGGGAAAAAATGTTGTTGTTGTTGGAGCTAGCCTAATTGTTGGAAGGCCTATGGCTATATTACTTTTAAATCGTGGTGCAACTGTTACGATTGCTCATTCGAAAACACAAAATTTAAAAGAAATAACAAAACAAGCTGATATTTTAATTGTGGCAATAGGCCAAGCAAAATTTATTACTGATGAATATGTTAAAGATGGAGCTGTTGTGATTGATGTGGGTACTAACCGAGTGGATGGCAAACTTTATGGAGATGTGGATTTTGATGAAGTATCTAAAAAGGCAAGTTATATTACTCCAGTACCTGGTGGTGTTGGACCAATGACAATTACAATGTTAATATCTAATGTTGTGGATCAAGCGAAAGGAATAGGTGATAGAGATGGATCCAAAAATTAAGAAAGCTTTAGAAGAAGAAACAAAAAGACAACAAGATAATATTGAACTTATTGCTTCCGAAAATTATGTTTCTAAAAGTGTCTTAGAATTACAAGGAAGTATTTTTACAAACAAATATGCAGAAGGTTATCCTAGTAAAAGATATTATGGAGGATGTGAAAACGTTGATATAGTAGAGAATTTAGCAATAGAGTATGTTACAAAGTTATTTCATGCTAACTATGCTAATGTACAACCTCATAGTGGTTCTAGCGCGAATATGGCAGTATATAGAGCATTATTGCAACCTGGAGATAAAGTTATGGGACTTAATTTATCTCATGGGGGACATTTAACCCATGGTAATCCTGTTAATTTTAGTGGTTTGGATTATAAGTTTGTTGCTTATAATTTAGATCCAGAAACTGAGATGCTTGATTATGATGAAATAAGAAGGATTGCCCTTCTAGAGCGACCACAAATGATTGTGGCAGGAGCTTCTGCTTATTCTCGTTTTATTGATTTTAAAAAGTTTAGTGAAATTGCTCATGAAGTAGGTGCCTATTTATTTGTTGATATGGCTCATATTGCGGGTTTAGTTGCTGCTGGACTTCATCAAAATCCGGTGGATTATGCTGATGTAGTATCTTCTACAACCCATAAAACTCTTAGAGGTCCAAGAGGAGGCATTATTCTTACCAATAATGAAGAAATTATTAAAAAAATTAATAAAACAATTTTTCCTGGTATTCAAGGTGGACCTTTGATGCATGTCATTGCGGCAAAAGCACAGTGTTTTTATGAAGCATTACAACCAGAATTTAAAGTTTATCAAGAACAAGTTGTAAAAAATGCTAAGGCACTAGCCAAAACTTTAGAAGAAGATGGTTTAAAAATTATTAGTGGGGGAACCGATAACCATTTGATGTTAGTTGATGTGAAATCTACAATTGGCATTACTGGTAGAGAGGCCGAAGAAGTTTTGGATAAAATACATATTACGGTTAATAAAAATACTATACCAAATGAAACAGAATCACCTATGAAAACAA
The DNA here is from genome assembly GCA_946500895.1 of uncultured Mycoplasma sp. Lineage (GTDB taxonomy): Bacteria > Bacillota_I > Bacilli_A > RF39 > UBA660 > Caccenecus. Next base: position 42,057 of record CAMMXG010000008.1, on the reverse strand, counting down.
GTGGTATTCGTCTTGGTGCACCAGCGATGACTACTCGTGGTTTAAAAGAAAAAGAATTTGAGAGCATTGGACATATTATTGTTAAAGCTTTAAAAAATAAAGATGATGAAAAAATACTTTTGGAACTTAAAAATGAAGTTTTAGATTTAACAGGAAAGTTTCCAATTTATAAGTAGGTGGTTATATGAGTAAAGGCAAGTTAATTGTTATTGAAGGAACTGATTGTTCAGGCAAACAAACACAAACAGATATTTTAGTAGAAAACTTAAAACAACTTGGGATTAAAGCAATAAGTTTTGGTTTTCCTAATTATGCTTCACCAACAGGTAAAATTATAGGTGAGGCATATCTTGGAAAACATAGCGATTCTTATTTTACTGAGGGAATTGAAAATATTGATCCTAAAATATCAAGCCTTTACTATGCTGCGGATCGTGCTTATAATATTGATATCATAAACAAACATTTAGAAGCTGGATATATTGTCGTATTAAATCGCTATGTGGAGTCCAATATGGCTTTTCAAGGTGGAAAGATTAAAGATATTAAATCTAGGAATATGATGTATGAATGGCTTGATAATTTAGAATTTGTTTTACTTGATTTACCTAGACCAGATTTAGTACTATTTTTGTATCTACCTTATGAATATGTTTGTACATTAAAGGAAAAACGTGGTAAAATAGCTAATATTAATCTTCTTCGTATGGCGGAAACGGCTTATTTAGAGCTTTCAACTATTTATGATTACGAAAAGATTAATTGCCTTAAAGATAATCATCTTCGAAGTATTGAAGATATATCGAAAGAAATTTTAGAAAAGGTGAAAAAATATTTGGAAATGGATTGATTTTATGAAACTAAGTGATTTTGATTATGAGTTACCGGAAGAATTAATTGCTCAAACTCCTATTAGTAAAAGAGATACATCTAGATTAATGGTTTTAGATAAAAAAACGGGAGAAATTACTCATAAGCATTTTCATGATATTATTCATGAATTAAATAAAGGTGATGTATTAGTTTTAAATGATACCAAAGTAATACCAGCTAGACTTATTGGAACAAAAGAAGAAACTGGTGCAGTTATTGAACTTTTACTTTTAAAAGATTTAGGTGAAAATGTTTGGGAATGTTTATCAAGACCAGCAAAAAGACTCAAAGAGGGAACTATTGTAACGTTCTCTCCTAAATTAAAAGCAGAAGTAGTAGAAAAGAAGGATGAAGGCATCGTCTTAGTTAAATTAATTTATGATGGTATTTTAATGGAAATATTAGATGAGCTTGGAGAAATGCCTCTTCCTCCTTACATTCATGAAAAATTACAAGATAAGGATCGCTATCAAACGGTTTATGCTAAAAATATTGGTAGTGCTGCTGCTCCAACAGCAGGACTTCATTTTACAGAAGAACTACTTGATGAATTAAAAAATAAGGGTGTAGAAATATTATTTATTACTTTACATGTTGGTTTAGGAACATTTAGGCCAGTAGAAGTCGAAAATGTACTTGAACATCACATGCATAGTGAGTTTTATCAAATGAGTAAGGAAGTAGCAGATAAACTTAATTTAGCTAAAAAAGAGGGTAGAAAAATATATGCGGTAGGTACGACTAGTGTAAGAACGCTTGAGACTATCATGCATAAATATCATGAATTTAAAGAATGCTCTGGTAATACAGATATTTTTATCTATCCAGGCTTTGAATTTCAAGCGATAGATGGTTTAATTACGAATTTCCATTTACCAAAATCAACACTACTTATGCTAGTTAGTGCGCTTTCCTCTAGAGAAATAATTTTACATGCCTATAAAATAGCAGTAGAAGAGAAATATCGTTTCTTTTCCTTTGGTGATGCAATGTTTATTAAATAGTCAGAGAAATTTATCTCTGATTTTTTATTGTATCTTAATACTGTAAAATAACATAAAATGATTGACTTTTACTTAGTGATAATGTATATTAATATTGTAGGTAAAATATAACTATGGACTATATGATAGGAAGTTTTGACAAGTTTTGTCGAAGCTAATGAAAAAATGTTTTATTTATTATAGAATAGTTGGAGTAAAGGAAGATTATTATGAAAAAAAGTGCTAAAATATCATTATTAGTTGGGGGAATTGTAGTTGTTTTAATAGGAGTAATAGGAATAACATTTGCGTTTTTCTCAACTGGTGGAAGTCAGGAGACAGCAAATACATTCACTAGTGGTTGTTTAAATATATCACTCACTGATGCATCAGCATCTATTAGTTTATCTAATATTTATCCTATCACAGATATAGAAGGATTAGATGGAACAAGTTACGATTTTACTATAACAAATACTTGTAATACTGATGCAAATTATCAAATTAATTTAGAAAGTTTAAACAAACAAGCTAATTCACTTAGTGCAGATTATATCAAAGTATCGCTATCAAGTGATACAGTAGGAAATGTAATATCTATCCTAAGTGATAATAGCAGTGTAACACCAGAAGTAGCTAATGCATATGAAGCATATAACTTATATACAGGAACACTAAAATCAAGTGAAACAAAAACATATCATTTAAAACTATGGTTAGATTATGATGCCACAGTAGAAGTGGCAGCAAATAAAGTATATCAATCAAAAATAAATGTAGTAGCAAATCCAGATATTCAAGTAGTAGATAATCTAGAAGCAACATTTGAATTAAACGATAAAACACTAACATCAAACTTAACAAACAATGTAACAAGTGCAACATATTGTGTAACAACAGACAATATATGTACACCAAATACAACAGCATCAATACAAAATAATAGTTACATAGTAGAATTACAAGGCAATGAAAATAATCAAATGGTATGTACAAAACTAAATGGAACCAGTAAAACAATATGTTCAAATCCATTAGAAATTAAGCTACCAACAGTAGCAGAAATAATATTAGCTAATAAAAATATTTTAACAAGGGATGATTTTAGTACCACCCTAACAACCAACACCACAGGAACAATATACCAAGCAGAGGATGATGATGGAACAACATACTATTTTGCCGGAAACCCGAGTGATAACTGGGTAAAATGGGCAGGATTTTATTGGCGGATAATACGAATTAATGGAGATGGAACGATAAGATTAATCTATAATGGAACAAGTACAACAACCACAGGCAGTGGAACACAGTTATCCAGTACCAGTGCATTCAATAGTTCGGATAATGATAATATGTACGTAGGATTTAAATATACCAGCGGAAATGCACATGGGACTGGAACAAATAGTACCATACTTACAGCATTAAATACATGGTATCAAAATAATCTGGCAAGTTATGCAGATGATATAGATATAAATGCAGGATTCTGTAATGATAGAACACCATATAATGGAACAGGATTAGGAACAAAATATACTACATATGCAGCATATAATAGACTATATATAAATAAAAGTCCAAGCTTCAAATGCACAAATAGTAGTGATTTGTTCACAGTAGGAGCAAGTAAAAAAGGAAATAAAGCATTACAATATCCAATAGGATTAATCACAGCCGATGAAGTAGCATATGCGGGAGGAGTATTTAACACAACTAACACAAGTTATTACCTATATACAAACCAAAACTATTGGACCATGTCTCCGCATCTCTTTAATGCGAACAGTTTTGCTTGGGTGTCCATTGCGGATTCGAATGGCAAGCTCCGCGACGTCGGCGCGGCAGGCACGTGTGGTGTGCGTCCAGTAATAAATCTGAAGGCTGATGTACAAATAAGTGGAAATGGAACAGCTGATAATCCTTACGTAGTTGCAACATAATCTATCTTGCCTATAGCGCTTTTTTCCTTTAACCTATGGGCAAGTTATCATTACATTAGAATGAAGTTTAGTGCTTACTTCGTTCTTTTAATTTAAATAAAAAAACTATTGTTTAAATAGTTAATTTTAGGTATACTTATATATAGTAGGAGAGATAAATATGAGATTTTATGAAAAGTTAATTATTTTGATTATTTTGTTTTTAGGGGTTACTATTGGTACTGCTGCTATTATTGGGGTTTATACTAGAACTGTAAATGAAGATGATAATCAAAATAATAATAACAATAATAGTATAATATTAGAAAATATTAATTTGTTTTAATTACTTCTTTAGCAGTATTAGAGTATGCTCTAATTAATCCACCGGCACCAAGTTTAATACCACCAAAGTATCGTACTGCGGCAATTAGAGTGTGATTTAGATTGTTTTTTTCAATGATGTTTAAAATGGGCATACCACTAGTTCCAGATGGTTCTTTATCATCTGATTTTTTTATTTCATTATCAATTTTGTAAGCATAAGGAATATGTTTTGCTTTTTTATGTTCTTTTTTTAAGTTTTCTAATACTTCTTTTACTTCGTTTGTGTTATCTACTTCAAAGTAGTAGCCAATAAATTTGGATTTTTTAATTTCTAATGTACATGTATTTAATAATTTCATAACAACACCTGATTTTATTATACTAAAAAATGTAGTATAATAAAAGAAGTAGGTGATTGAAATGCTGAAAGAAAAACTTAAACTCATTCCTCATTTACCTGGTTCTTATCAAATGAGAAATAGTGATGGGGTTATTATTTATGTTGGAAAAGCAAAAGATTTACATAAGCGTGTCAATTCATATTTTAATCGTCCTCAAACAGGTAAGACAGCAAAGATGGTTAGTGAAATAGCAGATTTTTCCTATATTGTTGCTAGTAGTGAATTAGAAGCATTTCTTTTAGAATTTAATTTAATTAAACAATATGATCCAAAATATAATATTTTACTTAAAGATGATAAGAGTTATCCTTATATTGAATATATTAGTAAACCTTATCCTAAACTTCAGGTTTCTCGTTATTTAAATATTCGCAAGAAAGATAAAAAAATGCTTTTTGGGCCATATCCTAATGCTTATGCAGCCAGAAAAATTGTTGCTCTAATTAATCGTTTATATCCCTTAAAAAAATGTGATGTTATGCCTAAGAAAGTATGTCTATATTATCATATTGGCGAGTGTTTAGGATATTGTGAGAAAAAGGTTGATCAAGAGAAATTAGAACAAATGGAAACAGAGATTTTGAGTTTTTTAAGAGGTAATGCTGATGTTTTAAAGAATAAAATTCTAGAAAAAATTAATATGTACAGTGAACAACTAAATTTTGAAATGGCTTTAGAACTAAAAAAAGAACTTAATTATATTAGTATTATCTTAGATAAACAGAAAATGGAATTACATGATTATGTGAATCGTGATGTTGTTGGCTATTTCTTTAATAAAGGTTATCTGAGTGTGCAAATATTATTTCTTAGAAATGGAAGAATGGTTGGAGGACATACTGATATTTTTCCGGTTGTTAGTGATTATCAGGATGAATTAGATACTTATCTCATGAATTTTTATAGTAAACATGAAGTTCCTAAAGAAGTGTTATGTACTAGTGATGTAAATACTAGTGTTTTAAGTGAAATTATTAATACTGGTTTTGTTGTTCCTCAAAAGGGAAAGAAAAAGAATTTAGTTGATATGGCTTCGAAAAATGCGCAAATTAATTTGGAAAATGAACTTGAAATTATCGTTCGTGATGAAGAGAAAACTGAGAAAGCGAATGATGAATTAAGGGATTTGCTTGGTTTAAAGAAATTAGACCGTATCGATTTATTTGATAACTCGAATCTTTTTGGTTCTTTTACTGTTAGTTGTATGGTCGTATTTAAGAATGGACGTCCTGCTAAAAAGGAATATCGGAAATATAAAATTAGCTTAGATAAAAATGATGATTATCATACGATGCAAGAAGTTATTTACAGAAGATATTACCGGGCTTTAGTAGATAAAACAGAGTTACCTGATTTAATTATTGTCGATGGTGGTATTAATCAAATTAATGCATGTCTAGAAATATTACAGAGCTTAAATCTTGATATCAGAGTATGTGGCCTAAGAAAAAATGATAAGCATAGAACAAATGATTTAATTGATTCTTTAGGTTATCGTACTATTCCTCTTGATAAAACGAGTAGTGTCTTTCATTATTTAACAAGAATGCAAGATGAAGTGCATAGATATACGATTAGTTATCATAGAGCGATTCGAAGTAAAGGTGCGATTGGAAGTATTTTAGATAATATTGAGGGAATTGGGGCGAAAAGAAAGAAAGCTCTTATTAAAGAATTTGGTAGTGTGACAAAAATTAAGAATGCTACTATTGAAGAGTTAAGTCGAATTATTCCCGAAGCAACCGCGATTCGATTACAAGAATATTTAAAAGAAAAAGATGAGGAAAAGACAAGTAAGTAGGTGATATGATGCAGAAGTTAATCGAGCTTAAAAAAGATGAAAATATTTTGGTTTCGAGCAAGCTAGAAAGTTTCTTAAAGCCAGATTATGTTTATCTTCCTGTTTTAAAAAACAATACAATTCTAGTTCATAAAAATGATTTTGTTAAAATAGGCGATGAAGTTATTACGGGTATGCTTAGTCCTGTTTCAGGTGTAGTGAGTGGTTTAAAAAAATTAAATTCGCTTCAGGATGCAGATTATTATCTAGAAATTGCTAATGATTTTGAAGAAAGAAATAGGAAAGAAGCAGGAAGAAAAAGGAAACTCAATAAAGAAAGTGTTTTGAGTGTTCTAGATTTACAAGGAAAGAAAAATTTGGTTTTAAATGCTATTGATGATGAAGTTTATGTTTCTACCGAAAATTTTTATTTGTTTTTGTACTATGATGTTTTTTTGGAATTATTAGATGAAATTACAAGTTTATATTCTATCCAAAATATTTATGTGTGTTTGAAAGCTAGCAGTAGTGAGAATGTCAGTAAGCTTATGAGTGATCTCGGAATGTATCCAAATATTATTTTGAAGATAGTTCCTGATTTGTATTTACTAGGAAAACCTTCTTTTTTAACTTCTTATCTTGGCTTAGCAGAAGAAGAAACCCTTGTTGTACCTGCAAGTCAGTTTTATGATATTTATAACCATCTTAAAAGGGGTAGAAGTAAAAGTGACGTGTTAATTACGATTAGTGGGGATGCCGTAAAAAATCCGGTGGTTGTTCAAGCAAAAATTGGCGCACTCCTTTCTTTGGTTGTCAAAGATGTGGTAGAAATTACAGAAGAGAATGTTCTTTATTTTGCTAATGGACTCATGCAGGGAGAGACAATTAATGTAGGTTCTTTTGTAGTAACACCTAATCTAAATAGTCTAATTATTATGAAAAAAAGAGAAGAGAAAAAAGAAAGTGAATGCATTCGTTGTGGTTTGTGTAGTGATATTTGCCCAGCGCATTTAGATCCAATTTTATTTAAAAATCCAAAATATGCAGAACAAATAAGAAAAGAATGTATAAATTGTGGTTTATGTTCATATATATGTCCTGTATATATTAATTTTAATACTTATTTGAAAGGAGATAGCCATGAATAAACTTGCTTATTTACATTATGATAAAGATAAAAATAGCTTAGTAAAAGCATATTTTATAGCTCTTATTCCACTTCTTTTATTTAGTTTTTATAAGAATGGTATTTTATTATATCAAAACGAACTTATTTCTTTTATTGATATGTTTATTCCTTTTTATTTTTGTGGGATAAGTATTATAGTTGGCTTTTTAATCGCATATATTAATAAAAGTGATAAATGGGAAACTATTTTATATGCCTTAATTTTAGCTTGTACTACTTCTATTAATACGAATATGCTTATTTATCCGATTGTTTTATTTGTATCATTATTTATAGCTGGTTTTTTAAAGAAGAAAAAAGAGTTTAATCTTCTTGCTTTTACAAGAATTTTATTAATTTTGGCTTTGCTTTTTAATAGTTATTCCTATATGAATGTAGCAGAAAAAATTCATGCTTTTAATTACAATACTTTTGATATTCTTATAGGATATGGAGTAGGAGGACTTGCCAGTAATAGTTTATTTTTCTGTTTAATTGCCTTTCTTATTTTAAGTTTTAATAAGTTTTATAAAAGAATGATTCCGATTATGTCTAGCATTAGCTTTTTAATTATTTTATTTCTTTTGTTCTTAATAACTAAAAATAATGTTTATTTAGAAAATATATTGAATGGTTCGGCTTATTTTGCTTTTGTTTTTGTTGGAACTGATTTGTATGTTACTCCGTGCACAAAGACTGGAAAAATTATATATGGAATTATAATTGGTTTGTTAACTGCTATATTATCTTTGTTTGTACCGATTTATGAGGCTCCTTATATTGCTATCTTGTTTTTTAGTTTCTTTTTTCTTACTTTTGATAAAATTGCTTATAAAAAACGTTTACAAGTATAAAGTTTTATGCTATAGTAGTTTTATTCACTCGTAAAGAATTCTTATTTCTAGGATAAGGGGTATTTTTACGAGTTTTTCTTTTGATCTAGAAAAGGATTAAGATGAAAAAAATATTAAAATTATTATTATGCTTATTTGTTTTTATAGTAGCAAATCATACAGTTTTTGCCGAAGAAAATTATATTTATTTGGGGGATGCTATTCCAAATATAAGACTTTATTTAAAAACACCAAGTGTAGAAAAATATAAAAGTATGTATGAGATTATCAATCGTGATACTGGTGAGCATGTTTATTGTATTGAACCGGGAGTGGTTTTAAAAAATGGGAATTTTACGGCTTATCAATATTTAGATATGATACCAGAAGATTTAGGTATTACAGATGAAGATTGGAATAATCTCCGGACTATTGCTTATTATGGTTATGGTTACCAAGATCGAACTGATATTAAATGGTATGCAGCGACTCAGTTTATGATATGGGCGTATTTACTTGAAGATACTGGAGAAATTTATTTTGTTGATAGTAATAATAAGAAAATAGATTTATTAAAAGAAGAAATAAATGCTATTCAATTAGATGTAGATCATCATAATTTAATGCCTTCTTTTTTAGAAGAAACGGATATTATTGATGTAGAACTTGGAGATACTTTAACTTTTGTAGATGAGTATGGAATTTTAGATGAATTTGAGATGGATTATGGTAATGTTGATGTAAAAAGAGATGGTAATAAAATTACGATTACTTTTTCTCATCCGGGATATCAATACGTTGGTTTTAATCGGCAATTAGATAAAATGAATAAACCTAAAATATTTTATAGTCCTTCTAGTCAAATAGTTATGACAAAAGGGATTATTGATAGAAGTTATGAAAGAATTGAATTTAATGTAGATTTTCCTAATTTAACTTTAATCAAAAAAGGAAAAGAAAATTCGTTTCTTTCTTTAAAAGGAGCTAAATATGGAATTTATTATGAAGATGGTACTCATTATCAGACCATTGTCACTAATGAAGAAGGAATTGCTTATTTAGATGAAATTCATTTAGGAAAATATTATTTACAAGAAATAGAAGCACCTTATGGGTATGAAATTAATCATGAAAAGATTTATTTTGAAGTGATTCAGGATGATGTTGTGATAGAAACGACAGATCCTTTAATCAAAAAAGAAATTGTAATAGAAAAATATCTAGAAGATATAGATGGTAATTTAGAGTTAGAAAAAAATGCTAAATTTCAGGTGTATGATAAAAATAATCATTTATATACAGAATTTGAAACAAATGAATATGGCAAATTTTCTTTAGTATTACCTTATGGCAAATACACATTAAAACAAGTTACTTCTACAGAAGGATATCATTTAGCAGAAGATATCACTCTAATTGTAAATGAAGATACTTTTTCTAATTTGATTATTAAAAATCCACAAATTGTTGGTTCTTTATTAATTCAAAAGAAAGATGTGGATAGTAAAGAACTCATTGATGGGGAAGCTTTCTTTAAAATACTTAATACTGATATAAATGAGTACTTTACTGTAGATGGGAATGAAGTTTTTAAAACTCAGGAAGGAATATTATCGATTGATAATATACCATATGGAAACTATGAATTAATAGAAGTAGAAGCTCCAGAAGGATATCAAATTTTGGAAGAGAAGATATCTTTTGTTATTTTAGGTGAAGAAAAAATTGAGTTAGAAGTATTTAATCAGCAACAAAATGGTGTGCTTCAAATAGAAAAGTTAGATTATGATAGTTTAAAACCATTACAGGGAGTTTTGTTTGGCCTTTATGATCAGGATAAACAGTTAATTGGAGAGTACGAAACGGATGAGAAGGGAATGATTACAATTTCTAATCTTTTAGAAGGAATCTACTATATTAAAGAATTAAATGCTCCTTCCAATTATGAATTATTAGATGGTTTTATGGAAGCCAACATTCAAAATAATGTTTTAAGTAATTTTAAAATTACGAATCGCTTAAAAATTGAAGTTCCTAAAACAGGAGTAAACGAATTTTTGTATACTATTTTATTTTCTAGCGTTTGTCTTTTTATAGGTATGGTTTTGTGTAATTATGATCAAAACAATTAAATTTTTGGGAATTATTATCGTCTTATTTGGGATATTCTTTCCAACTTATCATTTTACGAAAGCAAAAATAGATGAAGATAAATATTTGGAAGTAGTAGAAGAAAAGATAGAAAATAGTGATTACTTTGCTATATTAGAAATTGAAGAAATTCATTTAAAAAGAGAACTTTTTCCTGTTAGTGCCAAAGAAAATCAGGTTGACCAAAATGTTTTGGTTCATTCTATGAGTACGTTTCCGGATCAAGATACAAGCAATATCATTTTAGCTGCCCATTCGGGAAATGGAAAAAATGCTTTTTTTAAAGATTTATATTTATTAGATGAAAATTCTTTTGTTACACTTTATTATCAAGGTGTAAAATGGATTTATGAGATCGTAGATATTGAGGAGCAAGACAAAACAGGAGTTCTTTATTTAAAAGAAGACTACCCGCATATGCTTACTCTTATTACTTGTACAAAAGGGAATAGTAGTACCCAAACAATCTATTATGGAGCGCTAAAAAAGTCAGAAAGTTTATAAAAATGGATAAAAATGCAAGTTTTTCTTAAAAATTTGCATTTTTTTAAAGGATTTTAGGGGGATATGGGTAATAAATATATTTAGAAGCGCAAATTAGAGGGGTGATGATATGGTTACTGATGCAGAAATAGAACGTATTCGTAAAAGTGCCAATATCGTTGATATCATTTCTAGTTATGTTCCACTTACACAAAAAGGTAAAAACTATTTTGGCGTTTGCCCTTTTCATGAGGACCATTCACCGAGTATGAGCGTTTCAGAAGAAAAACAGATTTACAAATGCTTTTCTTGTGGAGCTGCTGGAAATGTTTTTACTTTTGTAAGTGAATATGAAAATGTGAAATTTTTAGAGGCTGTTAAAATTGTAGCGGATAAATGTGGTATTCCTTTTCATGGAACAATTAGAAAAGAAAAACCAAAAAATAATACTCAAGAATATGAAATAATGAATTTAGCTTTAAAATTTTATCAAAATAATTTAAATAGTGGGGAAGGAATTAAAGCTAAGGAGTATTTGAAAAAAAGAAATTTGGATGAAGAAGCAATTAAAGAGTTTGATCTAGGTTTAGCTTTAGGAGGTAATTACTCTTTAAATAAACTTCTTACTAATAAAAAATATTCACTTGATGTAATAGAACGTTTGGGTCTTGTAAATCAAAATAATGATTATGTGAATGATGTTTTTCAAAGAAGAATTATGTTTCCAATTCATGATTTAGATGGAAATGTAGTTGGATTTACAGGAAGAATTTATGAAGATACCAATCAAGCAAAATATATCAATTCAAAAGAATCTAATATCTTTAAAAAAGGCCAGATATTATTTAATTATCATCGAGCGAAACAAGAAATTAAGAGAAAAAAAGAAGTTATATTGGTTGAAGGAAATATGGATGCGATAAGAATGTATACTTCCGGTATCAAAAATGTAGTTGCTTTGATGGGGACAAGTCTTACCAATGAACAAGTAGAGATTATTAAAGGGCTGAGAGCTAAAATTATTTTGATGTTTGATAATGACTCAGCCGGTGAAATTGCTACTTATCAGAACGGAACTATTTTAGAAGAAGCTAATTTAACTCCTTCCATTGTGCGTTTAAGTAAAGAGAAAGATCCGGATGAGTATATTATCAAGAATGGTGCCCAAGCTTTAGAAGAAAATATTCGAAATCCGATTTCTTTCTTAGATTTTAAACTTAAATATTTTAAGAGAGATAAAGATTTAGAAAAGGTAGATGATCTAGCAAGTTATATTAAAGAAATTATTAAAGACTTAAAAAATATTCCGGATGAACTTACTAGAGAACTTACTTTAAAGAAAATAAGTGAAGATTATCAGGTTTCCCTGGATTTACTTCATGGAGAATTACAAAAGATTGAATCAAAAAAAATAGTGGAAACTCCGAAAAAAACACTTGCCAAAACGAAACTTTCGAAGTATGATAAAGCTTGCCAAAATATTATTTATTTTATGATGAATGATGGTAAATTTATTGAAATATTTAAAAAGGAGTTAGGATATTTTAATGAAAAGAAATATCGTAATTTGGCAAATGAAATTATTTATTTCTATGAAGAAGCGAAAGAAATTAATTTGAGTTCATTTATTTCTTTTATTAGTACGAAAGATTACATATATGATGATGCAATGGAAATAATAAGAATGAATAAGACTGTTGATTTTGAAAAACTTGCTTTTGATGAGTTTATTCAGGTTGCTAAGAAGGAAATGGCAAAAGAAGAAATAAAAAGATTAAAATCTCAAATTGCAAATTCAATGGATGCTAATGAGGAAATTGAACTTGCAAATAGATTATTAAATTTGAAAAAAGGATGTGTAGGTAATGAAAAATAATGAAGAAAATAAAACAGCGCAAAAAATTGTCGAAATTAAATCTTTAGAAGATCGTATTGCAGAATTAATTGAAATTGGAAAGAAACAGAAGTATATTACTTTTGAACAACTTGTTGAAAGTCTAAAAGGACTTGATATGGATAATGATTCTTTAGACGAAATTTATAATACGCTTATTGAAAATGATATTCAAGTTATTGCTGAAGGAGAAGAAGATAATACAGATGAGAATGGCGTGCCTAAAGATTTGGAAGAGCCAATCATTTTAGATGATGCCGAAATTACGAAGGATATTAATATTAATGATCCTGTTAGAATGTATTTAAAGGAAATTGGACGTATTAGCTTATTATCACCGGAAGAAGAATTAGAATTAAGTGAAAAAGTTGCGGCAGGGGATGAAGATGCTAAAAATAAACTTGCTGAATCTAATTTACGTTTAGTTGTTAGTATTGCTAAAAGATATGTAGGTAGAGGACTTTTATTCCTTGATTTAATTCAAGAGGGAAATATTGGTCTTATGAAAGCTGTAGATAAGTTTGATAGTGATAAGGGTTATAAATTTTCTACTTATGCTACATGGTGGATTAGACAAGCAATTACAAGAGCACTAGCAGATCAAGCTAGAACGATTCGTGTTCCAGTTCATATGGTTGAAACAATTAATAAGATGAGTCGTATTCAAAGACAACTTACTCTTGAATTAAATCGTGAACCTAGTGAGGAAGAACTTGCGAAAAAAATGGGAATTAGTGTCGAAAAAGTTAGAGAAGTTATTAAAATTAGTCAAGAACCTGTTTCTTTGGAAACGCCAATTGGTGAAGAAGATGATTCTCATTTAGGAGATTTCATCAAAGATGAATCTAGCATGTCACCTGAGGAATATGCTACAAATGAAATTTTAAAGGAAGAAATCAAAAGTGTTCTTATGACATTGCAAGTAAGAGAACAAGAAGTTCTTGAACTTCGTTTTGGCCTTATCGATGGAACTTGTCATACTTTGGAGGAAGTAGGTAAGAAATTTAATGTTACAAGAGAACGTATTCGTCAAATTGAAGCAAAAGCATTACGTAAATTACGTCATCCATCACGTGCTAAGAAATTAAAGGATTTCTTATCTGATTAATGATTAATTTAAAATTAAAAACAATTGCTTCTTTTATAGCAAAAGAAGATACAGTAATAGACACTTGTTGTGATCATGCTTATCTTGCAATTTATTTAAAACAAAACAATTTATGTAAAGATGTATATGCTAGTGATATTAATCCAAATGCTTTAGATGTTGCATGTAAAAACATTAGAGCATCTCATGTCAATATCACAACTTATTTATCCGATGGTTTTAAAAATATTAATAATGGGAATATTGATACAGCTGTTATCGCTGGGGTTGGAACTAATACCGTTTTAGATATTATTGCTGGTGCTCCTCTTAGTATTAAAAAGTATATTATTAGTAGTAATAATAATCAAGATGAACTTCGTTTTTCTTTGTATCAAAGAGGCTTATATATTCAAGAAGAGAAAGCTATTTTGGATAAAGGAAAATATTATGTTATTATGCTTGTTACGAAAGATTATGTAAAAATGAATAAACTTTCTTTCAAATATGGTAAGAGTAATAATCAAGATTATTTTCTTTATTTAATAAAAAAAGAGCAAGAGATTCTTGCTAAAGTTCCTAGGAATAAATTTATAAAAAGACTAAATCATAAAAGAAATATTTATCATTTAAGAAAGATTATAGAAAAAATTTAGGATTGTTAGATACTGTTCTTATATTTGGAGTAGTATCTTTTTTTGTGGTATCTTGATTGGTAGAACTAGTGGAAGAATTAGAATTATTTGATTTTCCAAATTCTTTTAGGGCTCCCAATATAGTTTTAGCATTATTTATCATTGGTTTTGCTTCTTTGTAAATTGGAATTACCTGATTAGCTACATTTAGTGTTTTTGAAATACCAGATAAAACTTTGGTAAAACTAAGGCCTGTTCCATAAGGATTTCCAAACATAGATTATCACCTAATATAGTATATGCAAAAATATTATTTGTAATTTAAATTTCAAATAATTTTTAAAAGATTGTTGATATATATTTTTGCTCTTTTTATTTGTTTATTTCTATGTTATAATTTTATAAGAATAGGAAAGATAGCTATGAAAGTATTGTTAGCACCTTTTACATTTATTATTAGTTTTATTAAGCATTTCTTTATTGGAGTAAAATTTGTTTTTTTCGATGCTTGGTATAATTTAATTGAGTATTATAAAGATAAAAATGATTTTAAGAAAAGAGAACATCGTGTTAATCTAAATGAAGTGAAAGAGAATTATGATGATGAAGAAGATATGCATGTTCTTAGTTTAGATGAAAGAAATCGAATTCAATTAGAAAAGCAAGAACTGATGAGAGAAATGCAACAAGAGATTAATTCTCGAAAGGTTAGTAAAGATTATTACTATTATTATGGTACTGATAAGAGCGGAAAAAAAGTTAAAGGAATGATGAGTGCCACAAATAAGATGACTTTACATAATTTCCTCGCTAATGAAGGTATTGATGTTTATCAAGTTAAAAAAGCTGGTATGGCTAATCTTTTGAAAAAAATTGGACTTGAACAAGATAAAGAGATGAGTACTAAAGATTTGATATTTTGGCTTACTCAAGTTTGTACTTACCTAAAAGCTGGTTTAACACTTCATGATACGATTCATATTATGATGGAACAAGCGAGTAAAGATAAAAAGAAGAAAAGATTATATGAGGCTATATCTTATGAACTTACTTTAGGTGAATCTTTTAGTAAAGCTTTGGAAAATCAAGGAAAAGTTTTTCCACCATTATTAATCAATATGATTAAAAGTGCTGAAGCTACAGGTGAGATTATTAAAACTCTTGATGATATGGCGAATTATTATACAGAAATAGATAAAACAAGAAAAGAAATGATTAGCGCAATTATTTATCCAGCTATATTACTTGTATTTGCGATTGCTATTTTAACATTCATTATGGTTTATGTTATTCCAGAGTTTATTCGGATTTATGATCAGGCAGGTATTGTTGTTAGTGGCTTTACTCTTACGATAATTAATATAAGTAGATATATTACAGCGAATTTAGATGTTATTTTATTAATTGCTTTTTTGGTTATTATTGTCTTGCTTCTTCTTTACAAAAAGAGTAAGGGTGTCAGAAAAGCAATTCAAAGTTTTGGTATGCATATTCCTTTTTTTGGTAAAATTATTATTTATCATGAGCTAACTCTATTTACGAAAACATTTGCTAGTTTACTTCGTAATAGTGTTTATATTACAAGTAGTATGGAAATTTTATCAAATATTACTAATAATGAAGTGTATAAAGACATCATGATAGAAACAATTAGTAATATTGCTAGAGGGGAAAAGATTAGTAAGTCTTTTTATCATAAATGGTGTATTCCCGATGTTGCTTATTATATGATTGTAACTGGAGAAGCAACTGGTGAGCTTTCTTTAATGATGGAGAAAGTTGCTAGTTATTTTAATGATTTACATAAATCTAGAGTTACTAATTTAAAAAGTTTTTTAGAACCAATTATGATTGTAGTTTTAGCTTTAATTGTTGGTGTTGTTATTTTGGCAGTAGTTATTCCGATGTTTAGTTTGTATGGTCAGATAGGATAGGTGAAACGATGATTATTGGACTTTTTCTTATAGGATTTGTTTTAGGACTAGTTTATGCTTTAATTGGTGAAAAACTCCCTTTACTTGTTCCAGGAGTAGTTTCTAAAGAGAGCAATTCTTGGGTATTAAATCTTTTTATTGGGGTAGTGAATGCTTTAATATTTTTAATTAGTTATTATACGTTTGGAATTAGCTATGAATTTTTTGCTACTCTTATTATTGCAGGATTAGTATTTATCATTTTTATTAGTGATTTTAAATATATGATTATTTTAGATAGCCCTTTGGTTGTATCAGCTATTCTTATTCTTATTTTAAGAGCGTATTTTAATGGTTTTAAAGATATGGGTATGAGTTTGCTTTCGGGAATTATTTTGTTTTTAGTCATGCTTCTTATTGGCTTTTTGGGCAGTAAGTTGTTTAAGAAAGAGGCACTAGGTGGGGGAGATATTAAATTAGCTGGTATTATTGGTATTGTTTTAGGTTTAAGATTAGGACTGGTAGCGATTATCTTATCTAGTTTGCTTGCACTTCCCTATGCAGCTGCTGCAATGATGTTAAATAAAGATAGTGAAGTTCCTTTTGGACCATTCTTAATTGCGAGTATGGCTATTGTGTTTGTGTTTTCAGATAAGTTTTTAAATTTAATTGCTTTTTTGTTTTAAAAGTTGTATAATAGACCCCACTTAAAGGGGTTTTTGTATGAAAGAATTTCTTAATTATCAGGATGATTTAAGTAAATTATCTAAAAAAGATTTGGAGTATCTTTTTATTTTACTTAAAGATTATAAGCTTCAGTATCGAAAGAATTTAGGACTTGATACATTTGCTAGTTTTGGCTTGGAACTAGAGTTTGAACATGTTTTGCTTCGTTATGTTGAAAAAGAATTTAGCAAATATCCATATTGTTATTCGTGGTTTGTTCATTTTGACAAAAGCTGTGGCTATGAAATAGATGGATTCGAAATTGGAGGAGAGGCTACTTCACCAATTATGCATGATGAAGAGGCAGATTGGAAAATGCTTACAAACGTTATTGCTATACTTTTGAGACTTAGATGTAGAATCACAAAAAGGACAAGTTTGCATGTTCATGCAGGGGTACAAATTTTTCAGGAAGATATAAAAAATGTTGTACGTTTTATTAAGGTTTGGTGTATTTTTGAACATGTTATTTTTAAATTTGGATATGGTACGGATCGTACTAATCGTCCTGATATCTTGTATTTTGCTCATCCTATTGCGGATGCTTTAAAATTAAAATGTAAATATATTCCAGATTTTTTAGAAAATTTACTTGTTCCTTATGCACTTGGCTTTGACAAAAAATGGGCAGTTAGTTTTAAAAATTACCAAGAATTATCTAGTAAGGAAATAATGGGAAATGATATAGAATTTAGAATTGCTAATGGAACTTTAAATCGGACAATTATTCAAAATACTGTTAATTTTTATTTAAAATTGATGCAATACGTAACAAGTGATAGATATGATGAAGATTTAATAAATCATCTATTTCAGAAATTACGTCCTAAAGATTTTAGCAAATATAGTGGACTTTATGCTAAAGATGCATTGATGCTTGCTGATTTAATCTTTGATAATAATCTTGATAAAATTAATTTTTTGAAGCAATATGTAAAGAAAGATGAGAATGTTTTTATAAGATAAACATTCTTTTTTTAATTTTTGAAACTTTTTGGAACCACCTGACATCATTCGACAAATATTATCACTTTCTTATGTTAAGATAACTATTAAATCTTAAAACGAAGGGAAGTGATGTAATGAATATTAAGATTTTTAAAAATTTAACAGATGATATTTGTTTTAAACATCTATTCAAAGAAGAAATCTTTTTAAGTGATTTTTTAAATTCTTTCTTTGATTATATTGGTGTAAAGAAAAAAGTAGTTGGTCTTAAAGTAACAGCAGAGAGTGAAATGCATGGAAGTAAAAGAAACAAAAAAATATTTTATGGTGATATTCTAGCATACTTAGATATTGATGAAATCGTATCTTTAGAAATGTATACTTATTTTCGAGAAAGAGAATTTAAGAAAAGTTTATCTTATTTAGCTAGAACATTTTCTGATCAATTAGAACGAGGAGAAGATTATTTACTAGCTAAAAAAGTGATTAGTATTAATTTAATGGAAGAAAACTATCATTTAAATAATTTTCAAATATTCAATAATTATGGATTTGTAAACAAATTCAATTATGGAAGAATGAAAGATGAATACTTAGAAATGTATTTAATTAGACTTGATTTAGTAAAGGAAATGGTATACAATAAGATTGAAAGCAGATTTGAGAAATGGCTCAAATTTATAAAGGCAGGTAGTGTAGAAGAAATGAAAAAAATAGCAGAAGGAGATGAGAACATGGAAAGAGCATTAGCATTTATGGAGAGATTTGTAAATGATGAAGAAGTTAGAGGAATCTATGATAAAATCAATGATGTAGAAAGAGATGCGAAAGAGCGAGGAATAGCTGAAGGTTTGGCTGAAGGCAAAACGGTTGGACTTAAGGAAACAGCTAGAAATATGCTTTTAGATGGGCTGGATATTAATACAATTATGAAATACACTAATTTATCAAAAAGTGAGATTGAAGCATTAGTGAAAAATTAATGCTTTTTTCTTGGTTGAATGTTGCGATATCATTTTGAAATTTTGAGATGTTTAGACTTGTAAAAAAGAACTATTTAAGTTATAATATTACCAGTTTGAAAGGATGTAAGAAATGAAAAACGTAAAAGAAATTACAATTACTATTGAAGGTGAAGATTGGCAAAAAGCTTTAGACAAATCTTTTAAGAAAAGAAATAAAGAAGTAACAATTGATGGCTTTAGAAAAGGAGCTGCTCCAAAAGAAGTTTATGTTAAGAATTTTGGATTAGAATCTTTATTTATGGATGCTGTTGATTTTGTTATGGATGAAGCTTATAGTAAAGCACTAGAAGAAGCAAAGACTATGCCTGTTGTGGAGCCTAAACTGGATATTAAAGAAATTAATGAAAATAAAGTGACTTTTATGTTTACAATTATTAGTAAACCTGAAGTTACTTTAGGAGAATATAAGAAATTAGGCTTGAAGAAAGAAAAAGCAAAAGTATCAAAAGAAGAAATAGATGCTGAAGTAAAAAGAATTCGTGATCAATTTGCAGAAATTGCTCCAAAAGAAGATGGTGTAGTTGAAGTTGGAGATACTGCAGTTATTGATTTTGAAGGATTTGTTGATGGTAAAGCCTTAGATGGTGGTAAGGGTGAGAATTATCCATTAGAAATTGGTTCTCATACATTTATTCCAGGATTTGAAGAAGGTGTCGCTGGAATGAAACTTGGCGAAACAAAAGAGTTAAATTTAAAATTCCCAGATGATTATGTAGCAGATCTTAAGGGTAAAGAAGCTAAATTTAATGTTACAGTAAGAGAAATTAAACAAAGAATTATACCTGAATTAAATGAAGATTTCTATCAAGATTTAGGTTATGACAATATTAAGACAGAAGAAGAATTCTTAAATGAAGTTGAAAAAGTATTACTTGAACGTAAAAATGCTGAAATTGATGATGAATTTGTTGAGAAATGCTTAGATAAAGCTAGTAGTAATATGAAAGTTGAAATTAATCCAGAAATCATTGATGAAGAAGTTCATAGAATGATTCATCAATTTGAAGATCAACTTAAGATGCAAGGCATTAAATTAGATGATTATATGGCTATTACAGGTATGACTCATGAAAAATTACATGAGCAAATGGAACCTGAAGCTACCAAGAGAGTTAAATATCGCTATTTACTAGAAGCTATAGCTGATGAAGAAAAGATAGACTTCACTGATGAAGAAGTACAAGCTAAATCTAAAGAAATGGCTGAAAACTATGGTATTACTGAAGAGGAACTTCTTAAAGCTTATGGCTCTTTAGATATTGTTAAATACGATATGAAGATGCATAGAGCAATTGAAATATTAAAAGAAAATAATTAAGAAAGTTGAAATATACTTTCTTTTTTAGTACAAAAATAGTCATAAAGCAATTGACTTTTACTCAATGATAATGTATATTAGTATTGTAGGTAAAATATAACTATAGTCTACAATTTTTTTTAAATATGATAGAGCCTATTTGTGTAATAGGAAGTTTTGACAAGTTTTGTCGAATGGAATGAAATTCTTTATTTATTGTAGTAGAATAGTTTGGAGTAAAGGGATGGAAAAAATGAAAAATAAGAATAAAAAGTTAATGATTGTAGTGGCATGTTTACTTGTTGTAATAGGAGTATCTTTTGCTTATTTTGCTGCTTCTAATTTTATAGGTGGAAGTGGTAGTAGTGCGGATTTCACAACAGCAACTATACAAGGATCAGAATTAAGAGTAGATGGTAATTTAACATTTAATGATTTAGATATTTATCCAGGACACCAAAATGTATCAAGTATAAAGGTGACAGCAATAGGAGATAATGAATTAATACCATATAATGTGATATGGGAAGGAACTGATACTTTAAATACTTCATTAAACTACATTATATATAAAACAAGTAGTGAAATAGATGTGAGTGTCAGTTGTGAACAACAAAGAGGGGTTATAGATGGAGCGATGATGTACTATGAAGAGTGTTCTATATCAAATATAGATTCTTTAGGAACAGCAATATCAAGTGGTACAATAAATACTAATGATACTAAAGTAACATTAATATCGGATGAGTTTATAACGTCAACAGTAAGTGGAACAGAAATGTATTATTATGTAATACTAGAATATCCAAATTTAGAAGAGAATCAAAATAGTGATATAGGAGGGTCTTTCACAGGAAGAGTAACAATAGAATTAAGCGATGTTGAACCAGATATCAATATTATAGCAGCATACATAGAACAGGAAGATGGAACATATGAAGAAGTAAATGATATACCACAAAGTGGGTATACAATTAATACAGAGAAAAGTACTTGTAGTAATGGAGCTGTACCTAGTTGGGATCTAACTGATAATAGTTTAAAAGTTAGTAGTTTAACAAAAAGTGGAACAAGTTGTTATTTGTATTTTTCTAAATTAGCAAAAGAGATGATATTAGCAAATTACAATTCTGTACTTACTAGAAGCTCTTTTGATACTGTGTTAACAGATATTACTACTGGAACAATTTATAAATCGTTAGATGAAAGTCAATATGATAATGATGGAGAGGTGTATTATTTTGCTGGAAATCCTACTGATAATTGGGTTTCGTTTGGCGGATTTTATTGGCGAATTATCAGAATTAATGGAGATGGAACCATTCGTTTAATGTATCAAGGTACAGAAGCTACTACTACAGGTGTAGAAACGCAAATTGGAACTAGTGTATTTAATAATAGTTTTGTTCAAAATGAATATGTAGGTTTTAAATATACAGATGGGATTCAACATGGTTCAGATAGTGATAGCGCTATTTTAACTTCTCTAACTAATTGGTATGTTAGTAATCTGATTAATTACGAAGAATACATTGATGTTAATACTGGATTTTGCAGTGATAGAAATTTAAGAGATGGATCTTCTTGGAGTAGCACTGGTTATACGTATCAGTACTATGCTGCATATGATAGACTTGTAGATGGCAAATCCCCAAGTTTTAAATGCGATAATATAGATAATTTTCAAATTCCTACTGCACTTATTACAGCAGATGAAATAGCATATGCTGGGGGCGTATGGAATACGTCTAATTATGGCTTTTACTTATATACTGCGCAAGATTATTGGACCATGACGCCTTCTGTTTTTAATGGAACTGCCAATAATTTTGCTTTAAATAGAATGTCTTCTTTAATTGCTAATAGTGTAAGTGGATCATTTGGTGTACGTCCGGTAATTAATTTAAAAGCGGATGTGACTATAACAGGATCCGGAACATCTACTGATCCTTATGTAGTATCTTAATTGTAAATTAAATGTAAATAAGTAGTTATCTCTTAGTTTAGATAACTACTTTTTATTTAGATGAATGGACGAATGTTTTAAATTTTGATAAAATAATTTTAGAAAGAGTGATTATATGCCTAGTTTTAAATATTTAGTTGGAAGAGTTATGAAGATGGATTATAAGAATATGTTAAGTAAGATTAATAGTATTCATAAAAAGACTGGTAAAAGTAGAATTAGTATTTTTAATGATATGAGAGAATGTGCAGTTAAATATGGAGCTGGATATTCTGATTATGATTTGTTTGAAATGTATAATTTAACTGATGAAGAGCGTGATACTTATATTACTAGGGGTAGAAATAATGATTTAATTAAGAAATATAATAATTCTGAATATAATCATATATTTAGAAATAAAGTAGAATTCAATACTATGTTTAAAGATTTTGTAAAACGTGATTTTATTGAGGTTAATTCTAGTAAAAAAGAAGATGTAATTAAGTTTATGAAGAAACACACTATTTTCATGGCTAAACCTGTTAGTGGTACATGTGGTAAAGGAATTGAAAAAATTGATACCCATGATTATAAGAGTTTAGATGAAGTTTATGATTATTTGACTAGTGAGAGTATGAATTATGAGCTTGAAGAAGTAATAAAACAATGTAAGGAAGTATCTTCTATTTATCCTGGCTCTATTAATACAGTGCGGATTGTTACCATTGTAGATGATGGGATTCCTTATATTATTTGTGCTTATTTTCGAATTGGTAATGGTAAATATGTTGATAATTTTAATAGTGGTGGTATGGTCGCTCCTGTAAATGAAGAAACTGGGGAAGTTATTGATAAAGCGATTGATAAGAAAAAGAACCTTTATGAGTGTCATCCGGCGACAAATGAAGTGATTAAAGGATTTCATTTCCCAGATTGGGAAAAAGCTTTAGAGATGGTTAAAAAGGCAGCTTTAGTAGTTCCAGAGATGCGCTATATTGGTTGGGATGTATGTTTTTCTGATAAAGGCCCGGTTTTAGTAGAAGGAAATGAATATCCTGGTCACGATATTTATCAACTACCTGAACATACCCATGATAAGATTGGAATATGGCCAAAATTTACAAAAGCTTTTAAAAAATAAATTTGGTATTTTTTGGTAAATATTTTGTGTAAATAGTGTAGACAAATGTAAGATTTCTATTTATAATAATAAGAAAAGTTTTTGATGGGAGTGATTAACTTTATGGATACTCTTTTACCAGTAATGCTTCTTAAAGGTTTAATCGTACTTCCCAATCAAGAAGTTAAGATAGACTTAAATAATAATCTAAGTAAAGAGATAGCTAAATTAGCTGTTAAAGATTATAATCGTTTTATTTTAGTTATTACTCCTCATAATCAAGTAGAAGAGTCACCTGAGGTTGCTGATCTACCTGAAGTTGGGGTTGCTTGTAAAATAAAAAGCAGAATAGAACTTCCAAATGGTAATGTTCGGATTACTTTAAAAGGTATTCATAGAGTTAAGATTACTTCTTTTCAAAATGATCCGGGAAATGAAGATGTTTTAGAAGCACTAACTACGAATATCGAGTTACCTAAATTTGATGATGTGGAAGAGAAAGCTGTTATTAAAAAATTAAATGAAATTATGAAAGAATATGTGGCTTCTTCTAGTCATATTTCCAATAGTATTTTAAATAACATTAAAGTTATTGATGATTTATCACTGTTAACAGATACGATTTGTTCTTTTATTCCCATGCCTTTTATTAAAAAGCTTGCTTATGTTGAAGAAATTAATGCAATGTATCGAGCTCGAAATTTACTTAAAGATATAAAGGTCGAAATCGAAGTTTTAAAGTTAGATCAAAAAATTGAAAAAGAGTTAGAAAATAGTTTAGAGGCTAGTCAAAAAGAATTTATTTTAAGAGAGAAAGTAAAAATACTTGAACATGAACTAGGTGAGGCTTCTGATGATATTACGCAAGGTTATTATGAAGAACTTGAAAAATTAAAACTTGCTAAACCTGTTCATGATAAGATTTTGCATGAAATAAAAAAGTTAGAATACACGAATGATTTATCACCTGAAAGTGCCATGATAAGAAATTATCTAGAGTGGATTTTATCTTTACCTTGGCATAAAGAAACTTTTGAGAATAATAATTTAGAAGATATAAAGAAAAAACTAGATGAACATCATTATGGATTGGAGGCAATCAAAACAAGAATTTTAGAGTATGTAGCTTTAAAAAATAATAATAAAGATATTACGAGTCCAATTATTTGTTTAGTAGGTCCACCAGGTGTTGGTAAAACAACGATTGCGAAAGAAATCGCAAATGCTCTAAATCGTAAATTTTATAAGATTAGTGTGGGTGGTCTTAATGACTCATCAGAACTCATGGGACATAGAAGAACTTACATGGGTTCGAATCCTGGTAAGATTATCCAAGGCTTAAAAAAATGCGGTAGTAAAAATCCAGTGTTTTTGATTGATGAGATCGATAAATTAACAATTAATAGTAAAGATGATCCGGCAAGTGTCCTACTAGATATACTAGATAAAGAACAAAATAGTGAATTTATCGATAATTATATTGAAGAAGCGTTTGATTTATCGCATGTATTCTTTATTTTAACAGCGAATAATGATGCAGATATTCCCCTTGCTTTAAGAGATCGCTTGGAGATTATTTATTTATCTAGTTATACAAACTACGAAAAGTTAGATATTGCTAAAAAATATTTAATTCCTCGTATTCTTTTAGAAAATAAAATCACAAATAAAATCATTTCTATTAGTGATGATATGCTATTATATTTAATCTCGGCTTATACTGAAGAAGCTGGTGTAAGAGATTTGTATCGAAATTTAGAAAAATTGATTCGAAAATTGGTTTTACTTGGTAAAGCAGGAGAAAGAACAAAAATAAGTAAAGTTCGTTTAAAAGAATATCTTGGTATACCTAAATATGATATACTCGAAAATAAAGGTGAAGATTTTACTGGTAAAGTAAATGCTTTAGCGGTTACTTCTGGTGGCGGTGATATCATCCCAATAGAAGCTTGCATTTTTGAGGGTAAGGGTGAGTTTACAATCACTGGTATGCTTGGCAAAGTAATGGAAGAGTCGACAAAAGTTGCTTTAAGTTATATTAAATCTCATCAAAAAAACTTTAATTTAAAAGATTTCTATTTCAATATTAAAGATATTCATCTTCATTTTTTAGAAGCAGCAGTTAAGAAAGATGGACCTAGCGCAGGTGTTGCAATTACAACAAGTATTTTGAGCCTTATTTTAAATAAAAGTGTATCTAGCAATATTGCTTTTACCGGAGAAATATCCTTAAATGGAGATATTCTTAAAGTTGGCGGAATTAAAGAAAAAATCATTGGTGCTTTCAATCGTGATGTAACTACCATTTATATTCCTTATGCAAATGAACTTGATTTAGAAGAAGTACCAAGTGAAATTCAAGGAAAACTGGATATTCATTTAGTAAAGAATTATCAAGAGATTTATGAAGATTTGTTTTTGTAAAGTTATACTAAATTTGCCTTAATTTATGGATTTTTCCTGGGCAATTTAGTATAATTTTTTTTAAGGAGGGATAAATCGTGAAAATTAAAGATGTTTTAGGAATTAGTAATGCCAAACTAATTATGGGTGATTTAGAATATGCTTTTAAAGGATTCTCTAAAGATACAAGAACTATTCAGTCTGGTGATACTTACGTAGCAATTAAAGGCGATGTTTTTGATGGTAATTTGTTTTATAAAGATGCTTTTTTTAATGGAGCTGATACTTGTATTTTGGAGCATGTTGATTTAACAGAGGAAATAAAGACGAAATTTTCTCATAAAAATATTATTTTAGTTGATGATACGATAGAGTTTATTATGCATCTTGCTTCTAAAAAAAGAGAAGAAATTAAAGTTCCTGTAATTGCTATTACAGGAAGTGTCGGGAAGACTAGTACTAAAAGAATTGTTGCAGATACACTAGAGGCAAAATATTCTGTATTAAAATCTATAAAGAATGAAAATGCTAATATTGGTATGTCACTTAGACTTTTAAATTATCAAGATGAAGAAATTGTTGTTTTAGAAATGGGAATGAATCATGTCGGTGAAATCAAAGAACTTAGTATGATTGCTCGTCCGGATGTTGCTATTATTACTAATGTAGGAACAAGCCATATTGGTAATCTTGGTAGTCGAGAAAATATTTTAAAAGCGAAATTAGAAATATTAGAGGGACTATCTGGACCAGTTATTATAAATAATGATAATGATTTGTTGCATGAATGGGCGAAGAAACAGGAATATGCACCAATTATTACTTTTGGTATTCATGAGGAAAGTGATTATCAAGCTAAAAATATTTCTTATGATGAGAAGGGAAGTTCTTATGAACTTAATCAGCATAAAATCCATATTCCAGTTATAGGAGATGCTTTTATTTATAATTCTTTGGTTGCTTTTGTTATCGCCGATTTATTTGAAGTAGAATATGATCAAGTAAAAGATGTTTTAAATCATTTAAAAACAGAATCACATCGGATGGAGTTTAAAGAGGCAAATGGTTATACGATTATTGATGATGCTTATAATGCCAGTTATGATTCTGTAGCTTATTCTCTAGAAGTTTTGAAGCATTTAAAGGGGCGTAAAATAGCAGTTTTAGGTGATATTTTTGAATTAGGTGATTATGGAGAAGAGATACATCGAAAAATTGGTTCTCTAGTAGCCAAAGAACAAGTTGATGTTTTAGTTACGATTGGAAATCTTGCTCAGTTTATTAATGAAGAAGCAATAACCAATGGATTTGATAAGAACGAAAGTTTTCATTTTAATACGAATGAAGAAGCTATTAAATTTTTGAAAAATTTTTTAGAAACTAATGATATTGTTTTAGTAAAAGCAAGTCATGCGATGAATTTTGAGGAGATTGTTTGTGGAATTCAAGAAGCAAATTAATACTTCTTTACTTGCTTGGTATCAAAAGAATAAAAGAATATTACCATGGAGGAAAGATAATAATCCTTATCATGTATGGATTTCAGAGATTATGCTTCAACAAACTAGAATTGAAGCAGTTATACCTTATTATGAGAGATTTATGAAAAGAATCCCGGATATCAATACTTTAGCAAATATAGATGAAGATGAGTTATTAAAATTATGGGAGGGTCTTGGATATTATAATCGAGCTAGAAATCTTAAGAAAGCAGCTCAAATGATTATGAGTGAATGCCAGGGTATTTTTCCGAACTCTTATGAGGAAATTATTAAGCTTCCAGGAATAGGTGAATATACTGCTTCAGCGATAGCCTCTATTTGCTTTCATGAGGCAACTCCTACGATAGATGGAAATGTTTTAAGAGTTTATACGAGATTAAAAGAGGATAAACGAAATATTGATTTAAATCAAACTAAAAAAGAAATAAGAAAAGAAATTGAACAAATTATACCACTTGAGGCTGGTGATTTTAATGAAGCTTTGATGGAACTTGGAGAGGTAATTTGTCTTCCAAATGGAGAACCTAAATGTAATTTTTGTCCTTTAAATTCTATTTGTCTTTCTTGTAAACATAAAAGTTGGAATAAATTTCCTATAAAATTAGAGAAGAAACTTAAAAAAGAAATGTTTTATATAGTATTTTTATTTTCTTTTGATAATATGTATGCAATTAGAAAAAGAAATGGTGAGGGATTACTTAAAAATTTATGGGAATTTCCTAATATTGGGGAAAAGATGGAATTAAATGATGTAAAAAGATATTTAGAAAATGAACATATTTCTTGGGAATGTATTAAAAAAAGTATTTCTTATAAGCATATTTTTACACATCAAATATGGTATATGCAAGCTTTTGAAATAGAAGTAACTAATTTAATTGATGCTTATCATTGGGTAACTATAAACGAATTAGAAAAAAATTATGCTATTCCTAGTGCTTTTAGGCCATTTTTGGAAAAGATTCGGCATAACATTAAATAGGAGGTTATAATGAAATTAGCAGTTTTATTTGGAGGATCAAGTAATGAACATGAAGTGTCAGTTGTATCAGCATGTGCAGTTATTAAAAATTTAGATAAAAAGAAATACGATATTACACCTATTTATTTAGATAGGAAAGATGAGTTTTATATTTGGCGAGAAGATGTAAATAATATTGAGCCAATGGAAATAGGAATTTTACCTACATCTTTAGAAAAAATATACGATCCATTTTTAGTTTTTAAAGATTTTGATTGTGTTTTTATTATGATTCATGGTAAAAATGGAGAAGATGGAATTTTGGCAAGTATTTTGGAATTTTTGCATATTCCTTATGTGGGAAATAAGCCAGCTCCTAGTATGATTACTATGGATAAAATTTATACGAAAGATATTTTAGAATTAAATCATATAAAAACTTCTAAATATCAATCTTTTATGAAATATAACAATACATATATTTATAATGGAGATTCCTGCTCTTTTGATGAGGTGTTAAAGCATATTCTAGATAAACTTTCTTTCCCAATGTTTGTTAAGCCAGCGAATAGTGGTTCTTCAATTGGTGTTGGTAAAGCAAATGATTTTAAAGAATTAGAAAAAGCAATTAAGGAAGCTTTAGAAATAGATGAACGTATTTTAGTAGAAGAAATGGTAGTAGGAAGAGAAGTTGAATGTGCTATTTTAGAACGAGATGGAAAAGTGGAAGCTTCTGTTGTTGGGGAAGTACTTGCTAGTGATGAGTTTTATAGCTTTGATGCTAAATATAAAAATAGTGAAAGTAAAACAGTTATTCCGGCCGATATTAGTGAAGAGGATTCATTCCGAATTAGAGAAATTGCAGTAAAAGCTTTTCAAATATTAAATTTACATGGTTATAGTAGGATTGATTTCTTTTTGACGAGTGATCATCAAGTTATTTTAAATGAAATTAATACTATTCCTGGGTTCACCGAAATTAGTATGTATCCTAAATTGTGGGAAGCTACAGGGGTTGGTTATAGTGATTTATTAGATACTTTGATTGTCGAAAATATAAAGAAATAAGCGTCGAATTTTGTCGAACGCTTTTTCTTGCCTTTTTTATATGTTCATATTAAAATAAAAGTGTAGTTCTGAAATGAAACCTACACTCCTATAAAAATATAAAATATCGAAAAATTTAGTTATTATTTAAAAAATTTCAGAACTACCTTATTTAACTATAAATAGCATATGAAATAACTGTTGCTGCAACAGAAGCAATCATTGCTATTAACATACACCAGGCAAAAATTTTTCTTGCTCTTTTACTCATATTAAATCCCCATTTCTTTTAATGTCACTTATAATTTATCATATTTTATGATTTTTTTCAATATAATTTAATGGTGGATATGATGAAATTTTTAGGGACAGGCATTAAATTTAATAAAAGACAGTTAAAATTTTTGCTTTTTATATTGTTTTTAGGGGTTTTGATGGGTTTTCTATTTTATTTAAAAGTAGACAGCTCTGTTTTTATGGAACA
Source organism: uncultured Mycoplasma sp. (assembly GCA_946500895.1). Lineage (GTDB taxonomy): Bacteria > Bacillota_I > Bacilli_A > RF39 > UBA660 > Caccenecus. Next base: position 12,143 of record CAMMXG010000008.1, on the reverse strand, counting down.
AATTCAAGATATCAATGTCAGTTTACAAAATAATCATATTAATTTTATTATGATTCATATTTTTGTGTTACTTTTTTTAATAAGCACTTCTTTTTCAATGATTGGAATTGTATTATTTTTACTTTATTTTATCTTTGAGATAGCTTGTATTAGTTATTCTTCTTTTGTATTTATGAATGCTTTTGGGGTTTCTGGTTTCATTTTTGGAATACTTTATAATATTGTTATTAAATTCTTTTTTCTTGTTTGTTTATTTGTTATTTTTAAAAAAGTTTATTTTATTGTTAAAAATAAATTTTTTAATAAAGAAGATCATGGACAGCAAGTGATGCAAATTTCTTTTAAGAAAAAGTATTTAGAAATCATTATATGTTGTATTTGTATTATCTTATATGATATTTTTTTATATTTTGTGGGAAGTGGGATTTTATTAAAATTAACTAATATCCTTTGATTTACTAGAGAGTTTCTTCGTGATATAATATAGATGTGATGTAATATGAAAAAAGTTATTGTGGGAATTAGTGGTGGAGTTGATTCAGCTGTTGCTGCCTATCTTTTAAAACAGGATGGATATCAAGTTGAAGGACTTTTCATGCGTAATTGGGATGCTACATTAAATAATGATTATTTAGGTAATCCAACATTAGGGGAGAATATTTGTCCTCAAGAACAAGATTATAACGATGCCAAAGTTGCTTGTGATATATTGGGAATTCCACTACACCGTGTAGATTTTATTAAGGAATATTGGGATTATGTATTTACTTATTTTTTAGAGGAATTAAAAAAGGGGAGAACGCCTAATCCAGATATGTTATGTAATAAATTTATTAAATTTGATTTGTTTAAAAAAGAAGCAGTAAAACTTGGTGCTGATTATATAGCAACTGGACATTATGCCAAAGTAATAGATGGCAGGTTATATAAAGCAAAAGATTTAAATAAAGATCAAACTTATTTTTTAGCAGATATTACCAAAGAACAATTAGAAAATGTCTTATTTCCTCTTGGAGAATATACTAAACCGGAAGTAAGAGAAATTGCTGAGGATATTGGTTTAAATGTTGCTAAAAAGAAAGATTCTACTGGTATTTGCTTTATTGGAGAACGTCATTATCAAGAGTTTATAAAAAATTATTTAAAACCAAATCCTGGTGATATTGTTGATGTTGAAACCGGCAAAGTAATTGGTAGACATACCGGACTTATGAATTATACAATTGGACAAAGAAGAAATGTGGGGTTAAGTGGCGATGAAGAGCGTCATTATGTATGTGGTAAAAATGTCGAAAAGAACATTTTATATGTAGCCTTTGGGGATAGTGATTACTTATATAGCGATGCTTGTACAATAGACAATATCAATCTTTTAGGCGAATTACCAAAGAAATTAAAAGCTAAGTTTCGTTACCGGGGTGAAGATATCCCTGTTGAGATAGAAAGTATTACAGATACGGAAATTAAACTTCGTTATCCGAGCTTGGCAAAAAGTGTGACCCCAGGACAAGCTTGTGTATTTTATGATGGTGATGAATGCTTAGGCTGTGGATTTATTAAAGATGTTTATAAAAATGGTGAAAAGCTTTGGTATTTATCTTAATATTCTCAACATTTACTTGACAGATAAGTGTTAAGTAATTTATAATTAGAGTGTAAAGTAAAAAGGAGAATTGTTATGAATAGTTTAAATGAATTATTACAGGAATTAGGTATTTCTAAAGTAAGACTTGCTAAATATTTAAATGTTTCAAGACAAATGGTTTATAATTATTTAGAGTTAGATGATTTAAATAAATGGCCTAAAGAGAAGAAGATCTTATTGCTTAAATTACTTGATATTGAAGATGGTAGTGAAGATGGAATTAAAGGCATTAAAATTACAACTGATTATTTAATGGCTGTGGAAAATAGACTTAATCAAGGTGTTAAAAATACAAGTGATATGGATAATTATTTCGATATGAAGGGGTTAGACAAAGAAAGTCAAACTTTACTTGCTGATATTAATTATCTTTTAAAAGAAAAACTTTTAGATGAGAATAAGAAAGATGAAAACTTTCATGTTGTAAGTTATTTATATCATATGTTGCAATCTATTGATAATGTTCCAGAGATTAAGTATATACTTGGTTATATGTCTAAAACGACAGGATTTATTAGTCCAGATGAGTATGCTTTTAATGAAGATAAACAATTTATTTTTGAAGGTATTTTATATTCTGCTTTAACTTTATATAACAATGGGGGAGCAAGTAGAAGTAAATTAAAAGAAAGTCATAAACGTTTTGTTCAAGAAATAGAGCAAAAAAATGAAGAAAAATTAAGTAGAACTCAGCAACTTAATACAATAAAAATTCAAGCTTTAAGAGAACTTGGATATGATCAAATGACGGAGGCAAATGCAGCTGAAGTTCTTGAAAAAATTGCGGAGATAGAAACGAGAAAAGTCTAATGAAGAAAAAGGTAGTATTTGTAGTAGGTATTATCATTGTTGTAGTAGTAGTTCTATTAGTTATATTATTGGGTGATAAACATTTAGATCTAAATAGTGATGAAGTAACTACCCTTTATTCTTATTTAGGGGAAGTTGATGTAAATCATTGTGGTGGTTTAAATCAATATACTGGTGAAGAAGTTACCTATGATTCTATTTCTAATGGTAATAAAATGTGTATTGCTTATTATGAATTAAATGATGATCAAAAAATAAGTGAAACTCATGATGTTACAACAACTAATGATAATGATATCTCAATTTGTGAAATAGGTGAGGGGACTAGACTTGTTGCTAGTGAAGGGGAAGACTTCTGTAATTATGAAGTTATTTCCAAGAATGATTTAAATAGTATCTATAATAAAGTTTATGGACAGGATTTACCAAGTGATGAAGAATTTTACATTAATACCAATATAGCATGTTATTTAGATGGAGATAATTATTATTGTGGAGAGGCTGAAACTTTTGTACAGTCTTTAACTCCAGAAGCTACAGTATATCGTTTAATGAATAGCGCAATAGAAAAAATGAATGGTGATATTGTTATTTCTGATTATTACTTAAAAGTTTCTGGTAACAAGTGTTACTCTTCAAATAATTTTGATGATGAAATTAGTGCTTGTTCTTCAGAACTTGAAGATAATGAAAATTTAGAAATTGATGCCGAATTTGTACAAGAATATGGTGCTTTATATGAACATACTTTTAAAGCAGATGATCAAGGTAATTATTATTGGTATTCTAGTAATTTAAAATAGAACTTTTATTTATAAGAGTTCTTTTTATTTATATAATTATATTTATATATAACCTTATTTAATATTATAAATAATGATATATGCGCGCGTTTTATAACCTTTTTTAATTTATAAAATAAGGTTATAAGTTATTATCTTTTTAATTTTTTAAAATAGTTTTTGGCTTTAATAAAAATTTATATTGTTAATAAAGTTTTAAGGTTTCAGAATGGCTTAATAAGTTAAAATCACTATAAGATTAGTTGCTTAAAGTATGGTGATTTTAGAAAATTTATACATGAATTTTCGGTTATTTTTTAGTTCGCTAAATATATATTATGTTAACTTTGTTCTTGAAAAATATTTAGAACTATATTATAATAATATTATTAAGTGAGGTTTATTATGAAGAAAAATGCTTATGATGTATTAATTATTGTTTTTGGATTATTTGGTGTTTATTTATTAATTAATTTTAATAAATTTCAAAATGAGTTTTTTGGATGTCTTATTTTTATTGGCATTTTATTATATATTAGATATAGAATTACTCAAAAAGAAAAAGTTAGAAATAATTTAGATTACCCTTCCCTATCTTCTTCCGATGTTAAGGCAGGGATTGTTTATAAATATAAGAAAATAATGAGTGATTATGAAATTATTTTTTTAAATAAATTCAAAGAATTAAATGATAAATATATTATTATTCCTCAGGTTAATTTAGCATCAATTATTGAAAAACAAGGAGGTAAATATCATAGTGAATTATTTCGCAATATTGACTTTGGTATATTTGATAAAGATTATAATCTACTATTATTAATTGAATTAAATGATAAAACACATACTAGTATAAAAAGAAAAGATAGAGATTTAAAAGTCAAAAAGATTTTGGCGGATTCGCAAATTCCTCTTCTTGTATTCTATACTTATTATCCTAATGAAAAAGGATATGTGCTTAACAGAATTACTAAAGCTTTAGAAAATATAGAAAATTTAAATATTAAAAACAGAAATAATTAATTAATATTAAAATTATACCTATTAATAAACCTAGATATAAAAATTTGTTAAGATTATATTTTTTAGCTTTAGGAAGTATTACTTCTATAGCTAATGTGATCATGATTCCTCCAACTAATAGAAGAATAATACTAATTAGTTCATCAGTTATGTATTTGCTTAAAAATATAAATGCTAGTATAGCACCAATTGGTTCTGCTATTCCTGATAGGAATGTTTTAAAAATAGCATTCTTTTTTGATTTTGTAGCATAATAAATAGGAACAGCAATAGAAATACCTTCAGGAATGTTATGAAAGGCAATAGCAAGTGCAAGTTTAAGGCCTAGTTCGATATCTTTATATGAACTCATGAATGTTGCTATTCCCTCTGGGAAATTATGGAGAATTAGAGCTAACATGTTTAGAATACCTAATTTATATAAATCATTGGTTGCTTCCATTTTATCCATTAATTTATGAAGATATTTTACTAATATAATACCAATTATAAAAGCAAGTAAAGATGCTAGTATCCCCTTTCCTATTCCATAGCTAGATAATAAGATATAGGTAGATTCTGGTATTAAATCAGTTATACTAATACCAATCATAATTGCTAAGGAAAAAGATAGTGATGCTGTAATAAATTTATTGATATTTTTTTCTTTAAACTTAAAGAATATGACTAATGCTCCTAATATAGTAGATAAACCTGCAATGGTAGAAACTAGTAAAGCACCAATTATTTCCATAACATCACCATTAAATTATATGAATTGTTCTTCATAATTAATCCATAATAATAGTGGGAGGTAAAGAACATGAAAAATAATAGAGAAAATAAAAACTCTAGAAATAATAAGAATTGTAGAAATTCTAGAAGTGAATCTAGAAATTCAAGAAGCGAAAAAAGCGAAAGAAGTTCTAAAGCTAATAGAGAAGCTCGCTAATTATAAAAGCCACGACTTAATGGTGGCTTTTTTCATGCAATAAAGGATGATGCTCATATTCTTGCTCTAGTTTTTCTTTGGATAAGTGAGTATATATTTGGGTAGTTGAAATATCGCTATGGCCAAGAAGTTCTTGTACTACTCTTAAGTCTGCACCATTATTAAGTAAATGTGTAGCAAAAGAATGTCTAAGTATATGAGGACTAATATTCTTTTTTATCCCCTTTTCTTGACATAAATTTTTTATATATTTAAAAAAGGCTTGTCTAGTTATTTTGGTATGTCTTGAACTAATAAAAACATATTCACTAGATTTTGTTCCCAGTAACTCTCCCCTACCAAATTTTAAATATTCTTCTAAAGCATTTATAGCTACATCATTAATTGGTACTAACCGTTCTTTACTACCTTTTCCAAATACTTTTACTAAACTATCTTCTAAAAATAAATTACTCATAGTTAAATTACATAGTTCACTAATACGCATGCCAGTTGCATAAAGTACTTCTAGCATCGCTTTATTACGTAAGTCATAAGCAGTACTAGCTCGGATATCTAAAAGCTTATCCACTTCTTCAATGGTTAGGTATTCAGGCAACTTTTTTTCGATTTTAGGCATCTTAATGCCATCACAAGGATTAGATTTTATTATATTATTACTAGTCAAATATTTATAAAAATTATGAATGGTCGTTAAATATCTAGCTTTGGTTTTACTGGCTTTATCACTTTTACGTAAATATTCTTGGATGTCTTCTTTATTTAAATTTTTAATGTTTTTTTGGGGATAATGTTTTGCTAATAAATAAAGGTCGGTTGCATAAGAATCCCTGGTATTTTTACTAGTATTATATTCAGCATTTAAATATTCATTTATATATTTATTAAGTTCGGGATTATATTTAAATATTTCTTCTAATTCGTCTTTTTTCATACTACCACCTTAATTAATTATATCACAAATTTTTAGGGATTGACATACGTACAATTGTATTATATACTATTATTGATTAAAAAATGGTATAATTAATTTATAGGTGGATGATTATGATTAAAGAATTAGATGAAACTTATTATGAAAAACTATATTCTTTAGAACAAGAAATTTTTTCTTATCATCAAAAGATGCGTCCTGATGATTTTAAAGAAATTCCCTTTTCTAAAGATATTTACTATAATTTAATTCAACATAATCATTATTTTATCTATGGATATTTTTTAGAAGAAAAGCTTGTTGGTGCAATTTACGTTAATAGAAGAGACAATATTTATTATATAGATGATGTTGTAGTAAGTGCTTCTTATCAAAATAAGGGTATTGGTACTCTTTTAATTAAGTATACTGAACAAAAAGCTTTTAAAGATGATATAAATAGAATTGAACTGGATGTATGGAGTTTTAATAAAAAAGCAATTCAGTTTTATGAAAAAAATGGTTTTACACCAAAGACAATTCGCTATGAAAAAATAATAAAAAAAGAGGGATAAAAATGGAATTATTAGCAAATAAACTGCGGCCTAAATCTTTAAATGAAGTAATTGGCCAAAAACATTTAATTGGCGAAGATAAAGTTTTAACAAATTTGGTTAAAAACGGTAAAATATTTTCAATGATATTTTATGGTAAACCTGGTATTGGGAAAACGAGCATTGCAAATGCCTTAATAAATGAACTACATATTCGCTCTAAGTTTTTAAATGCTACAACAAATAATAAAGCAGATTTTGATATTGCAATTGAAGAAGCAAAAATGTATGGGGAAATGATTTTGGTTATTGATGAAATACATAGAATGAATAAAGATAAACAAGATATTTTACTTCCTCATATTGAGTCCGGCCTAATTATTTTAATTGGTCTTACTACTTCTAATCCTTATCATAAAATTAATCCTGCAATTAGAAGTAGATGTCAAATTTTTGAATTAAAAGAACTTAGTACAGATGATATTGTAGAGGGACTAAAACGGGCCAAAGAATATTTACCAGAACTTAATATTGATGAAGATACTCTAAAATATATTGCTATGTTATCATCAGGAGATTTTAGGTCAGCGCTTAATACTTTAGAAGTTACTTATTATGCGACGAAAAATCATAATATTACAATTGAAGATGTAAAAAAAATCAATAATAAACCAGTATTTTTTCATGATAAAGATGAAGATGGACATTATCAAGTCTTAAGTGCTTTTCAAAAATCCATTCGTGGTAGTGATGTGGATGCGGCTTTGCATTATTTAGCTAGACTTATTGTTGCCGGTGATTTAGATAGTATTTATAGACGAATGAGTGTCATTGCTTATGAAGATATTGGCCTTGCTAATCCTGCGATGGGGCCTAAAGTAATGGCCGCGATTCATGCCTCAGAATTAGTAGGACTTCCCGAAGCAAGAATTCCTTTGGGACAGGTCGTTACAGAACTTGCTCTATCCCCTAAAAGCAATAGTGCTTTACTTGGTATAGATGCAGCGATTAATGATATTAATAAAGGTCTTTCAGGTAGTATTCCCAAACATATTATTGAGGGTTCACCAGATTATGTTTATCCTCATAATTTTAAAAACGATTATATATATCAAGAATACATGCCGGATAAATTAAAAGGTAAAAAATATTATCAAAAAAAGGATAATAAATATGAAGTTAATTTAAATAAATTATATGATGAAATGAGGAGTGGAAAATGAAAATAAGTGTAATTGGAACAGGAATTTATGGAATTGCTTTAAGTCTTGATATGGCAAGTAATGGACATCAAGTTATTATGTGGACAGAAAATGAAGAACTTGCAAAACATTTTCAAGAAAAACACGATTTAAAGTCTATTACAGATGCGATTATTCCAGATGCAATAAAAGTTACTAGTGATTTAAAAGAAGCTTTAGAAAACGTTGATTTTATTGTTTTAGCAACATCTGCTAAATATGTAAGAACAACTTGTAATAACATGAAGAAGTATTTTAATACTTTAACACCTGTTTGTATTGCTTCCAAAGGAATTGAAAATGATACTTATTCTTTTTTATCTGATGTTGTTAGAAGTGAGTTAAAAGCCAAACATATTGCCGTTATTTCTGGTCCTACTTTTGCCATTGATTTAATTAATAATGAACCCGTTGGCTTATCAGTTGCAGTTACAAGTAATAAAGCTTATAAATATACAAATTTAGCTTTTGCAAATGAACGAGTTAAGTTAAGAGAAAATAGAGATTTAGATGGTACGCAACTTTGCGGTAGCATTAAAAACGTGATTGCTATTGCTGCCGGAATATTAGATGGTCTTGGTTTTAGTGAATCAACAAGAGCTTTCTTGATTACTGAATCAATGCATGATATTAAAGAGCTACTTGAAAAGATGGAATGTAATCCTAAAACAATTATGTCTTTTGCCGGAATTGGTGATTTAATGCTTACAGCAGGTAGTCCTAAAAGTAGAAATTATCGTTATGGAAAACTTCTAGGAGAAAGAAAAAGCAAAGAAGAAATTGATGATTATTTAAAACATAATACAACTGAGGGCTATTATACCCTACTCTCTATTAAAGGATTAACTAAAAATAGAAAGATTAAAATGCCAATTATTAATATTATTTATGATATAGCAATTAATCAAAAAGACCCAGAAATATTAATAGATTTTCTTATTACGAAAGCATAACTTCATAGTTATGTTTTTTAAATACAAAAAAATAAGAGTGAAACCAAAGTACAAAAAATGTTTCACTCTTTTGTGTATTATACTCGCCTATGGGTAAAGGAAAAAGAGCCATAGGCAAGAATTTATTCAACTACTACATATGGATTAGAAGCAGTGCCAATACCTTCTGAAAATTGAACATCGGACTTCAAATTAATGACTGGTCGAATTCCAAATGTAATATTATTTACTCCCCAACTGCTCAATTGCCCTGCTGGACCAACAGTTAAAACATCAGACCACTCTTTAGCTGGGTGTTCTTTATCAACATAAAATCCTCCTGATGTTATTGTCCAATAATCGAAGGCATTATAAAGATAACTTTTGTCATTCTTTGAACCATATATTATGCCTGCATAGACTATTTCATCCGCTGTAATAAGGCCAATTGGATATGTTAATGTTCCATTCCCTTGACTACTTCCACTTGTTGTATATAAATCACTACTATTTGTACATTCAAATGTTGGTGCTTTATTAACGATTAATCTGATATATCCACCATAGTATGTCATGGTTGTTCCTGTTCCTCCACTTCCATTACTTGTAGAATCGTTTGTGCTTGGTGTTCGATCTCCACAAAATCCTGCATTTCCATCAATTTTATCTGCATATTGTAATAAATTAATTTGATACCATTCATCAAGCATAGTTTTTATTGTACTGTCATTAATGTTTGCATGAGTCTCTTCATAAGTACTGCTTCCCGTTGTTCCATACATATATCCTACATATGCATTGTCATTATACTTTTCATTAAATGCACTTGTTCCTATTAGAGTTGCTTCTCCAATTTCTACAGGACCGCTTTCTTCATCACCTGAATAAATCATTCTAATCGATCCATCTCCATTAATCCTTATTATTCTCCAATAAAAGCCTCCAAATTGTACCCAGTTGTTATCTACAGTACCTCTATAATAATAGCTTGTTCCATCATCATCTTTGGCTTCATATATTCCATTTGTTTCTTCACAATTTTCTATTCCCCCACAATTTGCTTGGGCTGTCTTATTAAAATCTGGTGTGTTTATTTGTCTAGGATTTGAGCATATTACTTTACTTGTTCCGTTTAATCTTGTGCATACTACTTCTGTTGTAGATTCATTTACTGTTAGATTTCCTAAGGCTGTTGCTACTTCTTTTGTCTTTTCTTCTAGTTCTATGGTGTAACTATTATTTGTTATTGTTGCTGTAGTTGTTGGTTCACATATATTATCTGTTGTTGTACAATATGTTGCACTTGTTACATTTTCTGTTAATGTTGAAGTTACCGTTGTATTCTTGATTGTAAATTTTGCTTCTAATGTATCTACTACTTGGATATCTGGGTTAGCTACGACATTTATTTTTGATTGGTATACTTTATTTGCTGCCTGTTCTACTGTGGCATCATAATCTAACCATAGTTTTAAGTGATATGTTTTTGTTTCACTTGCTTTTAATGTTCCAGTGTAAAGATTATATGCTTCATAAGCATTATCAATTTCTGGTGTTACACTTGTATTATCACTAAGTATTGATATTACATTTCCGACTGTATCACTTGATAGTGATACTTTTAAGTAATCAGCGCTAAGAGAGTTTGATACTTGGTTTAAGCTTTCTAAATTAATCTCATAGTTAGCATCCGTATTACAAGTATTAGTTATAGTAAAATCATAACTAGTTGTATCTAATCCCTCAATATCTGTAATTGGATAAGTATTGCTTAAATTAATGGATGATGATACATCTGTAAGTGATATATTTAAACAACCACTAGTGAATGTATTTGCTGTCTCCTGCTTTCCACCAGTTGAGAAAAACGCATAACTTACGCCTACAATAATCCCTGTAATTATTATCAAACTTACTACTAAAATTATTATTCTTTTTTTCATACTCATTTTTTTTACCTCACTCTACTTAATAACCCACCCTATAGTTAAATTATAAATACAGCTAGACAAAAAGTCAAGAAAAATATCACGTATACAGTCATATTTTAAACTAGTTTAAAATTAATGAGAAAATAATCATGGTGATGAAACTATGAATTATGGAATGAAATTAAAAGAGTTAAGAGAATATAATGATATGTCTCAAAGTGATGTAGCAAAATTAATGAATATTAAAAGAAGTTCCTATAATCAATTTGAGCAACAATATGATATTATTCCTGTCAGAAGATTAAATGAAGTTGCTAATATTTTTGATTGTTCTCTTGATTATATACTAGGTTTAACCAATAAAAAGAAGTATGATAATTCTAAAAAAGAGATAAATGAAGAAATTAGTAGAGAAAGATTAAAACAATTTCGCAAAGATAGAAAAATTACTCAAGTCAGATTAGCTAGTATTTTAAATACTTCTCAATCAGCAATTGTCGGATTTGAACGTGGCCGTAATTTAATTGCTACTCCTTTTCTTTACATGATATGCACTAAATATCATATCTCTGCTGATTATCTTTTAGGTAAAATAGATGAACCTCAAGAATTATCTTGAGGTTTTATAATATCTAAAAATACATAGTTTGCTAAGTAGATACCTGCTACACTAGGAACAAAGATAGCAGAAGCAAGTATTTCGCTTTTCATAGGTTGCTCTTTACTAAAGACAACCGGTATTTTTAAAGTAATATTTTCTTTTCTAAGAATGTTTCTTAATTTTTTAGCTAATGGGTCATAATTAGTTTTATCTAAAGTGGTAATTTCTAAATAAGTTGAATTAAGTTTTTTTCCAGTTCCCAAAGCACAAATGATTTTAATATTATTTGTCGTAGCATATTTTATTAATTCTACTTTAATATTTATATCATCACAAGCATCTATAATATAATCATATTGTTTATTGATATATTGATTAAAATTATCTTCAGTTAAAAAAACATTTTGCACTTGTAATTTTAAGTTTGGATTAATGTTTGTATATCTTTTTAAAGCTTCATTTCCTTTTAAGTTACCAATATTTTTTTGATTAGTAATAATTTGTCTATTAAGATTTGTCATATCTATTGTATCCCCATCAATAATAGTAATATTACTAAATCCACTTCTAACTAAAGCTTCTAGGGTAAATCCCCCTACTCCCCCTATTCCTATTAATAATATTTTAGCATTTTTAATTTTTTCTAGATTTTCTTCTCCTATTAAAGAAATTAATCTTTCAAACATATCAATCACCACAAAAATTATATCAAATAAAAACCCAGATGGAAAGTCTATCTGGTGATAAAAAACCCGCTCTCGCGAGGTGGTAAGAAACATA
>CAMMXG010000007.1 GCA_946500895.1 uncultured Mycoplasma sp. | reverse complement strand
CTATATTATCTCAAATTAAAAGAACTATTTCTAGTCCTTAAGTTGTTGGCATTGCCCAGTGGGCCAACTTTCTTGGACACATTACCGATATCTTCTTTCGATTGAAAATGAAAACAAAAGAAACTACTACATTAATCTTTGTATTAAGAACAATTTGTCTAAAAGAGAGCTAATTAATGAAATTAAATCTAATTCCTATGAACGTTTGGTTGATAAATCAGAAAAAATTGAAATTGAAATTCCAAAAAAGAATTCAATTACCACTAACATGAAAAATCCAATCATTATTCCAGTTGGTCATGAAGTTAAAAATGAACATGATTTAGAATTAAGTATTTTAGCTAATTTGGATTATTTCTTTAAACAACTTGGGAATGGATTTTTATATGCAGGGCATCAGTATAAAATAAATGATGGTAAAAATAATTATTACATCGATATCTTATTATTTAATTATGAATTAAACTGTTTTATTGTAGTAGAACTAAAAACTAGAAGTTTAAGAAAAGAAGATAAAGCTCAAATACAGTTTTACATGAAATTAGTAGATGAAATAATAAAAAAGCCATTTCATAATAAAACGATAGGAATAATTATATCCAAAGAAAGTGATAATTTTATAGTTAATTTTGTAAAAAGTAATGATATAATACCATTATATTATGAATTACAAAAAAGATAGAATATCAAGTAAGTTTTTGATAAAATATTATAAGGAGGTAAAATCATGTATGCATATTGTATTATTGAATATCCTGTAAAATCACTGGATAAAGCGTTTACCTATAAAATACCTTCAAACTTAAAAGAAAAATTAAAAGTAGGAATGAAAGTGCTTGTTCCGTTTAACAATCGTTTGGTTCATGGAATTGTTCTAAAAATAACTGATACTTATGAGGGAACATATGAACTAAAAGAAGTAGCAAGTATTGAAGATGAATTTTTAATATTAAATCAAGAATTATTAGAACTAGGTCACTATATGCAAAAAATTACTCTATGTAACTTAATCACTGCTTACCAAACCATGCTTCCTAGTGCCCTAAAAGTAAAAGAACAAGCAAGAGATTACAATGATTATAATTATTATATTACTTTAAATAAAAGTAAAGAAGAAATTGGGAATTTTATTAATAGTCATCGAAAAAGCAATAAAACGAATATTTTAGAAAGATTATTAACAGAAAAAGAAATTGATAAAAAAGAAGTGAATACTGCAAGTCTAAGAGAATTAATAAAATTAGATTTAGTAAAAATTGAAAAAAGAATAAAGAAAAAAGCAGTTAAAAAAGAAACATTAATAGATAATAAAGTATTAAATGCCGAACAGCAAAATGCTTTTAATACTATAATGTCTTCTTTAAATAAAGCTGAAACTTTTTTATTATATGGTATAACTGGAAGTGGAAAAACCCTTGTTTATATGAGTTTAATCAAAGAAGTAATAAATCAAAATAAGAGTGCTCTTCTACTTGTACCAGAAATCAGTTTAACAGAACAAATCGTAAATATTTTTTATGAAAATTTCGGTAGTGATGTTGCAATACTCCATAGTGGTTTATCTGCCAAAGAAAAATATGATGAATACAAAAAAATATTAGACAATGAAATTAAAATAGTGATAGGAACACGTAGTGCTGTTTTTGCACCCTTAACAAATATAGGTATTATTATAATGGATGAAGAACACAGTGATACTTATAAGCAAGAGAGTAACCCAAGATATCATGCTAGAGATATTGCCGAGAAAAGAAGTAAATATCATAATTGTCCATTAATTCTAGGAAGTGCCACGCCATCACTAGAATCTATGGCTAGAGCCAAAAAGGGAGTATATAAATTAATTACTTTAAAAAAGCGCGCTAATAACTTACCGCTTCCTGAAGTTTTTATTGTGGATATGAAAGAGGAACTCCAAAAAAGAAATTTCACCATTAGTGAATTATTAGATAAAAAAATCAAAGAATGTTTAGACAAAGAGGAACAAGTTATATTACTATTAAATAGAAGAGGATTTTCAACTTTTATCACCTGTAGTAATTGTGGCTTTACTTATAAATGTCCTCATTGTGAAATATCCCTTACTTACCATAAAACATCAAACACTTTAAGATGTCATTATTGTGGATATACGAAAATAAAAGATGACATATGTCCAGAGTGTCACGAAAAAGGATTAAATTATATGGGCATGGGAACGGAAAAATTAGAAGAAATCATTAAAGAAAAATATTCTAATGCGAGAGCCATTCGGATGGATGCAGACACGACAAGCAGGAAAGGTGCCCATGACAAAATTATCAAAGCTTTTAGAAACGAAGAATATAACATTTTAATTGGAACGCAAATGATTAGCAAAGGCCTAGATTTTCCCAAATGTACATTGGTAGGAGTAATAAACGCTGATACGTCCCTAAATATCCCTGATTTTAGAAGTAGTGAAAGGACATTTAGTTTACTAGACCAAGCGGCTGGAAGAGCAGGGAGAAGCATCACACCAGGGATGGTCATTATTCAAACTTTTAATCCTGATAATGAAACCATAAAAGCAGTAAAAAATCACGGTTACGATTTATTTTATCAAAGTGAAATGAAGGTACGTAAAATCCTAAAATATCCACCATATTATTATCTAGCAAACATTAAAATTGGAAGTATTGATTATAATGAGGCAAGTAGGGAAGCGAGCAAGGTAAAAAAATATTTAGAAAATCATTTAGATAAAACAAGTATTATTTTAGGTCCATCAACTGCTTCTAATTTCAAACGAAATAATATTTATCGTTTTAGTATTACGATAAAATATCGTTTTGATGAATATTTAATGAGAGCTTTAAAAGAATTAGATGAAATATATGGAACGAATAAAAATGTATTTTTAGAAGTAGATATCAATCCTCTTTGGATATAGTTTATAAATACAATATTTTATGATATAATTTAAATGATTAAAGGACGTGATTTAAGTGCAAGATTTATATAAACTAACTAAAGAGCAAAATATATTTATTGCTAAAAGAAATATTGTTGATTATATATGGAAAAGTGCTAATTTAGAAGGTATTGCTGTTACTTATCCCGATACACAAGTGATTTTTGATGGATACAGCGTTCAAGGATATAAAGTTGAAGAAATAACTGCAATTAACAATTTAAAGAAAGCTTGGCAATTTCTTTTAAATGATATCGATTTAGAACTTAATTTAGCTTATATTTGTCAAATTAACAAGATAATAGGAGAAGGAATTTTTTATAATCCGGGAATAATTCGTTCTACACCGGTGAATATTGGAGGCACAACATGGCAACCACCTATACCATTTGAAAGTCAAATTAAAGAAGAATTAGACAGAGTAGCCGGTGAATCTAATACTGAAAGAGCAATTAATATGATGCTTTATTTAATGAGAAAACAAATCTTCTTGGATGGAAATAAGAGAACTGCTATGCTAATTGCCAATAAAATAATGATTGAAAATGGATGTGGAATTATCAGCATTCCTATTAATAAACAGCCTGAATTTTATAAATTATTAATCAAATATTATGAAACAAATAATAATGAAGAAATAAAAAAATACATTTATGATTATTGTATTGATGGAATGAAATTTTAAGATAAGGGGATTTTAAATGGCAAGATATAATATAAATGATTTGTTTTTAGAAATAGCTATAAATGAAAATTTTGAAGAAAAAGTAAAAAGATTAATAAATGATGGTATTGATATTAATAGATTTAAAGAAGAAAAATTTAAATTTTAATCCAATTATGTTTGCAAGTTATAGAGGATGGCTCCATCAAGTCAAATTTTTAGTAGAACATGGTGCAGATATTAATTTAAGAAACCAAAATGGCGAAAATGCATTAATGGCTAGTTGCATGGATAGACCTTCATTTGTGACTTTTGAGTTAACGAAAATAGATAGAAAGAAGTTACAATATGCTACTAAAGTTTTAGCAGATGAATATAAGAAATATCGAAAAGAATCAATTTATTTAGAGCGACGTGAAATCATGAAATATTTAATAGAAAAAGGAATTAATGTTACAGATTTATGCGAGAGTTATGGTTTTATCAATCAAGCCAGTGCTTTAGATATTTATATGTTAAATCCCTACATGAATGACTTAAGCGTAATTGATTTGTTAATGGCATCAGGTGTACCATTACACAATAGTCCTGAAGAACTTTATTCTCATAGTACAGCTGGTACAGCACTTTCTTTAACAAGAAAATTAAATTACTATAATAGAAGAAAAAATAAGTGAATAAAAATAAGACTTCTTTCCCATAAATAAAAGGAAAGGAGTTTTTTAAATGGCTAGATACAAAGTAGATATTACCGGAATTAACACGAGTGAATTAAAAGTATTAAATAGTAATGAAATGATTAAACTATTTGAAAGGTATCGAAATGGCGATTTAAATGCGAAAGAAGAGTTAATAAATGGTAACTTAAAATTAGTCTTAAGCATTTTAAGGAGTTTTAACAAAGGCAATTACAACATGGATGATTTATTCCAAGTAGGGGTAATTGGTTTAATTAAAGCGATTGATAATTTTGATTTATCATATAATTTAAAACTATCAACTTATGCAGTACCTTTAATTCTTGGCGAAATTAAAAGATACATCAGAGATAATAACAGTATTCGTATTAGTAGAAGCATCAAAGATTTAGCATATAGTATCCTAAAATACAAAGAATCTTATTTTAATGTCCATGGATACGAACCAACCAATAGTGAGATTGCAAGTGAACTAGGCGTAGAAGAATATAAAATTGCTCAAGCCCTAGATAGCCTAAAAGAACCGATGAGTATATTCGAACCTATTTATAATGATGGAGGCGATACCATTTATTTAATGGATCAGATTGCTGACAAAAAAGACTTAAATAGTGATAAAGATATGCTTATTTCGCTTAGAAGAGGACTAAATAAAATAAAAGAAAGAGAACGAGAAATATTAGTTGAAAGATATATTGTCGGCAAAACTCAAATGGAAATTGCAGCATCTTTAAATATTTCTCAAGCTCAAGTATCCCGTATTGAAAAAAGTGCTATTCTAAGTTTAAAAAGAATGATTAAATAACTTTACATTAAATGAAAAAACGTTTATAATACTTTTTAGGAGTTGATAGATTTGACAAGTAATGTACCATTAAAAAGAATAGTAGCTTATATTATTGATTATTTATTAATAACACTAGTAAGTACTGCTTTAGTGTATATAACATTCATTAATCCTAGATATGATGAATATTTAGAAGCATCAAAAGAATATAATGCTGTTGCTGAACAATATTACAGCAAGGAAATTACAGCGAAAGAATTTTCAGAACAAATTAATGATTTAAGTTATGAATTAAATAGTACAGGATATGTATATACTATAGGAAATATTATTATTATATTCTTGTATTTTGGTATCTTCGTTTACTTTACAAAAGGCCAAACTTTAGGAAAAAGAATTATGGGTATTAAAATTGTAAGTAATAAAGGTAAAGAATTAAAATGGTATAATTACTTTATTAGAGCATTTATTCTAAATGGTGTCATTTTAAATCTATGTACTTTAATTGCTATTTGTTTCAAAGAAAGCACGTATTTAAAGATTTATACTGCGGCTTCTAACTTTGATATGATTTTAATGATTATTCTATTCTTAATGATTCTATTTTGGAAAGATGGAAGAGGATTACATGATATTCTAGCAGGTACGAAAGTAATTGATGTAAGAGATGAAGCAAACTTAGAGGTAGTAGAAGAAACGAAAGAAAAAGATGAAGTAGAAATTATTAAACCTAAAAAATCAAGGAAAAAGAAAGAAGAAAAAAATGAAAATTAAAGAAGTAGTTGGAATTGCTTTTATTGAAAATAATAAATTATTAATTGTGCAATCAAGGAAAAGTAGTAAAACAAATTCTTACACATTTATTGGTGGTGGAGTGGAAGAAGGCGAGACACTAATTGAAGCTGCCAAAAGAGAAGTTAGTGAAGAAATTCACGGTGGCTTTACCATCAATGATGATGAATTAGAACTTGTATTTGAACAAACAGAACAAGCAGCCAGTAATCCTAATTTGACCATTAGAATGCATGTTTTTCTAGCTCATAAAAAAATTAATGTTCCTTTAGTACCAAATGAAGAAATATTAATTTATCATTGGTATAGTTTAGGGGAAAATTACAATGTATCTAATTCCATAAGAGATTTTCTAAACTTTGCTAAAGAAAATAACATTATTGAAAAGTCAAAAACAAGATAAGCCTCAAAAGCTTATCTTTTTACATTTAATTTACATAAATTATTAAACTCTACCTTTGGTATATTCCTTTATTTAATACTTCTTATATAATAAAAGCAAGAGGTGTAAATATGAACCAAGAAAAGATAGGAAAGTTTATAAAAGAGTGCCGCAAAAAGAAAAATTTAACACAAGAAGAGTTAGCAAGCACTTTAAATGTAACAGATAAAGCTATTTCTAAATGGGAAAATGGCAGATGTTTACCAGATGTATCTTTATTTACTAAATTATGTAAAGAATTAGATATTACTATAAATGAATTATTAAGTGGTGAAAAACTGAATAAAAATAACTATCAAGAAAAGACAGATGAAATAACCATCAATTTATTAGATAAAATGAAAAAAAATAAAAGGATGTATATAAAAATAACTATTATCATTATTATATTATTATTTACTATCATGATATTAGTAAATCAAATTTCTCTAATAGAATTTAATGTTTCTTATGATGATAGAATGATGAAATGTAATATAGATGATTCTAAGCTTACTTTTAAAATACGTGGATTAAGTATTCTTAATACTTATTATACTTTAATTGAAAATGATACAGAGGAAATATATTTTTTTACAACTAAAATTTACTTAGCAAACAAAAGAAGAAGTCACTTTGAATCGTGGGATAGCATGGCTAAACTAATAGATGGCCAAAAAGAATCATTTGGTTATTGGCATATAATAGAAATAGATAAGAGTAAGAATATAAAAGTTTTTCATACTGACATTTCTTTAGATAAGATTAATAAAGCAAATGAAAAAGAATTAGAAAAAATTATAAAAAAATCAAATTTAATGTGTGAAAGGGAAACAATATGAAAAAGGTATTATTGATTATAAGTAGTATTATTTTTTATTTATTAGGTCTTGCTGTTTTAGCTTTTTACATGTATTTAGAATTAGCCCCAAGAGTTGGTATGGATGAAATAGATAGAATTATTCTTTTGCTTTTGCTAGCATTTTTTTGTTATTTAGGAAGCATTTTACTATCTAAATTTTTAAAAAATAATAAACCTATGAAAATATATTTATATGCTATCTTTATTATATATATTATAACTTTAATACAATTAACTCTATTTGATAGTGATTATGGAAGAAGCGGTTTAAATATCTTTGATTGGAGTAAAGAAAATTTGGAAGTTTATTTAGAAAATAACAATTTAATTCCTTTTAAAACAATTTCTCTATATATTTCAAGACAAGATAGGGTAGCTATCATTAATTTATTAGGAAATCTTATTGCTTTTGCGCCTATGGGTATCTTTTTACCACTACTTTTTAAAAAACAAAATAAATTAAAAAATTTTATTTTAACGAATATTGCTATTATTTTAGCAATTGAAAGTTTACAATTTTTAAGTTTATCAGGTCATTTTGATATTGATGATTTAATATTAAATTTACTTGGTGCCCTAATAATATATGGATTATTTAAAGTTAAAAAAGTAAACAAAATAATAAATAAGATAATTTTAAAATAGGCATTAAACTAAATAAACGGACTTTTTTTATGAATTAAATCATAATTAAAATTACCATTTTTAAATATAACAAATTCTTCATTATCATAAGTTTTAGCAATAATAGTTAAATCATTAGTACCAATTGTAAAATCCATATGTTGTGGACAAACGTTGCAACCAGCTTTATCTAATTCTATTTCGGACATATTAGTGCCATTCAAAATCGTATTTTGATAAGCACTACCAAGAGCTAGATGTGTACCAATATTTTCATCAATAATATTATTAAAATAATTGAGTTTAGTTTTAGCAATAGGTGAAAGGTAATCAGTAATAGCAATTTCACCTAATCTTTTATAGCTATCTCCTAAAGAAAAATAATCATCTAAAAATTTTTTCCCTTTTAAAGCATCATACTGAATGACTTTTCCGTTTTTAAATAAAAACCAATAATCTTCAATTTGATGTCCATAATATGTAATAGGTAAACTACCATAAACAATTCCTTCTACATGATATTTATGGGGAGCAGTCCAAAAAGAATAGGTTGGCATATTTTCGATACAATGATTATTTTCTAAAGAACGAAAGATATAATTTTGAGCAAGTCCTAAAGTTAGATGTGTACCTAAACTATTATGTAAAATAAGTTCTTTAATATTTAATTGATTTAAAAAATGTGTTTTTTTCATTTCAATATCGATGATATAATTCCATTTTTGAAAAGGATATTTATTATTAAGCATACAAAAAGAATAAATAAGATTTTGAAGTTTTAGATGTGCTTGAGGGTCATTAGGAAATAATTTATTTGCCCATATAGGATTAGAAAGAGGAAAAATAGTCCAAGATAGAGAATCATTCATAACTCTTTTAAAATATTTTTCTTGTGTTTTTATTTTAGCTTCGTTAGCAGCTTTTATTTTCTCAGAATCAATATCATCCAAATAGTTAGGAAATGAAGTTGAAGCAAGGAGAAAAACACAATTTTTATTTAGTGCCTGATTCCACTTTTGATTATAAAAATAAGGGTGTTTTCCAATTTCTTCTACAGATAATTCTTGCAATAGCTGATGCTCTAACTTGATATCTTTTTCATCCATTAAAATATTTTTAAAGCCTTGTTTTCTAGCAGTTTCTATCAAATCTTTTATAAAATCTTGATTTATCTTATCATAATAAATAAATAAAGACTGCTGATTGTTTTGGGAATAAATACACTTATTTAATAATAATTCTATATATTTTTCTTTTAAGTTTTTCATCATTTTCTCCTAAAGTTCATAAACATAGATTTCAGTAATTTTACCTAGCATAACTTTGCTAAAATGCAATTCTTTGATATTCAAAGGAGCATCTTCGACTTTACCTTCATATAAAACTTCATTATCATTTAAAATTACTTTAATATTCATTCTTTTAAATTCACTAATTTTACCATATACTTTCATATCAAAACCTCAATTTGTATTATACTACTTATAATGTTAAATATAAAGTTTTATTTGTTTAGATAACAAAAGATTGTTAATAAAAAGAGCAAAATTGTAAAAAAGGATTGATAGAAAAAAGTTTCTAAAAGTAGTATACTGAAGTTGGAGGTAAAAAATATGAATTTAGGAAATAATTTATTTGAAGCAAGAAAAAGAGCAGGATTATCCCAAGATAAAGTAGCAGAAAAATTAGGTATAACAAGGCAAACGATTTCTAAATGGGAAACAAATGAAACAATACCAGATATTTATCAGGCTAAAAAACTAGCCAAATTATATAATTTATCTTTAGATGAATTAATAGAGTTTGATATGGATATAAAAGAAATTGAAGAAGTAATAAAAAATACCAATGAAGAAAAAGAAGCTAAAATAGATTGGACAAATGCTTGGAGTAAAAAGTATCCAATACTTGCAACATATCAAAATACAGTAGATATATCAAGATATGCTAAAGAAATTAGAAAATTGCTGAATGAATTAAGTAGCAATTATAACTATAATACTTTAGATAGTATGCTCGTTTTAAAAGATATACTTTATCACGAATGGAAAGATAACAAATGACTGATGGTACGAAAGAGTAGCATATTTAAAGCTTTTAAGATTATTATTAATAACTCTAATATAAAAGAAATCCACCTAGCTCATCCAATGATTTAGGTGGAACCATCGTATATGGCAACGCTCAACAATGGCATGTTAAATGTTCCCTTTTTTATTTTATGCAAGTTTCCTTGACATATTAATAACATAAAAAAACTTTTTGATAAGTCGTTTTTCTATTGGAATTTTCTTGTATAATTGATATTTATCGAAAGCTCTAACCTTTAGGCTCGAGCAGATTTCATAATGGTGCTGAATGACTGAATTGAACAGTCCTCTGATGCTTACCATGCATCTGTTTTACCACTAAACTAAATCAGCATAACTAAATTATAACAAATATATAGTTTTCATGCAACATCTATGTTATAATTTATGCAAAGGATGGTGTTTTTGTGAACGTACCAAAACATGTAGCAATCATTATGGATGGAAATGGCAGATGGGCAACGAAAAGAGGACTTGTTCGTAGTGCAGGACATTTAGAGGGAAGTAAAACTCTAGAAAAGTTAGCCATTCATGCCATAGATATGGGAGTAAAAGTATTAAGTGTATATGCTTTTTCAACTGATAATTTTAAGAGAGATGCAAAAGAAGTAAATTACTTAATGGATTTAGTAGTAAAATATTTTAAT
The DNA here is from genome assembly GCA_946500895.1 of uncultured Mycoplasma sp. Classification (GTDB taxonomy): domain Bacteria; phylum Bacillota_I; class Bacilli_A; order RF39; family UBA660; genus Caccenecus. The sequence goes on along the minus strand of CAMMXG010000007.1, from coordinate 43,255 downwards.
ACTAAGTTTGAAAAAATAAATAAAAAGGGAGTTAAAGTAGTAATTTCCGGAAGAAAGACAAACTTAAGAAGTGATGTCATAGAAGCGATAAACAATATTGAGAAAAAAACGAAAGATAATACAGCGGGAATTCTAAATATTTGCTTAAATTATGGTGGCCAAGAAGAAATTATTGATGGGGCAATACGTCTTGCTGAAGACATCAAAAATGGTTTAGATGTAAGTAATTTTAAAAGAGAAGATTTTAATCATTACATGTACCATGAATTACCACCAATTGATTTATTAATTCGTACTGGTGGCGAACTTAGAGTAAGTAATTTTATGCTTTATGAAATGAGTTATAGTGAATTTTATTTTACAAATACCTATTTTCCAGATTTTGATAAATCAGAATTTAACAAAGCTTTATTCATGTACGAAAATAGAGACCGTCGCTTTGGAGGATTGAATGATAAAAAGAGTAGTTAGCTTCTTTGATAAACATCGTCTTTTTTTAGTGTTATTAATTTTATTAGTAATTGTAATTTTATTTTTAGGTATCAACTCTTATCTGTTTTTACATCATGAATTTACTACTTTAAATTGTACCGAAGAAATAGATGAAGAATATTGTTATCATAATGATACAGAAATATATAAAAATCCAGAGGAAAGTGCATATGCTTTTTTTGAAAAATACAGCGATGAAATAGAAGAGCTAAAAGAAAACTACAATTTAGATGAATTTAATTTTTATACTGCTTATTATTATTTAGTTGCATCACGTCTTCATTATGAAATGAACGAAGAATACAAAATATTAGTAGATTTTTTTGAGGTGTATGCAAACACCTATAATTTAGAAGAATTCTACTTTGATAACACGGTATATTTTAATATGTTTTATCCCTACAAAATCAATTAATCTCTTTTCCTTTTAATGGTTTTGTAGTATAATAAACTTAGTTTGTGATCGGGAGGATTAGTATGAAGTTTAAAATAACACCAAAAGATGCTTTAATATTTTGTTTATATTGTATTTTACTACTATATTTATGTGCTATTGCTGTTTTAAATTTCTCATCTTTTATCAATGAAGGTGAATTTTATGGCTTACTCCCATTTGAAGCTTTTACCGGTGATTATATTGTACTTACTTTATTTATGTTTGTAATTGCTTTAGTTTTAATATTTTCAAGTGTGTCTTCTTATATATTTAATAAAGAAAAAGGAAAAGGTTTTGGCATCAAACTAGGCGAAAAACAAGAAAGTGGTTATGCAAGATGGGCAACCGAAAAAGAAATCAAAAATGATACCAATGTAGCAAAAGTTGATCCAAAAGCCGAAACTCTAAATGCAGCAGGAATTCCTTTAATTAATAATGGTAAAGAAATATGGGTAGATAATGGTGAATACCATAATTTAGTAATTGGTTCTACTGGTTCTGGTAAAACCCAAACAATTGTAAAACCAATGGTTAACTTACTTGCTAAAAAAGGTGAATCAATGATTATCACTGACCCAAAAGGTGAAATTTATAAATATGCAGCATCAGCCTTAAAAGAACGTGGCTATAAAATTATTGTTTTAAATTTTAGAGAGCCTGCTCATGGTAATGCATGGAATCCTCTAACTTTACCTTACAGGTATTATAAAGAGGGAAATACTGATAAATCAACGGAATTATTAGATGACGTTGCGCTAAATATATTATATGACCAAACCAAGAAAAGTAATGATTCTGATTTCTGGGAAAAAAGTGCTGCCGACTATTTCTCAGGTTTAGCATTAGGATTATTTTACGATGCCAAAGAAAAAGAAGTAAACTTAAATAGTATTAACTATATGTCCAGTGTCGGCGAAGAACGTTATGCTACAAGTAATTATATTAAAGAATATTTTAATTTAAAAGGAGCAGAATCAAGTCCATACATCTTTGCCTCAAACACAATTAATGCTCCAAATGAAACCAAGGGTGGAATTCTTTCTACATTCAGACAAAAAATAAGACTATTCTCATCAAGAGAAAGTCTTAGTGAAATGCTTGCTTACAGTGATTTTAACATGCAAGATATTGGTCGTGAAAAAACAGCAGTATTCATGATTATTCATGATGAGAAAAAAACATATCACTCTTTAATGACAATATTTATTAAACAATGCTATGAAACATTAATTGATGTAGCTCAAGAAAATGGTGGTAAACTTCCATTTAGAACAAACTTTATTTTGGATGAGTTTGCGAATATGCCACCTCTAAAAGATGTGGATTCAATGGTTTCTGCAGCTCGTTCTCGTGATATTAGATTTACCTTTATCATCCAAAACTTTGCTCAATTAAATGATGTATATGGCAAAGAAGTAGCAGAAATTATCAAAGGTAACTGTGGTAATTTAGTATACTTAATATCTACTGAGTTAGCCGCTCTAGAAGAAATATCTAAAATGTGTGGAGAAGTAAAATCAAAAGAAAAAGATAAAACTGCATCAACTCCACTAGTAACCGTATCAGACTTACAAAAGTTAAAGTTATTCCAAGCAATCATTATTAGACTTCGTATGAATCCTTTTAAAACAAAATTAGAACCAGATTTTAAAATGGATTGGGGAATGACAAGAGAAGAAGCTCCATATCCAAATAGAGAAATCAAAAAGATTGAATTATTTGATTTAAAGAAATATGTTACCGAAGAAAAAAGAAAACAAATGATGAACAACCTTGAAAATAACAATAATAGTTCTACACCATTTAGTACTAACTTTGGTAACCCATTTACAACTAGTAGTATGATGAATCCATTTTCATCACCAACACCAAATAGTGGACAATCTGCAATGAATTCAATGCCAAATAATGGCATAAACCAAACACCATCTTCATCACCATTTAGTTCTAATCCAATGTTTAATAAACCAATGAGTAGCCTATCAGATATGGATATTGATCAAATGATGAAAGACATTGACAGAAGATTAAAAGAGCTAGATGAAGAAGAGGCAAGACAAAAAGCAGAAATGGAAGCATCAAACAAAAAAATGGAACAAGTGGCTTCAAACATTCCGACTGCTCCAAAAACAGAACCAACATCAGTTCCTGAGGAAAATCCTGTTCCTCCAGTAACTAAAACAGAAGAAGTAGTAACAAACAATAATATAAATAATTTAAACCAAAATCAAATAACACAACCAGCTGAGCCAAAAAGAGAAGAGCCAAATATAAATAATCAAAATAAACCAAAAATTAATGTGGATGCTGATAGTATTATTGTTAATGACAATGTTATAACAGATGATGAATTCTTTGATGATTTCTTCAATGAATAATTTTGTAAATCAATAAAAGTCCCTTAAATCTTAAATTTATGGGATTTTTTATGTGATAAAACCTCGATAAACATTATTGAAATTTCGTGCGTAATACTCAAGTAATACTTACTTTTATGTGAGCATATATACTGTTCCAATTATCATTAAGAGTAATTATATTTTTTGCTTCAAAACATTTCTTAAATACTTAGTTGCTTTTAATGTTAATAATTGAATATTTTTGTCATTTAAAATAATATTATGATACGTATTTAACAATCTTTTTATTGATATACTTCGCATTTGATCTAATAAAGCAATAGAATCTGTTTGATCTATATATACAAGATTTTGATATCTTAATTCTAAATAATTCCTTGAATTAAAATCATTAATAGTTTTAAAATGTTTGGCTTTAGGACTAGTAAGAAATATGCAAAACACCATATTACTTACTCCAGGCATAGGAAATATAATACCCAGATGAATACTATTTATTTCAGAACCTTTATTACCACTAAAGTCTATATTATATATTTGACCATTTAACATTTAAACCTCCTGATATAAAAATAAGGAAACCCTACATAGTAGAGTTTCCTACAACTAGAATAGACTAATATGTTCCTCAATATCAATCTTCACAACGCTATTCATCGATGAAATTATTTGGTTGACTAATATGTTCCTCGATATCAATCTTCACAACGCAACCAATTATATAATTTCCTGTGTGTATAATATACCACACTTTAGTTAGAAAGTCAAAATATTTTAAGGTTATGTAACTTAAAATATCGAAATCCGAATTATATTTTAAGGTTAGTGTATTTAACCAATCTATGACTTTCACTTTATTATATGTAAAATTAATAAAAGATATGATATTTATAAACAAAAAATAAGACAAATGAACTAAGTCTTATTTTTTATATGTCATAAAATAAATTGTGATGAACTATGAAAAGATTAAATATAAAAGATTATTATAAAAATATGGGTACTTTAATAGATGTTCAACATCCTCTAGATTATGCTGACTTCCATCATCCTGACAGTATTAATATACCATATGAAAAGTTAATGCTTAATTATAAAACACTACTTGATAAAAATAAACGTTATTTTATTGTATGTAACAAAGGAACAAAATCAAGAAAAGCAGTAAGTATTTTAGAATACTATGGTTATGATGTAACGCAAATGAGTTATGAATAAGTAATTGTAAAAGTCAAAAAATAAGTACGCAAATAGTAACAAAACTATTGATTTTTGCTCAATAATAATGTATATTAGAAATATATTATGATAGGCATAATATAACTATAAAAAAAGAAACTTTGACAAGTTTTGTCGAATCGCTTGGATAAAGTATTTATCTGATATAAAATGAATGGAGTAAAGGAAGATTATATGAAAAAAGTAGGATTAGTTTTAGTAGGAATAGTAGTATTAACGATAGGAATATTAAGCATACCAAAAGAAGAAAAACAAGTACTAATAGAAGAAAAAGAAGATACAACAAATACTTCATTAGCATTTTATATAGAAAAAGAAGAGGGAGGATATGAAGAAACATCAAGCTTACCTCAAACAGGATATACTCTAAATACAGAAAGAAGTATATGTACCAATAATGCCACACCAGTTTGGAAAGATAATAAATTATATTTAAATAATCTTGAAGCAGATGGAACAACATGTTATATGTATTTTAATATTTATGAACCAAATGCTGGAGAACAAATCCTAGAAAATTACCCAACACAACTAACAAGAAATGATTTTAGTGTGACAGTAACAGATACAACAACAGGAACAATCTACTATGCAGATACATCTAAAGGAAGAACATATTATTTTGCAGGAAACCCAACAGATAACTGGGTAAGATTTGGAGGATTTTATTGGCGAATTATTCGAATTAACGAAGATGGAAGTATAAGGATGATCTATCAAGGAACATCAGCTAACACAACAAGTTCAGATACTCAAATAGGAACGAGTGCATTCAATACCAGTTATAATGATAATGCCTATGTGGGATATATGTATGAAATCAATCAAGTACATGGATTAACTAGTGATAGTACAATCAAAGGAGTACTTGATGCGTGGTATCAAAATAATCTAGCAAGTTATGCAGGGTATTTAGATGGCAATGCAGGATTCTGTGGAGATCGGACATCTTATACGAATACATCGGGATCCAGTGGAGGAGGAACAGGAACGAGTACAACCTATTATGGAGCATATATCAGACTTATTACTAACAAAGCACCAACATTCGAATGTGAAAATGATAGCAATTTGTATACAACAAGCGGAAGTGAAGATGGAAACGGAGCATTAAGCTATCCAATCGGATTAATTAGCTCAGATGAAGTGGCCTATGCTGGCGGACTGTATAATACGACTAACGAAGATTACTATCTATATACAGGGCAAAACTATTGGACCATGTCACCATACAATTTTAATAGAGATTTTGCTTATGCTTGTATATTCCTTGTTGATAGTGCTGGTTGGCTCACCAGCGATGGTGGTGTCTACCTGGTAACTAATCCATTTGGTGTACGTCCAGTCATCAATCTGAAAGCAGATATAACTTTAGCTGGTTCAGGAACAAGTAGTGATCCATATACAGTAGAAGGAGCAGCATAATGAAAGAGAAGAATAAAAAATTAATAATCATAGTAAGTTGTTTATTAGTAGTAATAGGAGTATCTCTAGCATATTTTGCTGCTTCTAGTTTTGTAGGTGGAAGTGGAACAGAAATAGAAGCTTCTACTGCTACAATAAAAGGTTCAGAATTAATAGTAGAAGGTTCTTTATCATTTAATGATTTAGATGTTTATCCAGGACATCAAAATGTATCAAGTATTAAATTAACGGCAACGGGAGATAATACTTTAATACCATATAATGTCATATGGGAAGGAACAAATACTTTAAATACTCCTATTAATTACACTGTATATAAAACAACAAGTGAAATGGATGTAAGTGCAAGTTGTAATAAAGTAATAGGAAATTTAGGAGCAAGTAAAATTTATTATGAAGAATGTAGTATAAGTAATATAGATGCTTTAGGAAGTATTATATCAACAGGAACAATAGAAAATGGAAACACAAAAGTAACATTAATACCAGATGAATTTATAACATCAAGTTTAGATGGAGAAGTAGTATATTATTATGTCATATTAGAATATCCAAATTTAGATGAAAGTCAAAATATAGATATAGGAGGCACATTTAGTGGTGAAATCACAATCGAAGAAAATGAAGTAACAAGTGATTTGACCATAGCAGGAATCTATATAGAAAATAATGGAACCTATGAGCAAAGTAATAATATCCCAAGTGAAGGATATACATTAAATACAGAAGAAAGTACATGTAATAATAATGCCAGTATCGGATGGGATAGTAAAGAAGAAGAGATATATGTATCAAATCTAAACACAACTAATACAGAATGCACCCTTTATTTTGATGAATATAATCCATATGCAGGAAGAGAGTATATCCTATCTCATTATGATACCATTTTAACAAGAGATGATTTTAGTATAACAATGGAAGAAACAACCACTGGAACAATATATAAATCACTTGATAGTACTCAATATGATAGTGATGGAGAAGTATATTATTTTGCAGGAAATCCAACTGATAACTGGGTACAATTTGGAGGATTCTACTGGCGAATCATCCGCATCAATGGAGATGGAACAATCAGACTTATTTATAATGGAACAAGCACAACAACAACAGGAGCAGAAACGCAAATTGGAACAAGCGCTTTCAATAGTTCATATAATAATAATGCTTATGTAGGATATATGTATACGACTGGACAAGTGCGTGGTTTAGGAACAAATAGCACAATTAAAGGAGTACTAGACAGTTGGTATCAAAGTAATCTTATTGATTATACAGGCAAGATTGATACAAATGCTGGATTTTGCGGAGACAGAACACCAAGTACTAGAGAAAATACAAGCAATGGAAGTGGTGGAACTGAAACAACCACAACCTATTACGGAACATATATTCGATTATCTTACAATAAAACACCAACCTTTGAATGTGACAATGATAGTGATTTATATACAATGAAAGAAAGCGGTAATGGAAATAAAATATTAGATTATCCAATAGGTCTAATTACAGCGGATGAAACAGCATACTCGGGAGGCGTAGTAGGAAGAAGTAATCGCAATTACTATCTCTATACAGGCCAATATTATTGGACTATGTCGCCCTATGCCTTTAGTGCTAGTTACGCTCGCGTATTCCGCGTTTATTCAGATGGCTTCATCGATTCTGCTGGTGTGAATACTACAGTTGGTGTCCGACCAGTCATTAATTTAAAAGGAAGTCTTACATTATCAGGTTCAGGCACATCAACAGACCCATATGTAGTAGTTTAAAATGTAAAGAATAAAAACTTTACATTTTTTTATTGCAAAGTTTTATATTTCATGTTATATTATAACTGTATTAGTACATATAATACAATTAAGGAGAGAGATTATGATTGAAATTAAAAATCTATCAAAAAGTTTTGATGGCAAGAATTATGTCTTAGAAAACTTGAATTGTAAAATCAAAGACAATGCTATCTATGGTTTGGTTGGTGCTAATGGGGCAGGTAAATCAACACTATTAAGACTAATTAATAGTATTTACATTCCTGATAGTGGCAACATTCTTATAGATAATGAAGAAGCATATGACAATGAGGCTTTAAAGCAAAAGGTGGTCTTTGTACCAGATGACCTATATTTTTATCCTAGTTATACTTTAATGGATATGGCTGAGTTTTATAAAGCAATGTATCATGATTTTGATATGAATTATGTAATTAATACAGCAAATACTTTAAAGTTAAATCCCAATGCTAAAATAAGTAGTTTTTCTAAAGGAATGAAAAGACAATGTGCACTTATTTGTGCTCTAGCAACTAATGCTAAATATATCTTTTTAGATGAAACATTTGATGGTCTAGACCCAGTGGTCAGAAAATACTTTAAGAAACTACTATCAGATGCTATGAGCAAAAAAGATACAACTATTATTATGACTTCTCATAATTTAAGAGAATTAGAAGATATATGTGATAATTTAGGATTATTATATAAAGGCAATATTTTATTTGAAAGTGATATTGATACTTTAAAAACAAATATGTTTAAAGTTCAAATATCCTTAAAGGAAGATTTTGATAAAAAAACATTTAAGAAATTAAAGATTCTATCTTATAAAAAAATTGGCAGTGTAGCAACTTTAATTATAGATGAAGAGGGGAAAGATAGTAGAAAGTATTTAGAGAGTTTAAATCCAATTATATTAGATTATTTACCTCTTACTTTAGAAGAAGTATTTATTTATCAAATGGAGGCGTTAGGTTATGAATTTGAAAGCGTTATTTAATTTTAATTTCTTTAAAGAAAATATTAGAAAATCTAAGGGATTACTTGCTTTTCTACTTGGTGTAATCCCAATAATTAATATTATTTTCTTAATTATATTACTTACTACAAGTAATACTAATTTATTAACTTTTAATGAGTTAAGTTTGCTAACTTATGCGGGAATGATATTTATTCCCTTATCTTTATCAGTAACTTTATTTGGTTTTATTTTAAAGAAGAAAAGTGTCGATTTCATTATGTCAAAACCAATTAGTAGAAGAAGCATTTTTATAACCAATACGCTAGGTGGTATTTTAGTTCTTCTCATTTTCATGATGATAAACACCTTAATATTTGGTTTATTTGGTTTAGTATTTGAAAGTTTAACCATTCCTTTTGCTTTATTAATAGACTACTTTTTATTCTGGTTTATTTCTTATGTTTTCATGTTTACTGTTACCAATTTGGCAATTATTTTATCGGGAAACTTGATTACCAGTATCGTTGTCGCTTTAATAATTCTTCTAATCGTGCCTTACTTAAATGGTATAAATTATTTAACCCAAGACTATTATTTCGGAAATAATTATATTGTATGTGATAACGAAGATTGCAAACCAACGAATTATTATTGTTATAACAATTCTAATTGTGAAGAACATTTACTTGATAATGAGTACAATTTATATTATGGAAAACTAATGACTTACAATTTTACTGCCCCACTAGCTATGTTAAATGAAGCAGCTAATGAGAATGATACCTTTTATAATTCCATGAGTTTAATTAAAATGGTTGTTCTAAGTGTTATATACTCTGTAATTGGTTACTTTGCTTTCAAAAGAAGAAAAATGGAAAATAATGAAACAAGTTTCAAAAATTCCTTTGTTCATTATCTTGTAAAAGGAATTACGCTTTTCCCGGTTTGTTTAGTAACGTATGCAATTATTGAATCAACAGGTGCTATTGGTTGGCTAATATCAATCGTGGGTATCATTATTTATTCTATTGTCTATGACTTAATTACTCGAAGAGAAATATATAAACCATTTAAATCATTAGTAATAAGTGTTTTATTATTCTGCCTATTTACAGGAGTATATGCTTTAAACTTTGAAGTTTTTGATAATCCTCAAAAAGCAATTAAAAAGGTTGATTCTATTAATTATGAGGGCATGAAAATAACGGATAAAGATTTAATTAATAGTGTTATCAAATCCTTATTAGAAGAAAATACCACAGGAGTAGGTTATGTTTATAACTTTATATTCACATCTGGAAATACTCAATATGAAGTAACTGCAGATATTGATGAAACATTAAATAGTTTACTTCAAGATGAATTAAACATTTGGAATAAAGAAAAAATTGAAAACTTCAACTTTAACCGCATCAATTATATCGAATATAATAATACAACGATTCCAATTACCAAAGAAATCACAAATTTAATAAAAGACAATATTGATAAAATAGATGAATTTAACATTGATAGTTTATCCAATACCGATACATTATTCTTATATAGTTATCATAACCATCATTATGAGAGTATTATGATACCTGTTAAATTAAGCGAAGAATTATTTAATAAAATAATAACTTATCAAAATGAATTATTCATTAAATATCAAGAAAAAACAAATTATGAATCATATTATGATTTATATGCTTACGAAAGTGATTTATTTACAGATGAAGATTATTATGTATTTAATTATGTAATAAGAAGTAACATTGATAAATTTATCTACTATTTACAAAATGATAATAAAATAGATGTAAATAAAGATATGGCCTATATTCGTGTATATGATTTAATGAAAGAATATACAATTACCATTAGTGATATTACAGCCTTTAAAGAAGAATTTGACAGCTACAAAGAAAATTTAAAAGATAACCAAGAATATGAGTCTTTACTTAATGAGTTTAGGGAAATGCAAGCAGATGGAGTGGCTGGTAATGAATATTAATATTGATTATACGAAAAGAGAGCCCATCTATGAACAAATAGTAAGAGAAGTAGAAAAATTAATAACACTAGGAGCATTAACTCCAGGAAGTCAAATTCCTAGTGTTCGCTCTCTTGCCTATGATTTAGGAATTAACCCGAATACTGTAAAAAAGGCTTACGATATTCTAGAAGAAAATGGACTCATCATTTCTAAATCTACCAAAGGAACTTTCATCAGTGATAACACTTCGAAAGCGAAAGAATTAAAAATTGAAGAATTAATAAATAAAATAAATGAGATTACGAAAGAATTAGAAACCTATGGAATCAAAAAGGAAGAAATAATAAAAAGGATGAAGTAAAATGAATATAGTATACAATGTAGTAATGGTTTTGTGTTTTCTATTTAGCATGTATTTTGTTATAACGGGCTTATTTACTTTTAAAAAAAGAAAGAAAAAATTAATCAGTAATAAAGAACATAAATTTGCCATTTTAATTCCTTGTCGAAATGAAGAAGAAGTAATTGCAAGTTTAATTGAAAGCATAAATAAACTTGACTATCCTAAGCATTTATTTGATTGTTATGCCATTCCCAATAATTGCACGGATAACACAAAAGAAGTAGCCTTAAAAAAAGGTGCTAAAATAATTGAGATAGATAAGCCAGTTAAAAGTAAAGGGGAAGTATTAAAATATACTTTTGCTTATTTACAAAATAGTGATTATGATGCTTATGTGATTTTTGATGCTGATAATATTGTTCACCAAAACTTCCTAAAAGCGATGAATGATACTCTAAATGAAGGATATTTAGTCGCTCAAGGTTTTCGTGATGCCAAAAATCCAAGTGATAATTATTTAACCGGAAGTTATACAATGTTTTATTATTTGCAAAATGTTTTTTACAACAACTCAAGAATGGTTCTAAAAAGATCTTCGGCGATTAATGGTACAGGTTTTTGCATTAAAAAAAGGGTAATAGACGAATATGGCTTTCCTGTTAAAACACTGACAGAAGACAGTGAATTTACCGGCATATGTGCTCTAAATAATATTAAAATTGCTTTTGCTAAAGATGCAATAACTTATGATGAACATCCAACTGAATTTAAAGTTTCCTGGGATCAAAGAAAAAGATGGAGTAGTGGTTGTTTTGAATGCCTAAAAAGATTGGGAACCAGTTTAACAAAAAACTTTTGGAAAAAAGGATCTTTCCTTTCCTTTGATTGCCTATTATATTATTTATCGCCATTAGTTCAAGTAATATCCTTTGCTTTGCCCTTATTAATGGTTATATTTAAATTTATTAAAGGTTTAACAATGGATATGATTGTAATTGATTTTTCTAGTCTTTACTTTTTTGCTTTATTTTACATAGGAAGTATTATTTTAAATATTTTCGTAGTGAAATTACTACATAAAAAAATAAAAGATCATTATAAAGGAATATTAGGGTTCTCATTCTTTATATTGACCTGGATACCGATTAATATCATATGTTTATTTAAGAAAACAAAAAGATGGGAACAAGTACGTCATACCAGAAATGTAAACATTGAAAATATTTTAAATTAATTCGACATTTTTTTCAGAAAACTTCGAAATTGCATATTTAAGAGTTGACTAAACCTAGATTTTTGATATAATTATTTTAGAAGGTGACGATAAATGTGTTTAAATAAAAAAGGTTTTACTTTAGTCGAATTATTAAGTGTAATTGTTATATTATCTGTAATTGTTTTAATTGCAACCAATGCTGTAGTTCCGATGGCAGACAGTGCTAGAAAACAAGTACTTGCCATGGAAGCAAATACTTTAGTCAAAGCTGCCCAAACATTATATATTCAAGATAATTCAGGAAACTCAGCTTGCTATTCATATGATGAATTAATTAATTCTGGTTTAATTGAAAAAGATGATGAAAACTATACCGGAAGTATTTCTATTGAGGTTGGCGAAGATGGAAATTATTCATATAAAATTTGGTTATCAAATGGTCAATACATGATTAATGGTGTATCACCTGATGTAACAAGTGATGATGTAGAAGCATCAGCCGACAGTGCTTCAACAACATGTAGTGCAAATTAATCTAGCCTAAAAGCTAGATTTTTTTAATTGTTTATTTTATAATGTTAGTAGGTGGTAAAAAATGATTATAGGTTCACATGTATCTTTTGGACGAGAGGGTTTACTTGGAAGTGTAAAAGAAGCTTTAAGTTATGGAGCAAACACTTTTATGTTTTATACCGGAGCCCCTCAAAATACTTTAAGAAAGCCAATAGATATGAAAAGTACAGAGGAAGCTTGGAATTTAATGAAAGAAAACAATATCGATATTAACACAGTAATATGTCATGCTCCTTACATTGTTAATTTAGCCAATAATTTAGACGAAAGAAAATATAATTTTAGTATTAGTTTTTTAACGGAAGAAATTAGAAGATGTGAAAGTATGGGGATTAAATATATTGTCTTACACCCCGGATCTAGTGTTGGAATAGAAAGAAATATAGCTTTAGACAACATCGTATTTGCTTTAAATGAAATTCTAAAACAAGATCATTCTGTTATGATTCTCTTAGAAACGATGGCAGGCAAGGGAACAGAGATAGGGTGCACTTTGGAAGAAATAAAATATTTAATTGATCACATAAATAAAAAAGAATTTATTGGTGTATGTATTGATACATGTCACTTAAATGATGCTGGATATAATATGACAGAGTTTGATGAATTCTTAAAAAAGTTCGATGAACAAATAGGCATCAATTATATTAAATGTATTCACGTAAATGACAGTAAAAATGAATTAGGTGCTCACAAAGATAGACATGCGAATATTGGCTATGGAACCCTTGGATTTGATACAATATTAAATATCATTAATAATCCTAAATTAAGCAATATTCCTAAAATTCTTGAAACTCCATATATAGGAGAAACAGACGATGATAAAGCAAGAATATATCCTCCCTATAAATTTGAAATAGAAATGATTAGAAATGGTAATTTTAATTCCAATATGATGAATGATATAAGACAATTTTATCGTAAAGAACATTAAATATATAAAAAGGTATAATTAATTTTTTTTTAGATAATTTTATATTTAAGTTATACTTGTTAATTTAAGTAAATTATGTTATATTAAATATGTAAGTGTTATCCACTAAGTGGATAGCGCCTACTTGTGGGTAAACGCTATGCCTTTGGGCTAGCGACTTTTTTTATGTTCATCTCTAATTACAGAGATAAGCATAATTATTATAATAAACAAATACTTAATTTCTTCGTTCATTTACATCACCTGCTTTCGGTTAAACCCCCTGAATACTCAAGTAGTTTAAACTACTTACAAAATGAAGCAGGCGCTACCACCAAAGTGAATAACAGTTATTTATTATGAACTACTATATCAAAAAAAGCAAGAAAAACAGTTCGACAAATTCCGACACTACTTCTTGCTTTTAAAAAAATTAAATAAAAGAAGAATAACGAGAACTATATTCTAAAAAGAGTTTTTTAATTTTTTCAAAGTTTTCCGGACTAAAGCGATCTTTATAGCGATCTAAATTAAGCAATTTTGGATTTTTAACTACTTGTTCCCAATTCTTACTAATAAAATCATAAACAAATTGAAGCTCTTCAGGACTTAAGTTTATATTTTTACTAATAGCAAAATTATTAACATCTTGTATTGTCATTCTTCCCATATAGGCTTTAATTAAATTATACATCAATATCACCTAATATATTGTATGAAAAAAAAGATTTTTTAAATACTAATAATGGTGAAGTCTATGCCAAAAAAATTAGTCTTAATGATAACATTACTTTCTTTAATATTTTCTATTTTTATCATTCGTGTTTATAATTTGGCTTATAAAGAAAAAGAATATTATTTAAATCAAGCAAGGAACATAAACGAAGTGTATGTAACAGGTTCTTCTGCACCTAGAGGAAGAATTCTTGATATAAACGGAAATGTATTAGTAGACAATATTGGTGTAAATACAGTTTTTTACCATAAACCTTCTAATATCACACTAAAAGAAGAATTAAATATTGCTGAGGCCCTAGCTAAATTAACCAATTTTGAATATGAATATAGTGAATCTAAATTAAAAGATTTTTACATGATAAAATATAGTAATGAAGTAGATTTATTAATAACGTGTGAAGAATATGAATTGTATAATGAAAGAAAATTAACGAGTGCTGATTTAGAACAAATGAAATTAGAAAGAATTACCGATGAAATGCTAAATAAAATGACGGATTTAGAGAAATATAGTTCATATTTTTATTTTTTAATGAATGATGGTTATAGTTATGATAATAAATGTTTAATGAGTGATGTAAGTGATAAAGTTTATGCAAGTATAATAGAAGCAAACTTACCAGGAGTATTTGGGGAAATGGAATGGAAGCGAGTATATTTATATGATGATACTTTAAAAACCATTTTTGGTTCCATTAGTAATTCTTTACCAAAAGAAAAAGAGTATCTTTTAAGTGAAGGATATAGCCTAACTGATAAAGTGGGAATAAGTGGTTTAGAAGAATATTATGAAGAGTATTTAAAAGGAGAAAAAGCAGTATATAAAGTAGGAAATAATAATACTTTAGAACTAGTAAGTGAAGCGAAAAGGGGAAATGATTTAGTTTTAAATATTGATATTAATATTCAATTAGAAGTAGAAAGTATTATTAAAGAAGAAATGTTAAAAGCCAAAAAAACAGCGAATACTGAATTTTACAAAGAAAGTTTTGCTCTAGTAAGTGATCCTTTAACAGGCAATATTAAAGCTATCGCCGGAATCAGACTAATAACAAATGGCAAGGACTATTCTTTTCAAGATGTAAGTATCAATGTGATTAAAAATGCTTATACAGTAGGAAGTGCCGTAAAAGGCGCATCGATGAGTGTCGGATACAAAGAGGGAATCATTGATATAGGAACACAAATCACTGATAGTTGTGTAAAACTTGCAAATATGCCTGCTAAATGTTCTTATCGAAGACTTGGAACTTTAAATGATGTTGAAGCTCTAGCACTAAGTTCCAATTACTATCAATTTATTATTGCTTTAGGTATCATGGGATATAATTACACATATAATATGAAAGCGACCGCAACCGAAGAACACTTTAATATTTACAGAAACACTTTTGCCGAATTTGGTCTAGGTGCTAAAACAGAAATCGATTTGCCTGATGAAAGTACAGGCCTAAAAGGTAGCACCATAGCCCCAGATCTACTGATGAATTTAGCCATTGGCCAATATGATTTATATACGCCCGTAGAATTATTACAATATATTAATACGATTGCCTCATCTGGTTCTAGACTAAAATTAAATATTATGAATAGTATAAAAAATAATGAAGAAGTAATTCTAGAAAACGAAGTAGAAGAACTAAACAAAGTAAATTTAGAGGAAAAGTATTTTGATAGAATTAAACTTGGATTTAACAGTGTCATGCGAAGTGGTACGGGATATTGGTATGTAAATCAAAATATTAATGCAGCGGGAAAAACGGGTACTAGTGAATCATATATTGATAGTGATAATGATGGCACATTAGAGTCATTTGTTTTAAGTAATACCTTTTTAATGTATGCTCCATTTGATAGTCCTAAGTATTCAATTGTTGTCATAAGTCCTAATACGAGCAATCTAGATAGTAATAGTACCTATCGTTCGCCAGTAAATCGCTTAATTGCTAGAAGAATTAACGATTTTCTCTTTTCAAGTGACTGATTTAATGGTATAATACTTCTAGCTTTGATTAAAAGGAGGTGTCCTCATGGCAAAAAATGAAAATAGAAATTATGTAACTTTAAGATGTACTGTATGTGGTGAAGAACTAAGATGTACAAGTAAGAACAAAAAAAATACTCCTGATCGTCTAGAAATTAAGAAGTATTGTCCAAAATGTCGTAAACATCAAGTAGTAAAAGAAAAGAAGTAAAAATAAAGAAAAGTGGTAAAGAGTTATGAGTAAAAGAAAATATAGTTTGAAAAAACCAACAGTAAGAAATTATCCAACAATTACAGCTGTTTATGGTAGAAGTAAAACCGAAAATATAAATCCAAATTTTACAACAACATCAAGAGTAAGACAAAAGAAAAAAAGATTTGGAATATTTAAAAAGAGTGAGGAGTGATTAAGATATGAATATTAATATCAATGATATTAAAAATGGTATGACCATTATCATGGATAACAATTTATATCAAATTGTGGAATTTCAACATGTAAAACCAGGAAAAGGATCAGCTTTTGTAAGAATGAAACTTCGTAATTTAAGAACTGGTTCAATTACTGAAGATACATATAATACCAATATTAAAATTGAAAAAGCGCATATAGATAGAATGCCAATGCAATATCTATATTCAGCTGGTGACAATTATGTATTTATGAATAATGATACCTATGAACAAGTAGAAATTTCAACAAAAGTTCTTGGTGATCAAGTAAAATTCATAAAAGAAGGAATGGAAATTACGGTTGATTATTATGATGGTGAAATATTAGGAATTACTTTACCTGAAAAAGTGGAATATGAAGTAATTGAAACAGAACCAGCAGTTAGAGGCAATACGACTAATAATGCTCAAAAAGACGCAAAAATTGAAACTGGTTATATTGTAAAAGTTCCACTATTTATTAGTGAAGGAGAAAAAATAATTGTATCTACCAAAGATGGTAAATACTCATCTAGAGCTTAAATTATAAAATTTAAGTTTTTTTATTATGGAGGTTAAAATGAATAAATTTCAATATCTGGATTATCAAGACGTAAATAATAAAATAGAAGAAATGATAAATAGCAGTGAAAATATAAATCAAATATTAAAACAAAAACCACTAGGTTATACTAGTTTTGGTTTGCCAATCAATCACTACACTATCGGAAATGGACCAAAACATATTGTTGTAAGTGGTTCTTATCATGCAGCTGAAATTATTACAACCATTTTTGCTGTACGCTTAATGGAAGCAATGTCCAAAGATGATAGTTTTAAGGCTGATGAATACACCATCGATTTCATTCCTATTGTCAATCCTGAAGGATATCTAATTACAACCGAAATGCAAGATTTATATTTAGGAAAAGCTACGACAGAAGAAGAAAAAATAGCAAGAGCCAAAGTTTATTGGGCAAGTTACAGAGCCGATACGACGATACCAGCTAAAGTAAAAAAAGGTGAATTACCTGAAAGTGCTCTTAGAGAAAAAAAGGCATATCAAGCTTTATTTGATGATGTGAACTTAGATGAATACTTAAAAAACTATCCAGAAATAAAAGATAGTGTTTTAGATATTGTTAATAAAAATAATTATCCTATCGGTGTTTTGGCTGCATGGACAGCAAATGCCAATGGCATTGATTTAAGTCAAAATGTACCATACAATCCAGCTATAAAGAATTTATTAGAAGCAAACGCTCCTGTATATAATCATCTAGCTTATGCTAATACTAGAAAAGATATTCCAGGCCCAATAAATACACCATGTCAAAATTTAAAAAACTTCTATTTTGAACCAGAAAATTTAGCTATTTTAAACTTCTTTGAAAATTTAAACTATGAACCAGGAGTAGAAATTATTGCTTACTTTAACTATCATAGTGTAATGGGCAAAATGTATCAAAGACCAGTAAAAGAAGAAGGAATTATTAACTTATATGATATTGATTATGACAAAAAAGTCATTGAAAATTATATATCATCTCGTATATTTAGAACTAAAAATGCTTATGATATTATTGAAACAGAAGATCCTTACAGTTATATGAATGAATATTTACGTTTAAGATATGGAATTGACATTCAAGTAGAGCTATCAAGGATGGGCTCGAATCCTATTGGACCTCTAGCAGATCCTAATACTTTTGAAAACGTAACGGTAAAACCAAATATAGAAGCATTTAAACATTTTGTGAAAGATTATGATTTTATTCAAAATTATACAGAATTTATTAGTTCTTTAGTAAAAAAACTAAAAATAGAATATCCTACTTTAGAAGTATCTCACATTTATGAGCTAATAGATAAAATATCTAGAGAAAATCCGACTTTATATACAAAATTAGAAGAAGAATTAAGAAATAAAGGAAGTTATAATGCTCATGTTATAAGTTATTTCTATGATGAATTAAAAAAAGCTTTAAGTTCCAATCGGAAAGAAAATGAAGCAGTAAAAAAAATAGATCAAGAGAATTCTTTCAATATAGGATTTCATACCTTTTTATCTAAAATAATTGAAGAACTAAATAGTAAAAGAAAAGAACCTTTAACGAAAGAAGAAATTGATTTATTAATAGATAATATATTTAGAGATTATCCTGAACTAATTGCCAAAATTAAATACAATTTTCTAAATAATTTAGCAACAGAAAATTTATATAGTGAATTATCTGCTATTATTGATAATCAAATAAAGATGGGAAATCTAATGAATAAATCCAAAAGAGAAGGATTAAATCCTTTTAATTTTCCTGATATAGACATATTAGTAAATAAAGAAAATCCTTTACCAGATGACTATGAAGCTTCCAATATAATTGAAATAAATAATCCTTACTATTCCCCATTAATTCCTGGGACAAAACTAACAATATCTTCTCTTGTAAATGATGCATTTCAATTTTTAAAAGAAGATGTAAAAAAACAAGGATACGAATTATGGATTGATTCAGGATATCGCACTCGAGAATATCAAGAAATTATTTTACAAAACTATATAAAAGAAATGGGAAACGCCGCCTACGATAAAGTAGCACTTCCTGGAACAAGTGAACATGAAAGTGGCCTTGCCATTGATTGTGGAATTGTAATAGATGGTGAGTATATTGATGAGTTACCTGAAAATGCACCAATTACGAAATGGATTCATGAAAACTGTTATAAATATGGTTTTATATTAAGATACCCTAAAGGCAAAGAAGAAATAACAGGATACAAGTATGAACCATGGCATTTAAGATATGTTGGTCCAAAATTAGCAAAATATTTAACAGAAAATGATTTAACATTAGATGAATATTATTTAAACAAAGACCGAACAAGATAATCTATTTTTTATTGACAAATAAAATAATAGATATAAAATGTTTTTCTAAGTAAAAATGGAGGGAAATAGAATATCCGTTTTTCAATATTCTTGATGTAAAACCATGGAAAGTTAAAAATAAAGCTTTAGTAATCGCTGAATATATTTTTAGTAGTGAATATGAAAAAAATTAGATATTTTTGCTGTAATAGATTTTTATACAACAGAAATAAATTGTAGTGAACATATAACCGGAAACAGATTAGAAAGAAGAGATTTTGTTTCTGTAAAAAATTCAAGATTATTTGGTAGTAAAAATGCTTTAGAAAAAAATTTGCCAAGTATTTTATATCAAGAATTTGATACTGATATGTTTTATCAAGTACCAACTCAAATTAATATTACAAAATACATTGATTTAAAATCGTTTTTAATCAGCATAGGAAGAGAAGATCTTGCTACTAAACCATACTTATCAAATAAAGATATGGCTGAAATTATAGCTTTTGTTAAAAAAATAAAGAAGAGTTTGGATTTGACACATCTATCCAAAGATAAACAAGCAACACAGCTTGTTTTTTCATTATAAACTGTAAACAAAAGCTTTTTTTACCAAATTATTTTTGCTATAATATTTATAGTGGGGTGATATCATGTTTGTACCATTAAAAATCAAAACAGAATATAGCTTATTGAAAAGTACAATCAAAGTAGATTCATTAATTGAATTTTTAATGAAACATAATATCACTAGTTGTGCTATATGTGACGAAAACTTATATGGTGTCATGGAATTCTTCACCAAAATGACTGCGAGTCACCTAAAACCTATTATTGGTCTAGATTTAAACATAGATAATTATGAAATGATGTTATATCCTAGGAATAATGATGGTTATAAAAATTTACTAAAAATCCACACTTTAAAAGAAACCAAAGAATTAACTTTGGAAAATATTAAAGAACATTTAGAAAATATAAAAATTGTTTTACCAAGAAATTCTTATGAGTTATTGAATATTTTTCCAAATGCCTATTTAAGTTATAAAAATGATACCGAAAAAATTGAAGCTTTATTAAAAACAGACAAAGCCCTTTATATAAAAGAAACAAGATGTTTGACGAATGAAGATACAATTTATTTAAAATATTTAGAAGCAATAGATAAGGGTTGTTTAGCTAGTGAAATTACAGAAAATTATAATAATTATTATTTAAACTTAGTAGTAAAAAAAGAAGATGAAGAAACAACTGAAAACTTTATTAAAGATATTAATTTAGATATCAATCAAAAAGGTTATTATATTCCAGTTTACAACAAAGAAATTAACTCTTATGAATATTTAAGCACTTTAGCTAAAAAAGGTCTTACGAAAAGATTAAATGGCAAGATACCTCAAAAATATCAAGACAGATTAAACTATGAATTAAGTGTAATAAATAAAATGGGTTTTGTTGACTATTTTTTAATTGTCTATGATTATGTTTTATATGCTAAAAAAAATAATATTTTAGTAGGACCTGGAAGAGGCAGTGCTGCTGGTTCTCTAGTAAGTTTTTCTATTGGCATTACGGATGTTGATCCGATAAAATATGATTTACTTTTTGAACGATTCCTAAATCCTGAGCGAATTACCATGCCGGATATTGATATTGATTTTGAATACACCAAACGTGGTGAAGTGATTGATTATGTAAGAAAAAGATATGGTGAAAAGAATGTTGCACCTATCATGACTTTTGGTACTCTTGCATCAAAACAAGCCTTAAGAGATACGGGACGCGTTTTACAGATAAATCCCGAATTAATGGACAAGTTTGTAAGTCTAATTGATGCCAAAACGTCATTAAAAGAAAATCTAGAAAAGATAGAAGTAAAAGAATTTTTACATCAAAACAAATCCTTAAAAGAAGTATATAAAATAGCTTTAAAAATAGAAGGTTTAAAAAGACATATATCAACCCATGCTGCTGGTGTTGTTATATCGAGTGTCCAATTAGATGAAGTAATACCATTAAACTATAATTCGGGAACCTTTATGACCGGAGTTACAATGGAATATTTAGAACCTTTAGGATTACTCAAAATGGATTTTCTTGCCTTAAGGAATTTAACGATTATTGCAAATGTTTTAGAATTAATCAAAGAAAACACCGGAACTTCTTTAGATTTAAGTAAAATTAACTTAAATGATCCAGAAATATTTAAATTATTTAGTAATGCCGATACAGAAGGAATATTCCAATATGAAAGCAGTGGTATGAAAAACTTAATGAAAAAACTAAAACCATCGAGTTTTTCTGATTTAGTTGCAAGTGTTGCCTTATTTAGACCAGGTCCAATGAATAATATTGACATGTTTGTTAGAAGAAAGCACGGGCTTGAATCGGTAACTTACCTTCATGCTGATTTAGAGCCAATTTTAAAAGAAACGTATGGTGTAATTGTCTATCAAGAGCAAGTCATGCAAATACTCGTTAAAATAGGAGGGTACTCTTATGCTGAAGCAGACAATATTAGACGAGCAATGTCCAAAAAAAAGGAAAGTGTTATTTTACAAGACAAAGAACATTTTATTAATAATGCTATAAATAGAGGATATAAAAAAGAGTTAGCAATAGAGATTTATGATTTAATTTTAAAATTTGCTAATTATGGATTTAACAAAGCTCATTCGGTATGTTATGCTTTAATTGGTTACGAAATGGCTTATTTAAAAGTAAAATTTCCCATATATTTTATTACCAATCTTTTAAATATGAGTTTAGGTAGCGAAATTAAAACAAAAGAATATATTGATGAAGCAAGAAAAGTAGGAATTAAAATCTTAAAACCAGATGTAAATACTGCCTTACAAACTTATAAAGTAGTAAAAGATTCTTTAATGATTCCTTTAGGTAGTATTAAAAATTTAGGCATAACTGCCTCTGCTGCCATATTAGAAGAAAGGGAACAAAATGGAAATTTTAAAGATTACTTAGATTTTGTATCAAGAGTTTATGGTAAAAGTAATAATAAAAAGACAATTACTTCTCTAATTGAAGCTGGTGCTTTAGATCATTTTAATCTCACCAAACAAACAATGATGGAAAATTTAGATGCAGCGATAAATTATGCCGGTTTAATCAGTGATTTAGATGCAGAGTTTGTTATGAAACCAATAATAACTGAATATCCAGAATATGACGATGATACTTTAAGAAATATGGAATTAAATTCATATGGCTTTTATGTGACCAATCATCCCGCAAGTAAATATAATAATAAAAGCATTATGAAATTAGAAAATATTGCTTCTTATTTTGATAAAAGAATTAAAACTGTGGTGTTAGTAGAAAAAATTAAAACAATTGAAACCAAAAAAGGGGATAAAATGGCTTTTATTACAGGAAGTGATGAAACTGGAAATGGGGAATTTGTTTTGTTTCCAAATGGATATTCTCTAATTAAAAATATTAAAAAAGGTGATATAATAGCAGTACAAGGTTTAGTAACCAAAAGATTTGATAGTTATCAAATAAACATTAATGGATTACAGAAAGTAGTAGGTGATAATCATGCATGATATCCATTCTTTTTTCAAAAGTATTAATTTTACGCCTGAAACAAACAATTTTGATGAAATAGAAATTGAAAAAGTAGTTTTAAACAAAAAAGAAGAGGTTTTTAACATCTATCTTCATAGTAAAAAAGTTTTACCTATAAATGAAATAGACTCTTTATTTCATGCTTCTAAAAACAAAATAAATGGCGAATATAAATGTAATATTATGATAAATTATGATGAAGTAAAAAGCGAAGAATGTCTAGAATACTTGAAGACAATTGTAAAAAGACTAGTAGATAAAAAACCATCATTAATTAGTTTAGTAGAACGAACTCCCATCATTGATGATGATATTATCATTTTTGAAGTAATGAGTCCGGCTGAAGAGGAAAATATCAAAAAAGAAGAATACAATATATTAAAAATGTTGAGTGAATATGGTTTAAAAGATTTTTTTATTACAACTAAGTTAAATGAAGAATTAAGAGAAAATGTATCTAAAGAGCTAGCAGAAGTTCAAGCACCAATAGAATATAAAGAAGTTGTAAAAGAGTTTACTCCAGGGGATATTATTCTGGGAAAAGCGATTACGAAAGAACCAGTAAATATTCTTTCTATCAATAACGTAGGCAGAAATATTACTATAGAAGGTTATATTGAATCTATATCTGTTTTAGAAAGAGAAAATATTAATATTATTACAATAAACGTCAATGACAATTCTAAAAGTATGCTTGCTAAAGCATTTTTCAAAGATAAAGAGGAATATTTAAAAATAAAAGAAATATTAAAAGAAGATGATTGGTTTAGATTAAATGGTAATATTGATTTTGATTCTTATTCTAAGTGTTTAGCGATGAGTATCAGAAATATTGAAAAAATTGAAAATAAAGAAATTATTATTGCTCAAAATGAAAACCCTAACATCATTTTAGGTGAACACAAAGAGGGAAGTGTAACTCCTCTTGAGAATATTTTAGGTGCCGAAGAAAATATTGTTGTAGAAGCCTATGTTTTTGGTGATGAATTATTAGAAAAAGATACCATTAATATTATGACTTTAAAAATAAGCGATAATACCAATAGTATTTTAGCTAAAGTATTTAAAAAGAACAAAAAAGAATTTGCTCTTATCAAAAATGGGATAAAAGGTGCAGTAAAAAAAGGCAAATGGTTTCGGTTTTCGGGAAATGTTGAATTTGACAATTATTCTCATGAAATGGTTTTACAATTATGGAATATAGAAATCATTGACTCTAAAGAGCAAAAAATAACAGATGATGCTCCTGTAAAAAGAGTAGAATTACATGCTCATACGATGATGAGTACCATGGATGGTGTAATAGAAGCCAAATCTCTTGTATCTCATGCCTTAAAACTAGGACATAAAGCCATCGCTGTAACTGACCACAATGCTGTTCAGTCTTATCCAGATCTTTTTCATGCTGTAAATGA
The DNA here is from genome assembly GCA_946500895.1 of uncultured Mycoplasma sp. Classification (GTDB taxonomy): domain Bacteria; phylum Bacillota_I; class Bacilli_A; order RF39; family UBA660; genus Caccenecus. The sequence continues at coordinate 18,512 of CAMMXG010000007.1, read as the reverse complement.
CGTAAACAAAGGAAAAACAGGTGATGAAAGATTTAAAGTTTTATATGGTGCTGAGTTAAATGTTGTAAATGATGATATCGATTTTATCTTTAATTTAAAAGAGTATGATTTATTAGGCCAAGAATATGTTGTCTTTGATACCGAAACGACTGGTTTTTATGTTGGTTCTGACCAAATGATTGAAATTGGTGCTGTAAAGATTAAAGATGGTGTAATTACCGATCGTTTTGATGAATTTATTGACCCAAAAAGACCATTACCACAGAAGATTATTGATCTAACTTGTATTACTGATGATATGCTTGCTGGTCATGATTCTGAAGAAGAAGTTACCAAGAGATTCTTAGAATGGACTGGTGATCTTCCAATGGTTGCTCACAATGCGAAGTTCGATATTGGCTTTATTAGTGCAGCTTGTAACAAATATAATCTTGGCGAATTTAATAATACTGTCTTAGATACGATGAGTATGGCTCGTATGCTACACCCAGAATGGCCCAATCATAAACTAACAACTTTAGTTAGAAGATACAAAATTGAATGGGATGAAGATGCTCATCATAGAGCAGATTATGATGCTGAGGGAACGGCTCATGCTTTTCATAAAATGTGTGAAGAGCTAGATTCTAGAAACATTGAAACAACAACAAAGTTATTTAATTCAGTAGATATTAGTGAATTAATTAAGTTCTCATTTCCATTTCATTTATGCTGTTTAGTTAAAAATAAAGTAGGCTTAAAAAATCTATTTAAGATTATTAGTTATGCTAATACTACTTATTTATTTAAAAATAGTGAACCAAAACTTCCTCGTGGCGAATTAAAAAAACTAAGAGAAGGCCTTTTAATTGGTAGTGGTTGTATTAATGGTGAAATATTTGAAGAAGCGAAAACCAAAGATGACGAAGAATTAGCTAATTTAATGCAATTTTATGATTACATTGAAGTACAACCAATTAGTACTTTTAAACATTTATTACAAATGGAATCCAGTGGTTTTAAAACAATGAATGATTTAGAAGAACATTTAAAGAAAATTATTCGTGTAGCTCGCGATGCTGGAAAGTTAGTTGTAGCAACAAGTGATGCTCATTATTTAACACCTAAAGATAAAATTTATCGAGATATTATTATTGCTCAAAAATCCAATGGTAAATTACATCCATTAAATAAAAGAGGAATAGAACAACCTGATATGCATATTAGAACAACGGAAGAAATGTTAGATGAATTTGCCTTTTTAGGTAAAGATTTAGCATATGAAATCGTTGTAGAAAACACCAATAAAATTGCAGATATGATTGAAGAAGTGGAAGTAATTATTCAAACTGGGGGAGTACCATTCTCTCCAAGAATTGAAAACTCTGTTGAAACTGTAACAGAAATGGTTTATAAAAAAGCTGCTGATTGGTATGGAGATCCATTACCACTTAATATTGAAGAGCGTATATCAAAAGAACTTTATGGTGATAGTGTCCTAGAAAGTATCAAAGCAAGACTAGAAAGAGAAGAACACTTAAGTGGCGATGAACTGACAACGAAAGCCTTTAGTATACTTCATGAAACAATTTTAAAAGGCTTTGATGAAGTAAAAAGAGTAGTAAAAGATGAGTTGGTATTAAAATTAGAAAAAGAGCATAATGCCAAAATAGAAGAATTAGCAGAAAAGATAAAGAGTGCAAGTAACGAAGAAAAAGAAACTTTAGAAGTAGAATTAAAAGCGGAAAAAGAAACCGACCCTCTAGCGGATATTGATAAAAAAGTAAAGAAAACCTTGGGCGGTATCATTGGTGGAGGCTTTGACGTTATTTATTTAATTGCTCAAAAATTAGTAAAGAAGAGTAATGATGATGGTTTCTTAGTTGGATCTCGTGGTTCAGTAGGTTCTAGTTTTGTTGCTACGATGATGGGAATAACTGAGGTCAATGCTTTATCACCACATTATCGCTGTAAGAATTGTAAATATTCAAGTTTTGAAGATGATGATGGGACATCTTATGGTAGTATTTATAAAAGTGGTTTTGACTTACCAGATAAAACTTGCCCAAAGTGTGGAACATTAATGACAAAAGATGGTCAAGACATGCCATTTGCTACTTTCCTCGGATTTAATGCCGATAAAGTTCCGGATATCGACCTTAACTTCTCCGATTTAAATCAAGCAGCAGCTCATGATTATACCAAAGTATTATTTGGTGTAGATAATGTATATCGCGCTGGAACGATTGGTACAGTTGCTGAAAAAACAGCTTTTGGTTTTGTAAGAGGGTATGCCGAACAAAAAGGAATTATATTAAATAACGCCGAAATAGAAAGACTTGCTAAAGGATGTACTGGAGTCAAAAGAACAACAGGCCAACACCCTGGAGGAATAGTAGTAATACCAGGATACATGGATGTCTTTGATTTTACCCCATTCCAATATCCAGCCGAAGATATTGATGCTGCATGGCGAACAACACACTTTGATTACCATGCTATTGATGAGGATGTTTTAAAACTAGATATTTTAGGTCATACTGACCCAACCCAACTTAGAATGATTCAAGATTTAACAGGAATTGATGTAACAACTGTGCCAATGGATGATAAAGAAACAATGGGTATTTTCTTATCACCAGAACCTCTTGGTGTTACCAAAGAACAAATCATGAATGAAACAGGAACACTAGGTGTACCTGAATTTGGAACACCATTTACCATTGGTATGCTTGTAGATACCAAACCAAAAACATTTTCCGAACTAATCAAAATATCAGGGCTTTCTCATGGTACCGATGTATGGCTAGGGAATGCTCAAGAATTAATTAGGAATAACATTGTTCCCTTTAGTGATGTTATTGGTTGTCGTGATGATATCATGGTATACTTGATGTATAATGGCATGGCCCCAATCAAAGCTTTCAAAATTATGGAGTTTGTTCGTAAAGGAAAAGCAAGCAAAGATCCCGAAGGATGGGCGAAATTCAAGGCTGAAATGCAGGAAGCAGGTATCGCTGATTGGTATATTAATTCTTGTGAAAAAATTAAATACATGTTCCCAAAAGCTCATGCTGCCGCTTATGTTATGAGTGCCTTTAGAATTGCTTATTTCAAAGTTCATATGCCAGGCATTTATTATGCGACCTACTTCTCAACCAGATTTGATGATTTCGAATTGGAAACGATGGTCAAAGGTTATGACGCGATAAAAGCACGTATGAATGAAATAATGAATAAAGGTTTTAATGCAACGAATAAAGAATCAAGTGTTCTTGAAACATTGAAGCTATCTTTAGAAGCAACAGCAAGAGGATTTAAGTTTGGAAACATTGATATTGAAAAAAGTGATGGTAAAAACTTTATTCTCGCTGATGATGGTGTAACTTTAATTTGTCCATTTAGAACCTTAGATGGCCTAGGAGATAGTGTAGCGGCCAAAATCATTGAAGAAAGAAATATTAAACCTTTCTATAGCATTGAAGATTTTGGGATGCGCGGTCATGTAAATGGAACAACAGTTGATAAACTAAAAAGCTTAGGAATATTTGGCAATTTACCAGAAACAAGTCAATTAAGTTTATTTGATTTTTAAAAAAGAAAAGACAGTTCTAGTTTGTTTGAACTGTCTTTTCATTTACGATACTTTTAGGATAAGCTTTTCTAACATCCGTCCTATATAAAATATAATCAATAGAGGTATTATAATAATCAGCAAGTTGACGCAAAGTTTCAACCGGAATATTAATTTTCTCTAGTTCATATTTACTATAATTAGATTGATCAATATGAATTAACTTAGCAATATCTTTTTGATACAGATCTCTATCTTCTCTAAGTTCCTTTAATCTGTTCATTTCCATCCTCCTTTAGGCTCAAAAAAAGTATATCATTAACCTAAATATGAAAATTATAACTAGTTACATTTTGCCTATGTTTACCATATTTTACCATTAAAAGCGCTAAAAGTATGTGAAGCTATACTTCCAAAATAAAAAGAAAAAAATAATTTAAAACTGAATTATCACTAAAAGAACTACAAGATTTAAAAAAACAAGAAATTTTAAAATCTTGTTTTTTGTTTGACATTTTTTTTAGAACAAATAATATATAATCATATTGGTGAAGCATATGATTATATACATAGACATATTAATAATAATAAATTTCTTATTTGATTTATTAATTCTTTTAACAATAAATATCACTTTAAAGAGATTCAGTAAAATTTACAGATTAGTCTTAGCATCACTTTTTGGCGAATTAACTCTTTTAAGTTTATTTATTCCTTTCTCAAGTATTATATTTACCATTTTAAAAATAATCATGGGAATCATCATGGTATTAATTGCCTTTGGTTATAAAAACATAAAATATACAACTTATAATGTAATCTATCTATACATGGTAAGTATCATATTAGGAGGTTTCATATATTATTTAAATATTGAATTTAAAAATAGTAACTATTTAATTTTACTTCTAATTGCTCCCATCATTTTATATATCTTTATCAAAAGTATCACTGCCTTAAAAGAAATAAAAAATTATTATTATAAAGTAAGTATTGTATTTAACGATAATGATAAATTAAATATAACAGGCTTTCTAGATACAGGAAATAAACTCACTGATCCAATTACCAACAAACCGATTATATTAATTAATAAGAAAAAGATAAAGGGAAGTATCAATATAAGAAGTCCAATGTATGTGCCATATAACGCTTTAAATCACCATGGTTTGCTGGAATGTATTAAACCAAAGTGTATTATAATTGATAATAAAAAACTAACAAACTACTTAATTGGTTTAAGTGAAGAATCGTTTAAATTAAATGGAGTAGATTGCTTATTAAACTATAAGATATTGGAGGAAATATGATAAATAAAATATTATTATGGTTAAAATCAAAATACAATGATTGCTTCTTTGTGGGATCTACGGATAAACTTCCACCTCCTTTAGAAGAAAGGGAAGAACGAGACTGTATTATAAAAGCTGGAAAGGGAGATATGGATGCCAAAAATAAATTAATTGAACATAATTTACGATTAGTAGTATTTTTAGCTAAAAAATATGAAAATACTGGATATGATGTAGAAGATTTAGTCAGTATTGGTTCAATTGGATTAATTAAAGGAATTAATACTTATAAATTAGATAAAAATATCAAACTAGCAACTTATGCATCGCGTTGTATATCTAATGAAATACTAATGTTTCTAAGAAAAAATAAAAAAAGAAGAGGTGAGATTAGTTTTGAAGATGCTCTAAATTATGATTCAGAAGGTAATGAATTACATTTAGAAGATATTTTAGGAACAGAAATAGATTATGTCCCTAATGAATATGAAAAAGTTTTAAATAAAGAAATATTAACGCGTGAAATTAAATCATTAGATGAAAGAGAAAAAGAAATTATGACTCTTAGATATGGCTTAAATAATACAGAAGAATATACCCAAAAAGAAGTCGCTGAAAAACTGGGTATTTCACAAAGTTATATATCGAGAATAGAAAAAAAGGTTATTAAAAAATTAAAGCAAACTATGAAACTATAGCTTGCTTTTTATATTAATTTAAAATAATTATTTGTGATGCAACGTGGAAGAGAAAATAAATAATAAAATAATTGAAATAAAAGCAACAATAAAAGAAATTACTAACCATTTCCACTATACTGAAGAAGAAATAAATATTCTTACTATTTCTTACTTAAGTATGATTATGTTAGATGATGAAATAGAAGACTTGATTATGGAGGTTTTAAGTTATACTTATATTTTATTTACTAATGAAGCAGTTGTAAAAATTTATCAAAAACTTCTTAGAGAACCATTAGAAGAAGAATTTCTATATAAATTGACCAATGATAATTCTGCTTATTTTGGAAGCTTTATTAAAGAAAATCAATTAGAAAATGAACAATTAATTATTATTGGTCCAGTTGATGAATTCTATCAAATATTTGACAATGTAACTCATGAACTAAAACACGCAATAAATGAGATATTTCCAGAATTTTGCCTAAGTGATAAACCATATTTTTATAGTGGACTTGCCGAAGGAACTAGTACAAATATATACTATAATGCCATAGATGAAGCTTTTAATAGTTATTTAGTAAAAATTTATTTAGACAATATTAATTTATTAAAAAAATTTCGCATAAAAGATGAAAAAATAAGAAACTTATTATACAACTTTAAACTTCCAAAAAATTATCGATATGCCTATGAAATAATAACCATTCCTTGTTTACCATTATTTGAATCAGAATATTTATTTAAAAGATTTTATTATAGTTCTTTATACAAGAGCTTTTATGAATTAGATCAAGCTTTATATAATGTATTTGGAACAACCAAAGACAGCATTGATTTTTTCTTATATTTAGATGAAATATTGCAAAGGGAAGAAAGGATAAAAGAAATAGAAAATTTAGATTATAGTTATCTAAGAAAAAGAGTCAAAATTACACCTTATCTCAAATAAAAAACCTCATTTCTATTATGAAATGAGGTTAAATTTTACTCTAATCCAGTATCTACTGGTGGAGTAGTTTCATCTTCATCATCTGGTGTATCAGGATCAACCATATCACCAATATTACTATCCATATTCGTTTCTGCAGTAATAGTAAGTCCAGTACTCATATTATCTTTAAAAATACTATATGCTGATTTAACAACAAATGTATAGTTCGTTCCAGGCGAAGCAGTATAAGTATAATAATTATTAGTTGTATATCCCAAACTTATTAAATTACCACTAGCATCCTGTAAATATACTTGATATCCAATTGTACCAATATTAGAGTTATTATAAGATAATCTAGCTTGATAATATTCTTCAGCATAGTCACTACCATATAAATCTTTAAAGGTTCCATTAAAGTACTCTTCCAAATAATCTGGATTAATGGCATCTGGAGTATCTATTGCATCCCAAGTAATTCGAATCGTTGAACCATCATAAGTAGACGTTCCATTAGTTGGATTTGCTAAAGTATCAAATCTACTAGATACTTCAGTTGGCTCGTATCCAGCTTTAAATAGCTCAGTCGATTTTAAACTACTAGGAGTATGTTCGCTAGCAAGTTGCAATGGATACGTACCAAGTTCAATAGTTGCTGATACAACACCACTAGGTTGTTCGAATCTTGAACCAGTCTTATATATTCTTCTAGCAACTGCTGCCATAATTTGACGTCTTGGACCATAACCAGTACCACTAGTTAAATAGCCTTCTCTTAAATCATCATATCCAAACCATAGTGCAATTGAATAATCAGGGGAGTAGGTTATATTCCAATGGTTTGGTGTCGTATAACTAGGAACACCTAATTGTTTGGCTGATTCACTATCAATAGTTGAAGTACCACCTTTTGCTGCTATATCAGTACCGCTAATACTAAAGTTACCACCAACACCACTTACTCCTGCATCAACTAAAATATCGGTAATCATGTAAGCAGTTTCTTCGCTCATAACTCGTTCTTGAACAATTGGATGATTATATTCTTCTTCTGTTTCTATATAGACAACTCTAGTAAATGAATAAGGTTCAATATAAATTCCGCCGCGTCCAAAGGCTGCATAGGCCGCCGACATACTAAGTGGATTAGAACCGCCAGAACCACCTAAACCAGCAGCTTCATATAATTCTTCACCATAATCGATACCTAAATTACTAGCAAATTCAGCAATTTGATCCATTCCTACTTCATTGGCTACTTGTTGCATTGCTTGAATAGCAGGAATATTTCGAGAATTAATAAGAGCTCTTCGCATTGTTACTTCTCCCCAATAATCACGACTCGAGTTAACAATAGAAGTACCATTAGAATAACTCCAAGGTCGATCCAAAAATAATTGTCCAGTTGAACCATTTAAATATTCAATATAAGGTCCATAGTCAAAAATGATTTTCGCTGTACTACCAATATGATTTCTAATTCCCTTATACTCAGTACTAACAGCTCTATTTATACCTAAAGCAACATAATTTCTACCACCTGATAGGGCTAGCACGGAACCATCTTCAGTACTTGTAACTGCCATACCAAACTGAACTTTTTCTGTAGCAAATGTATATAGCTCTCCAGTTTCTAGTAAATATAAAGTCTCTTGAATACTAGGATCTAGTGTTGTATAAATCTCCATTGGTACTTTTCTTGGATCATCACCAGTTTCTTCCTGAACTTTTAAAAGCGTATAATCGATAAATGCTTGATACATACTTGAGTTTTCATCTTCTGTATGGTCTGCAAGTAAGCTTTGAACAGGGATAGACTCTGCAAATTCTTTTTCTTCTTCAGTAATATATCCATGCCTTACCATAAGACTTAAAACAGTAGAACGTCTATTACTACAACCCTCTGGATTAGTATAAGGATTATATAAAGATGGATTATTAAACATACCTACCAGTAGGCTAGCTTCAGCTAAAGTTAAATCAGAAACCGACTTACCAAAATAATATTGACTACCTTGTTCAACACCATTAATAGAACCATAATTTATAGAACCACCACTAAGCCACTGGCTATTAAAATAAAATTCAATAATTTCTTCTTTGGTATAGCTAGCTTCTAGTTTAAATACAGCCATATAAATATCGGTAAACTTACGAACAATACCCTCAATACCCTCTGTTTTAGTACCATCCGTATAAGTATTTTTAATTACTTGCATGGATAGGGTAGAAGCACCACCAGCATCTTGACCAGCTAGTTGACCTAAACTTGCTCGAATAAATCTTGCTGCATCAAACCCATTATGTTGAAAGAATCTTGAGTCTTCGGTTGCAATTAAAGCATCAACAAGTACTTGTGGTAAATCACTATAAGTAACTAATTCTACATTTTCATTACCAATTCTTGTGATTTCCTCACCATTCATATCATACAAAATAGTAGGTTCTTTCGTATATAATTCTTGTGCTACGAAATCTGGCGAAGTAATAATAATATATAAAGCAAAAGCAAGTACAGTAGAAGCAATAATAATTCCCAAACTAATTAAAATAATGAGAATCGTATTTTTTGTTTTACCTGTTTTCTTCTTCTTAGGCTTATGCTCTTTCACATCACTTTTAACTTTCTTTTTAACTTTCATTTTTGGTATTTTCAAAATAACCAACTCCTTTATAAGCTTCATCTATTCCTTTTAAATAATCAATACCAATATTATAATTGAATTTAAGAGGATAACCTATTTCTTGTATTAGAGAGTAGGGAATACTCTTTCTCTTATTATCTTTAATAAAAGAAAGCAAATCATCACCCTTAAATAAATAATAATTACTATTCATACTAATAATTAAAAAAGCAATTCCTCCGTGTTTTAAAATATGTTCAATATGTTTAATTTGGTGAAGATGAATATTGCTAAGAGGAAAACTTGTTTTTGATGCACACTCTTTCGCATCAAATTCAATATATTTTCCTTTATAAATTCCATTATAATCAAGGGTAGAGGGTTCTTTAAAATAAGCCTTATGAATGACTGCACCATTTTTATAATCTACATCCACGACTCCAATAGGGGTAGGTTTTTTATAAATAACGGCCATATCATGTTCTAAATAATATGTACAAGCATCATTAATAAGGTTTTCTAAATCCATACCACGATTTTTATAATTAATTTCTTTCTTATAAACTTTCTTGATGTTATTTGGATAATTCATGCACTTCACCTTAATTAATTATACTATAAATGACTCAAAATATCTACATTCCTAAGTTGCTTTACTTCCGCTTTACAATAAAAAAATTGGAAAAATTCCAATTTAAACTTCAATTGATTGTGCCCATTTAACAAAGTCATCTTGATATGTGCTTTTATTACTTGCTAAAGAAAAGAAATTAACAACCCAAAAAGAATCTTCTCCTTTAAAAACAGTAACAAAATAATAATATGTTTCTCCATCAATTTCTTCTTCATATTCAACGTAAGTAAGGCCATCCTCATGCATTATTTCTTCATTGCCACCATTATTTTGAATAACTACCTGCATATATTCATCTAAAGTGGAATCACCATTTAATCCAACAATTTCTAAATCAGCAAAAGACTCTTGGTAAGCGGCAATACCTACATAATCACTTTCTAAATATACAGTAACACCATCCATCTCTTCTTCTTGAAACTGGTTAGTAAGAGTGATATGAAACCCATCTAAATCAAAAGTTTTTTCTTTCTCTTGATTCAAAAATCCTCTTACTCCTAAAAAGCCAATCATAAAAAAAATTAAAAACACAACAACAAAAACTATTTTATTTTTCATAAACTCTAATCTCCTTTATAAATATTCTACCATAATATATAAAGATATGCACGAAAAATATAATAAATGTGATTTACACATAATTTGACATTATCCTACAATTCATATAAAGAGATTGACAAAAAGCATTTAAAAATATTATAATTAGTGTGTGTAAGGATGTGATAAAGTGTATAGTGATAAAATTTATTTAACTCCTCAAGAAATTCTTGATAAAGAGTTTAAGATTGATGCTAGAGGATATCGTCCTCAAGAAGTAGATAAATACCTAGATATGGTAATTCGTGACTATACAGAGTTTATCAACATTATCAAAAGGAATGAAAAGGAAATTAGAGATTTAACGGAAGATAATGCCAAACTAAAGGCGGAAATTCGTTCTTTAAGAGAACAATTAGTGGCAAGTGAATCATCTAATAATGGTAATAATACTAGTAATGTTGATTTACTAAGAAGAATTAGTCAACTAGAAAAAGTTGTATTTGGAAAATATGAATAATAATATTCGGACAAATGCTGCATAAGTATTATGTAGAGGAAAGTCCATGCTCACACAGACCTGTGATGGCTGTAGTGTTTGTGCTTAGGGAAAAAATAACCTAAGGTAGCATTTTGCTAACGGCGGATAAAAAGTCTAAAAGTGTATACTCATGACTGAGTAATCCATAAAGTGCCATAGTAACGTACAAACTGGAAACGGTGGAAATGGAACGCGGTAAACCCCACAAGTGAGAAATCCAAAATTTGGTAGGAGAGCTCTTACAAAAGAATAAAATGGCGTAAGGGTCTAGTTTTAACTAGAAGATAAATATTTGTCGCCCACAAGGGAACAGAACATGGCTTATGAAGATTATTATTTTGAAATTAAAAAAAGATTGGAGTGAAATACCTTGGATAGTATTGGGAGTCTTTTAAAAACGACTCGAGAACAATCAGGGGTAAGTATTGAAGAAGCAAGTTCAGATTTAAATATTAATGCTAATTTTTTAATGAACATTGAAGAAGGAAAAATTGGCTGTTTCAAAGATATATTTGAATTAAAAGATTATATTAGTAGTTATGCCAAATATTTAGGATTGGATAGTGAAAAACTAATTGATGAATTTAATGAATATATGTTTGAATATACATCCAAAATACCAGTAAAAGAAATCGAGAAAATTGCTAAAAAAGATGCGAAAGAAGAAACGAGTAAAATTTCCAGTCCATATACAAGAAAACCAAGAAAACATAATAATGCTTATTATATAGGAATCTATATAGTAATATTTTTATTGGTTATACTTGCTATTGTATGGAGTGTGAAACAAATTACCATTGATAATCACACCACAAGTGAAATAGGTTATGTAAGGTTTTAGGAGGATATTATGAATTTACCAAACAAATTAACAATTGGAAGAATTATTACAGCAATTATTATTTTAATTATGCTAATCATTCCTTGGGATAGTCTAGGTATTGTTTTTCCTACATTTAATGTAGCGGGAAAAATAATCGTTGACTTAAAATACATTATTGCCGGAATTTTATTTGTTCTAGCTGCCCTAACAGACTTCTTAGATGGACATATTGCGAGAAGTAGAAATTTAGTTACTGACTTTGGTAAGGTAATGGATGCTATTGCTGACAAAGTATTAGTAAATGGCCTACTTATTATTCTTGCTTATGATGGTATGATTAGTATTGCGATACCAGTAATCATTATTACTCGTGATATTTTTGTTGATTCATTTAAAATGGCTAGTGGTAAAAAAGGCAAAGTAGTCGCTGCTTCATTTACCGGCAAAGCTAAAACAATGTGTATGATGATTGGTATGGCTTTAACGATGTTCTATAATTTACCATTTGAACTAATTGGTCTAAATATTGCTGATGCCTTATTAATTATTGCAACAATTTTATCTGTAATTAGTGCATGTCAATATTACTATAATACCAAAGATACATTTAAAGCCAAATAAAAAGCTGTGAAAGGCTTTTTTCATTTTACAGGGAGGTTTATATGAATTTAAAATTAAAAATAAAATTTTATTATTTAACGAAAAATTACCAAAAATTAAAGCAATTAATTGTCGATGATGATGCTAGTTTAAAGTATTTAAATGATATGCAAATTAATGAAATATTAAAATATGCAGTTGCTAATGAAGAATACATTTTATTTTATACTTTACTACAAAGTTTAACCGATGATGCCATTTTATCTCATCAAGAGTTAGCTTCTGAGTATATAAAGTCTTATTATCATAAGTTTTTTCATAATCCCATTTTTCTTTATGGAATTGCCAATATTATGGCCAGAAATCCTGAACACTATAAAAAGGAAATTGCTACTATTAATGAAGATATTATAAATAAGCCTTTAAGCGAAATTGCCATATATATTCATAACTTAAATGGTTTTCATGATGAAAAAATTGAAGATAAAATCTTATCAAGCAATAATACTCGTTTTTGGATTTGTCTATTTGAAGATATTAGTTTAGAAGAAAAAAAGAGATTAATTTCTAAAATTATTCAAAATTATCCTCAAAAAATAAATCTTTTAGCTTATGCTCTAAAAACAAGAGAAGAAGAATTAATAGAATTAAAAAATGATATTCTAGCTTTAGATTGTGATAAAAAGATAAAAGGTGAGTATTTATTTTATATTTATCAAGCGACCAAAGCCAATCCTAATCCATTATTAATTGATGATATCATCTTATTAAATGATTTTAACACCACAAAACATTTAATGGAAACTTTAAAAGAGGAGAAACAAACATTACTTCTTAAGCATTACTTATTTAATTTGAGTGAAGATATTACTTTTACACTTGCTTGCACTACAGACTGTGAAAATACCAATCTATTAATAAACAAAGTATTAAAAGATATTACGGATGCTAAGTTAATTTTTTTGATAATGCAAGTAAACGAAAAATATCTTCCTTATATATTAAATAAAACTTTAAAGGAAGAAAAAACAATTTTAAAATTAATCAACAATTTATATTTATTAGGTTCTAAGCGTTGGCTAAATATCATAAATTATATAAAAAATCAAAGAGAAAGTGTGTTATCTAAAGGCGAACTAAAAAAACTAGAAATGTTTGCTGATAACACCTTATCAAGAAAAAGAACCTTGACATAGATAGTATTTTATATTAGTATTTTATTAGAATTTAATTTTTAGGAGCATTACAATGAAGATAAAAAACAGGGTAGTAGAAGACTTAGTGTTCAAAAGTTATTTAGAAGAAATAATGAGTAAGAAAAAATATTTAAAAATGAATCGTTATATTCAACACGGAAATACAAGTTGTTTATTACATAGTATTGCCGTAGCTTATTTTTCTTATCGCTTATGTAAATTATTGAAACTCAAAGTTCATGAAAAAGAATTAATTAGAGGAGCACTTTTACATGATTATTTCTTATATGATTGGCATACCAAATATAAGCCAACCAAAGATGTAGGATTGCATGGCAGAATTCATCCAACCATTGCGCTATTTAATGCTAGACGTGATTATAATGTAAATCGCATTGAAGCAGATATTATATCTAAGCACATGTTTCCACTAACTTTTAGTCCACCAAAATATAAAGAAAGCGTTATTGTTTGTATCGTTGATAAATTTTGTAGTATTTATGAAGTATTTAGCAAACGTGCCTACATAGAAATAGCTATAAAACTCGCTGATACTAAGAAGAGTAGAAGAGTAATGTCAAGAAGAATAAACCTATATAATTAGGTTTTTTTAATTGTGAGTTTGCATATAATTTTTTAGGTGAAGCATATGCGTATCATGAAGAATTTACAAAGCTTTTTATATGACCAAGAATATTTCATTGATTTATTCAAAAATTGCCTTCATGTTTATTATTATGAAGAATTACTTAGTCTAAGTGATACTTTAATAGAATTAAAATTAAAAGAATTTATTCTTGTAATTGAAGGTGATGATTTAAGTATATCTAGTATGGATAAACATGAAATGTTAATTAAAGGGATAATTAATACAATGAGGTTTAAAAGATGAAACATTATATCTTAGTACGCATAAAAACACCAAAAAAGACAAGTCTTTTATTAAAACTAAATAGATTAAATGTAGATATAAAAGAGATACACTACGAAAAAGAGTATTTAAAGTTTATGATCCTAGATAAAGACTTAAAAAGAGTAAAAAAATATTTAGTAAGCTATAAAGTAGAAGTAATAGATGAAACGGGTATATATAAATTAAAGAGTGAATTAAAGAAAAATAATTTAATTATTATTGGCATTATTTTTGCAAGTGTTATCTTTTTAATTCTTTCTAACTTAATAGTAAGTGTCAACGTCATCCATGAAGATAGTACGCTTAGAGAGTTAATCATGGAATCATTAAAAGAAAATGGTGTAACCAAACTAAGCTTTAAGAAAAGTTATGACGAATATGAGCGTATAATTGAAAACATTAAAGAAGAATATCAAGATAGAATTGAATGGTTAGAAATAGATGTCGAGGGTATGGTTATTAATGTTCGCGTCGAAGAAAGAATTATTAATGATTATGAAAAAGATTACTCTACTTGTCATATTGTAGCAAGTAAATCGGGTATTATTAAAAGTATTGCTACTACGAAGGGTGTAGCAGAAGTAAGCATCAATGACTATGTAGCAAAGGGCGATATCTTAATTAATGGCAGTATTAAACTAAACGATGAGGTAAAAGCAAATGTATGTGCTAGTGGTTCTGTTTATGCCGAAGTTTGGTACAATGTAAGTGCGAGTATGCCAATGGTTGAAGAGATTAGGAATGATACTGGCAAAATGCGTTATAATTTAATGATGAAAAAAGGAAGTGATGAAACAGTACTTTTAAAAAGTCGCATCAAAGGTGAAAAAAGAGTAGAAAATGTTTATCTATTTAAAATATTTGGCTTTGAATTTTACTTACAAAAAGAATATGAAGTAAAAATAGAAGAAATAGAATATAAAGAGGAAGAGGCTACCCAAAAACTAATAGAGTTAGTTCGTGAAAAATTGGATTTAAAACTAGACAACTTTGAGAGCATTATTGAAGAAAAAGTCTTGCAAAAAGACATAAAAAATAATAATATATATATAGATATGTTCCTTGCTGTAAGAGAACAAATAGGAGTAAAAGAGTATTTTGAGTGATGCTAGGAGTGATACCAATGATGAAGAATATAATGAATATACTAACTGAATCAATAGACAATATGTGGCCAATGTTGACCATTTTCCTTGTTATATTTGCTGTTGTAAGAATTGCAGCCATAAAAAGTAGTAATGAAAAATTAGTTTTTTACAAAGAATTTTCCAATCTTTTATTTATTGTATATATTTTACTATTATATGAACTTTTAACTAGAGCAGAACTTAACACAGTTAGAGGATATAATCTAGTGCCATTTACTGAAATATTTCGCTATGAAATTGGTTCAGAAGCTTTTTTAATGAATGTAATTGGCAATATTGTAATATTTATTCCTTTTGGTTATTTAATATCAACTTATATTAAACCAAAAAGAATATTACCCATTTTAATTGTAAGTGTTGTATCCTCAGCAACAGTTGAATTTGTCCAATTATGTATAGGAAGAAGCTTTGACGTCGATGACATTATCCTAAACTCTTTAGGAGCCATTATTGGTTTCTTAATATATGTAGCATTAAACGCGATAAAGAAATATTTACCAGGAATCTTTAAAAGAGATTTAATTTATAATATTTTATGTTTAATTATTCTCGTAATTATGGTATTATATTTACTTAGTCGAATGGGAGTAAATATTTTATGAAAAATACCTATGAAATAAATGATTTAGTTCATGTTGATTTTAACTATGACTATTTAGATGATGTGGTAAAGCGCGTACTAAAACATGAAGACGTTAAAAATGCTTGTTTTAGTATCATTTTCGTAGATTCAAATGAAATTCAAAGGATAAACAAAGAATATCGCGAAATGGATAAAGTAACGGATGTCATATCCTTTGCCTTAGAAGATACGAAAGATGCCATCGATAATGACATTCGCGTTTTAGGTGATATATATATATGTATCCCAAGAATGTTAGAACAAGCCGAGGACTATGGTCACAGTATCAAACGAGAATTAAGTTTTTTAACAGTTCATGGATTACTACATCTACTCGGGTACGATCATATGAATAAAGAAGAGGAAAAAGTTATGTTTGCATTACAGGAGTTGATATTAAATGAAGCAGGAATCACAAGATAAGAAAGAACAATTTGTAAGAGAAAAAGTAAAAGTTTATGGTCCAATGCGTTTTATTAAAAGCATAAAGTATTCACTAGATGGCTTATTTTATGCATACCGCTATGAACAAAGTTTATGGATTCATGGATGTGCCGTATTACTTGCAGTCATTCTTGGAATTATTTTCCAAATCAAATTATCAGAATGGGCAATTATCTTTATTGCTTTAGGCATTATTTTAGCTTTAGAGTTAATTAATACAGCGATCGAGGCAGCAGTAGATTTAACGACAACGGAAATTCATCCGCTCGCTAAAGTAGCGAAAGACTGTGGTTCAGCCGCAAGTTTTGTTATGTCTATTGTTTCAATAGTTATTAGTTTATTTGTATTTGGCCCATATTTTTTAGATGTATTTAGTAAAATATTTTAGGAGGAGTCTATGAGGAGTGGTTTTGTAAGTTTAATTGGACGACCTAACGTAGGGAAGTCTACCTTATTAAATACTTTAATTAATGAAAAAGTTGCTATTACATCAAAAGTAGCAGGGACAACCCGTAATATTATTCAAGGTATTTACAATGAAGATGACTATCAAATAGTATTCATGGATACTCCCGGAATAATTAGACCCATGAACAAATTAGGAAAAATCACGAATAAACAAGCTTTGTCTCTAGTAAAAGATATTGATTGTTTATTATTTGTGGTGGATGCTAGTACGGGTTTAGGTAAAGGCGATCGCTTTATTATGGACGTCTTAAGAAAAACAGATTCACCAGTAATTCTTGTATTAAATAAAATAGATAAAATAAGTGAAGAGGATATTTTATATAATATTAATGAATATAAAGATTTATATCCTTTCGCCGAAATTGTTCCTATATCAGCCTTAACCAAAGACAATGTAAAAAGATTAATTGAAGTAATAAAAAAATATTTAAAAGATGATGTAAGATATTTTCCAGAGGGAATAAAAACAAGTAACAGCAAATATTTTATGATAAGTGAAATTGTAAGAGAAAAATTATTTGATGTAACTGTAGAAGAAATACCTCACAGTCTTACTTGTCATACTTCATACTATGAAGAGAAAAAAGATTTAATTGAAATCCATGTTGATATCATTGTTGATAGAGATACAATTAAAAAAATTATTATTGGTAAAAAAGGAGAAAGACTAAAAGAAGTAGGAACACGTGCTAGAGTAGAATTAGAAAGCATGTTAGGAAAAAAAGTATATCTAGAATTATTTGTAAAAACAATAAAAAATTGGAAAGATAAAGAACGTTATATTAAAGAATTAGGATTTTTAGATTTTTAATGAATAAATTTATTCATGATAGCCCATAATTAAAATAGAAAGGTTGAGTATCATGAATAAAAAGGAAGCTTGGAAAAAATTTCAAAAATCCGGAAAAATAGAAGATTATTTAACATATAAAGAAATTGAAAGAAACGAAAAATAGTTCAAAAATATCTGAACTATTTTATTTTGCCATAAAGGTAGTCAAGAGATACACCATATTTTTTACATATAGCATATCCATAAGTAAGAGAAAAAATTTTGTTAATAGCTTTTTCATTTTATAAAATTAGCTCTTTACAATATAAAATAAGTATGATATAAGTAATTTAAATCTTGTTTATAGGAGTGTAGGACTTAGAAAGGAAAGTCCATGAAAGAACAAGAATATTACCAAGAAATAGAACATTTAATTAAGAAAAATGAAATAGGAAAAAGAGCAAGAAGAATAGAAGAAAATTATAGTTTAGTAGAAACTTATTGGCACATCGGCAAAATTATTGTAGAAGCCCAAGGCGGATTAAATCGTGCAGAGTATGGAAACGAACTAATAAAGAAGTGGTCAATTCAATTAACGCAAGCTTATGGCAAAGGATATAATTATACGAATTTATCTAGATTTAGACAATTTTATTTATATTTTCCAATACTTGCCACACTGTGCAATGCCAACAACTTAAGGACTAGAAATAGTTCTTTTAATTTGAGAT
>CAMMXG010000006.1 GCA_946500895.1 uncultured Mycoplasma sp. | reverse complement strand
ACTTGATTAGTTCTTCTTTCGTATTTTAAGGAGGTTTCGACATGATTCTACAACCAAAAGATTTTAAAATGGAAACAACCAGTGTATGGAGTTTTAAAGAACGTGGAGAATGGGCAACTCACAAAGGAGATTATAGAGGAAATTGCAGTCCTTATGTTTTACGCAATTTATTACTTAAGTATACTAAGGAAAGAGATTTAGTTTTAGATCCTTTTTGTGGAAGTGGTACTACTTTAATAGAATGTAAATTGTTAAAACGCCATTCGATTGGTTTAGATATTAATAATAATGCTATAATTCTTGCTAAAGAAAGATTAAATTTTAAATATCCTGAAAGTTTTGAACCTAAATTATATTGTACAAATTCAATATATTTAGATAGCATAGTTAGCAAAGAAAGTGTAGATTTTATTTTCGCCCATCCTCCATATGCTAATATAATTCAATATAGTCAGAATATAAATGATGATTTATCTAAATTATCTGTTGATAATTTTTTAAAACAAATAGAAATATTTTCCCAAAAATGTTTTAATGTTTTAAAAAAAAATAAAATTTGTACAGTTTTAATTGGAGATATAAGAAAAAATGGTAATATAATTCCATTAGGATTTAATATTATGAATATTTTTATGAATACAGGATTTCAACTAAAAGAAGTAATTATTAAAGAGCAACACAATTGTACATCCACGGAATATTGGAAAAATAAAAAAATTAATTTTTATTTACTAGCACATGAATATATTTTTGTTTTAAAAAAATCATAGAATAATAACTTTCTTTGTAACTAAACTTTCTACATAAACTAAAAAAATGACTCCTTTCAAAGTTTAAGAATATATTTTTATCATACATTCCTTTTCTAACTTTTTGAAGTCACTTCATTTCCCTCTGGTGCCTGTGGTCGGACTCGAACCGACACGATATTGCTACCACTGGATTTTGAGTCCAGCGCGTCTACCAATTCCGCCACACAGGCAAATACAATCCAATTATAGCATAAAATTCTCAAATGTACTAGCTAAAATAACTAATTTTAGTATATAATAATAATGTGATGATTATGATATTAAGTTTTATTATTATATTTATATTATTTTTAGTATGGTCTATTTTCATGTTAAAGGGAAGATTAAACAATTTAGATAACAATTTTTATAATAAAATAAAAATTACAAATTTAAAGACAAGAATATTTAAAATAATTACTAACTTAGCAAGTGCTAAATTTGTTGCATTGTTATGTTTGATTTTATTAATATTTGTAAAAAATAAAGTGATTCCCATTACAATTATAATAAATATGTTAATTATGTGGGGGTTAATTGGTGTTTTAAAAAACACTTTTAAAAGAGAAAGACCAAATATAAACAGATTAGTAGAAGAAAAAGGGTATTCTTATCCATCAGGGCACACGATGACTGCTACGATATTTTATGGATTTATAATTTTTTTAATAGTTATAAGCAATTTGATATTACCTTTAAAATGGACATTAATTATATTACTAGCATTATTAATAATGTTTGTTGGCTATACAAGAGTATATTTAGGTGTGCATTTTTTAAGTGATGTTATAGGGGCAATTTTATTTGGATCAAGTTATTTATTACTATACATTTACTTTACTTATTTTATTTTAAGCCTTTTTTAAATTTTATTATTTTCATGGAATATGATATAATAAAGTTACAAAAAGGAGATGCAGTATGGCTAAAAGAAAAGAAAGAATTATGCCATTTTTTAAATTTTTAGCAATTGCAATGGCAATTATAACAATAATTACGTTATGTTTATTTTATTTTATAGATATACTACCAGGAGAGTATTTCTTAGTACTATGTGTATTATTAATACTATTTAATATTATCTTTTCTTGCTTAATATTAGTAAGAAGAGGAGCCAAAAGACGAGCGATTGGAACGGTATTATCCATTTTATATATTATATTATTAGTATTAGTAATCATTTACGAATTAAATACCATAGGTTTTTTAAAGAAACTAGGCTTTGTAAATTATAAAACTGAAAACTACAGTGTTTTAGTTTTAAAAGAAAGTGAATATGAAGAATTATCAGATTTAAATGATAAAACTATGGGAAGTCTAGAGTTCACATCAGATGGATTACAAGAAGCAAAAGAAAAAATAGAAAGAGATATTACAATTGAGTTCACAACGACTAATGATATAACAAATTTAAAAGAATCTTTCTTAAATGAAGAATATGATAGTATATTAATTGAAAATTCTATGCTAGCTATGATTAATGAAAGTGATAGTAACTTTGCTAATAGTTATAAAGTAATTTATGAGTTTTCTCTTGATGTGGAAACAGAAGATATAGCAAACGAAGTAGATATTACCAAAGATGCCTTTAACATTTACGTTTCTGGAATTGACACTTATGGTTCTGTAAGTAGTGTTTCACGAAGTGATGTAAATATGATTATCACTGTAAATCCTAAAACACATAAAATTCTAATCACTTCTATTCCAAGAGATTACTATGTAACTTTAGCAGGAAAAAATGCCAAAGATAAATTAACTCATTCGGGAATATATGGAATTGAAACAAGTGTTGCCACTCTAGAAGATTTATTAGATATTAAAATTAACTATTATGTCAAAGTAAACTTTACTTCTGTTATTGATATTGTTGATGCATTAGGCGGTGTAAATGTTTATTCTAAATATAACTTTACGAGTCAAGACGGATATTACTATAATCAAGGATACAATAATGTTGATGGTAAAGAAGCTTTATCATTTGTAAGAGAACGTAAATCTTTTAGTGAAGGAGATAGAACTAGAGTAGAAAATCAAGCAGCGATGATAGAAGCTTTAATAAATAAAGCAATTAGTCCAAGTATTATTACAAGATATACAAGCTTGTTAAATGCTTTATCTGACTCATTCATAACCAATTTAAAAACAGATGACATAACCAATTTTATTAAAATGCAAATCGATGAAATGCCAGCTTGGGATATTGAAAATATTAGTTTAAATGGAACAGATGGATTTGATTATACTTATTCATATGGAGGTACAAGATTATACGTAATGATTCCCGATAATGAAACAGTTATTAATGCAACTAATAAAATTAATGAAATATTAAAAGAGGAGTAAAATCCTCTTTTAATAATTATACAAACGATAAAAATTGATAGATGGTTTATTAAATAGTCTAAAACTAAAACGTTCTGTTCCAATACCACTAGAAATATAAAGCATTTGATTATTTACTTCGTAGTAATCATTGATATAATTAGTAGCGCCATCTTTTTTTATAATACCACCAATAAATGGTATTTTTATTTGTCCACCCATAGAATGTCCTGCAAACACTAAATCGCTATTATTAATATTATTAATAGAATCAGGCTCATGAACTAGAGTAATAGTAAAATAATCATTGTTATATAAATCACTTATATCATTAGTGTTAATAAGACCAACAATGTTTATTGGAGTATTACTATTATCATATATTAAATAAGAACTATTATCTAATAAAATGAAATTAGAATTTTCTAAAATACTTTGAAATTCTTCCAAATATTTTTGATCATAATCTCCAATTACAGCAAACTTAAACAATCTAGCTTCTAATTGATTAAAGTACTTGGTAACTAATTTGATATCATCATCACTTATATTATTACTATCAAATAAATCTCCTGTAAAGACAATAATATCAGCTTTAAGCATATTAATTTCTTCCACGATATTACTTAAATCTTCTTCTAAAGTAGTTCTCCCATAATGAATATCTGAAAAATGGACAATCTTAAAGCCATTATAATCATCACTCATATTTTCATTAACAATTGCACTTTCATGAACTACCAATCCTTTTGTATTAATATATCTAGCATAAATAAAAAGGAGAAATAAAATAATAATTAAAAATAATAATATTTTAACTCCTATTCTTGGTTTAACTTTAACTTTCTTATCCATACATTTATCCTCCAATTAAAGAAAGAAGTAACAATAAAATAACACATAATGCATTATGAAACATATGAGCAAAATAAGAGGTATAAATATTATCTGTTTCATAAAAAGCTTTAGCAAAGAAAAAACCTAGGGCACTATATGGAAATAAATATAATAATTCTTGTAAATTAAAAGTTCCTTGAGATAACAAAACAAAGAAATTAGAAATATGAGCAGCTCCAAATATTAAAGAAGTTACAATAGCAAAAGTATACCATTTAGAAAAAACTTTTTTAAAACTAGCACGAAAAGTAATTTCTTCAACAAGTGGTCCTACAAAAATCATCGTAATAGCACTACTAACAGGATAAAGAGCAATTAGATTTCGATTAGCTTCTTCATTAGTCGCAATATCTCCAGAAAAACTAGAAACAATAATATTACAAATAAACATAACGCCAAGACCAATAATCCAGTTTTTCAAAGCAACTTTAATATATTCTTTTTTAAAATCCTTAAAATCTTGAGTTAATCTTTTGCGATAAACAATACCTAAAACTAACAACAATAAAACATAAGCAAGTATTTGAGCAATAGTAGCCACAACAATATTATTGTGATAATAAAAATTTGCTAAAAGGGAAGAGGCAATTATTGTAGTTACAAAGTAAAGTAAAATAGTTCCTAATCCTTTTAAAAATTCTAATATTTTAATTTCTATATTCTCCATAATATCAACTCTTCTTCTAAAATAAATATAACACAAAAAAGACAAAATATACAACATATTTAGACTAATTTTACAAAATGCCAATGTACTTATTGATATTTTACCAAAAATTAGTTATAATAAATAATAGAAAAAAGTAAAAGGAGGAATAAATATATGAAGGAAGCAACTGGAGAATTAAACATGACAGTTGTTACAGTAGTAGCAATCGCAGCCGTAGCCGCATTCTTCTATGCATTTGTATGGCCAGGAATTCAAAATTCAATTAAGGCTAGTACTTATTGTGCAATGGCAAATTGTGATGACGGTCTTGATGCTTGTACATATGTTGATGAAGACGGCGCAACACAAACCGTTGACTGTACTAATTATTTTTCAGAAAATGGTGCAGGTGGTTCTGGCACTGGCGGAAATGCAGCAGGATAAAATTTAAATGGAGGTAGAAAGAAATGAAAGAGGCAACAGGGGAACTTAATTTAACAGTAATTGTTGTAATTATAGTGGCTTTGTTGTCCTTTTTTTTCTTTACTGTATTATGGCCATCTATCAGAAACAACTTTGCTAGAGAAACCAGATGTGATGAAGCTATATGCCCTTGTCCTGAAAGAGATTCACAAGGCAATTGTGTAGTACCGTCAAGTGGAGAAGTAACATGTACTTATACTGATAGCGATGGCACAGAGCATGATATTACATGCGCTTGGAAAGGTTAATTGAGGTGAAAAATAGATGAAAGAGGCAATAGGTGGCGTATCATTATTTAACATTGTCATTGTCTTTGTTTTGCTCTTTGCTGGCTATATAAGTCTATCAATTAACTATTCTAAGGCATATAATGTTAAAAATGAAATTATAAACATAATAAAAAATCAAGGTGGAGTATGTACTTCAGCCACCCCAAACAGCAATAACAATTGTTACAACTTTTCTGAACAAATCACAGATTACTTTAGAGAATCAAATTACAGAAGTACTGGTGAATGCGATGTTAATGATGGTTGGGTTGGATTTAATAGAGAAGGATTAATTGATTATAACAATTCAGCTTTTTGTGTAAAAGCAGTAAGAGCAAATACCAATTCAGAACTTCCTAATGCGCTATATTATCAAGTAAGAGTATTTTATCAATTGGATTTACCAGTTATCAACAGCTTCTTTGAATTTGTTATATATGGAGAATCTGGCAGAATATACGAGCCGAATGAATGTGATGCTGAAACTGGAGATCGCAGCAGTTATCCATGGTGTAGTGGGGTGAGTTCATGAGACGGACAATAGGTGGAACATGGCTTTTAGGCTTAATGATTGTTTTTATCATGTTTTTTGTAGGTTTTATTATTCTGACAATTAATTATTCACGTACAGTAAGAATAAAAAATGAAATGATCGATATGGTAGAAAAGTATGAGGGATTGAACAGCGAATCAATTGAATTAGTCAATAATTATTTACGTTATACAACTTATGATGTAGTGGGAATTTGTGTTCCGGATGGCGAAGATAGCACAGGTGTTTACGGCTCTTTGGATTTAAACGGAACCAATTTAGAACAAGCTCGTGAAGGAGTTAGATATTATTATTGTATAAAAAAATATGATGGTGCTAATACCAGCAATTATTATCAAATTACCATTTTTTATAAATTCAATTTACCAGTTATAGGCAATACTTCTGGCTTTACAATTAAAGGAAGTACTAGTAATTTTCAATCAAACGATGATCCTGAATATGAAGATTCAATAGGAGATTAGAAAGAGGGGAACAACATGAATGTAATTGTATCAAATAAATATCAAAATATGTTAGCAACATTAGATATTGATGTAATAAAAAGTATTAATGGTGAATTTGAAGTTGAAGAATTAGCAAGTATTTTTACCAATTTTTATTTTAATAAAATGATTATTGATATCACAGCAATTAAAGGTTATCAAAATATAAAAAATATTCAAAAATTATCTGTCAATTTTGACCCTAGCAAATTAATTCTATTATTAGATGATTCCGCTATGGTTAACAGTGGTGGATATTTATCTGGACTAGTATCAATGGGAATATATAATTTCACCAGAAATATCAATGCTGTAAAATTTTTAATTGATAATCCAAATTCATACAAAGACGTAGCCCAATATCATAATTTAAATGGAAATAATGATGGTGGCGTATTAGAATATGATACATTTACTGGTACGGGAAGTGGCGGACTTAGAATTGTCGGTTTTAAAAATGTTACTGCTCATGCAGGAGCAACAACACTAGTTTATATGTTAAAACGCCATTTAGAAGTAGCATACAATGTCGTAGCATTAGAAGTAGACAAGGAAGATTTTAAATATTTTAATGATAAAAGTCTAAAATCTACAACATCTCTTGATTTAGCCTTTAATATTGCGAATAATCCAGATGCCGAAGTAATATTAGTAGATTTAAATGATTCAACCCAAGGAAATTTATGCAATGACATTGTCTACTTAATTGAACCTGGATTAATAAAGCTAAATAAATTAATACGTCAAGACAGGGAAGCGTTTGAAAAATTAAAAGATAAAAAAATAGTTTTAAATAAAAGTGTTTTAAACAACAAAGATATCAATGATTTTGAACATGAATCAAACAGCAAAGTGTTCTTTAATATACCATATTTAGATGATAAAAAAGAACATGAACAAATATTAGATGACTTTTTAGTAGCACTCGGTTTTTCTAGATTAAACAGCAGTAGTTCTGGAAAAGCAAAATTATTTAATATTTTCAAATAGTTACTTAACATAAGTAACTATTTTTAGTTTTAAAAAGCTTACTTTATTGATATAATATTAAGTAAGTGAGGAATATTATGAAAAAAATAAGCTTATTCGTTTTAATAATAATTCTATTTGGTATTGCAACCCTTACTACCTATACTTTAATGCATCAAGATATAAAAGAAGAAGAAACTATAAGAAAAGTAAAGAGTATAGAAAAAGCGACTAGTAATATGACATCAAATGAATTAAGTGAAATCTATAACATTGAACTAGATGGAAAAAGACACAAGTTAAAATGTGTTTACCATGTTAAATTTGCCAAAAATGAAGCTTCAATCAATTTGATCTTATATTTAGATGGCTTCGAAATATTAAATGAAGAAATTGAAAATGACTTTAAAGCCAAAAGTATAGAAGAAATCTTTAGCAACGATACGAATAATGAGTTAACAATTGAAGAATCGAATATAAAGATAATAAACTCTGATAAAGATTACTTATTAGTAGAGGTGTATTCTAATATTGATAGCCTTAAAGGGGAATATTTTGTATGGAATTCCAAGAGAGATACAATTCTAGAACATGTTTTAGTATATGATGAAGCCTTAGAGTACAGCAATATAACGGAGGAAGAATTAAATATATTTTATGCTGATGATAAACAGGTATTAGCTAAAATAGAAGATAATAGTATTTATACTCTAGAAGAAAAAGAAGAAGAAAATCTTATTTTAGAAGAATATATTTATACTATAAAGGATGATAAAGCTGAAAAGGAATTAATAAATACTTATGAAGTAGAAAAGAAGCAATAAAAAAAGCCCAAAGAGGGCCAAATAACAAATAAAAAACATTTATTGTTTGAATTAGTAGAATTTGATATTAGTTAAGTAAAGGAAGTATATCAAAGAATGGAAAAGAATATTCAAACAAACTAAATGTTCGAGAATGTATACTACAACAAAAAGATTGATTTGTCAAGCAAAAATTTTAATTTTATTTATTTTTTTAAAAATAAAGATAGATGAACCAAAATATTCAATAGGTTCGTTTTTATTTTCGACATAGATGTCACAATCCATCGGAATTTGTCGAACGCTTTTTCTTGCTTTTTTAATTAACTTCATTCATAATATAAACTTGAGCGTTAGGGACAATGCATGCCTTTATTCTTTTCCATTTCTATTTTTACTTCCCTTACTCCTAGGGGGTTTTGGTTGTAGAAATGAGGTGAATAAAGAAATGAAGGTTCGGCTAAAAGTAATTTTACCAAGAATAATAAAAATAGCATTGGTCATCGAGATAATAACCAATGCTGAAACACAACAGTAGGCATTAGGTTATTTCCCTAACGCTTACAATTTAAGTATAAACTATTTTTAATATAAATACAATATACAATTTATTTACAATATATTAAATTAATTTTAATATTTTTAATAAAACTAATTATTTTTTATGTTAACTAAAATACCTAAAAACATAAAATAAACAATAATATTAGTTCCACCATAACTAACAAATGGAAGAGGAAGTCCAATGATTGGCAAAAGCCCCAAATTCATACCAATATTTTCTATTTGCGCAAATATAAACATAGTTAAAAAACCAGCGATAAACATTTTATATTGCCTATTTTTAATTCTAAAAAGTTTAATTAAAAAGTAAATATCCAAAATAAAGAAACAAAGTAAAATAAGGATAAAACTAATAATACCAAGATTACTAATAGAAAAAGCAACGATAAAATCAGTAGGAGCCTCAGGAATATAAACACCATTACTGTATGTAAAAAAATTAGCCGATCCAATCGAAATTAAAGCACGATTTAACTGAAAAGAATCATTATTAACAAAAGAGAGTATTCTATCTACGCGGTAAAAGAAAGAAGTTCCAATAAGATTAATAAGTAAATCTTGATGAAAATAATACAAATAGAAAAAAGCCCCAAAAAACAAAATCAAAATAATTCCTAAAAGAATATACCATTTAAAATTTATTTTATAAACTAAAATAATCCCAATCATAATGAGAAAATAAATGATAATCGCACCTGTATCAGGCTCTAAAAAAACAAATAAGGATGGTATCAAAGTAATAAACAAAGCTTTTAGAAGAACTTTAAATTCTTCTCGCATATTTTTAGATTTCATCTTTGCTAGTATTTTACTTAAATATAAAGCAAGACTAAATTTCATCAGTTCACTCGGCTGAAAGGAAAAAAAGGGAAGTCTAAACCATGCTCTAGAACCATTAATTGTTGTTCCAAAAAATAATACCAATATTAGAAGAAGTACATTAATCCAATATAAATATGCCGAATATCGAAAGAAAATTTTAGGTTTTAAGATATAAAATAAAATAAGCACACCAAAACCAAGAACAAACCACAAAGCCTGTTTAAAAAGATAATTTTCATATCCATCCATCATACTTACATAGTACATATTAAAAAGTGAAATGATAATAAGGATAAGAATTGGTATAAAAAACAATAGTCTATCTCCAACAATTTTCTTTTTCATAATATTAGTATGTTTCAGAATTGCTTTTTTATCATAAAATGTATTAGAGGTGTTCTAAAAATGAAAAAAGATTTACCAAGCGTATATGCCAATCCTATTGATAAAGAAATCAGAAATAACAATGATATTTATTTTGGCAAACCAGAAGAGATTAGAAGTGCTAATAAAGTAAACGTTTATGAAAAAATTAATCAAATTTTTGCTTCTCCTCACCATGTGTATAAAAGTAACGTTTCTATTCATACTAGAAATGGAGAGATGAAAACTACCATCGTTGGCAAATCTGGCAATTATCTTTTATGTTTAAATGGCGATAGAATCAACATGTTAGATATCATAGATATTGAAAGAATATGAACAAAAGTATGCACTAATTTGACAAATAAAACAAATTATGGTAGAATACTAATCACTTCGCAGTTGAAGTAGGAGGAAGTATACATGAAAACATTATGTATTAAAATGGCATTTGTTATTTTAATTACAGGTAGTTTAATTATTGGATACAAAGAAAAGAATAAAGAAAGAGTTTTAGTAGAAAACATTGTGGTTGAAAACGTTTTATACCGAAGTGATACAGTATTAAGTCGTTATGAGGTAGAAGAAGTAGTAGTAGAAGAACCTATTGTTTACGAGGGATTAACCTTAGAAGAATTAGGATTAAAAATTGATAATGTTCTAAATTCTACCTTAGAAGGTTATGGAACAACAATTGCATCCCTAGCAATAGATAAAGGAGTCGATCCAGTTGTTGCAGCATCTATTATTTTAGTAGAAACCGGATGTAAATGGACCTGTTCATCACTAGTACGTAATGCTAATAATGTTGGTGGTATGAAAGCTAGCAGTGGACGTTATGCATCATTTGAAACCTTAGAAGCTGGTTTAGAAGCATTTATTAATAATTTAGCAAACAATTATTATGCGAAAGGTCTAACTACACCTGAGGCAATCAACACGAAATATGCAGCCAATCCTAATTGGCATGATGATGTATATTATTATATAGAAGCAATTATGGCTAGTTAATTGCTTTTTTCTTTGCTATAATAAAATAGGTGATAAAATGAATACTACATATAAAAAGTTATTTGATATAAAATACCATAACAAAACATTTACAATCTTTATAGATGACAATCATCGTCGCACCTTTTTAGAAAAAAATGACCTAGGAGAGTATATTTATCCCACTCTAGAAGATTTTAAAGCATTAAATAATATTTATAATATTCATAACCCTTTAATAGAATATGATTTAAGAAAATATTTTTTTAAAGAAAAAGTCCGTCTTACGAGTGGTGTCCTTGCAATTACTTTGCTTGCAACAGCTTTAGGTGATACCCTTGCTAGTAACTTCAAAAACTATCATGTCGAAGAAACAGAAGATAGTGTAGTAGTAACAAGTGTTGAAGCTGTTCCGACAATGAATCTGATTACGGATTTAAAAGAATTAGACAGCATATTAGGTTATTCCTCTATTACCAAAGAACAGGTATTAGCAGCCGCCACCTCCAATCCCAATTTAAATGATTATTATAAAGAAATCATTTATAATTTAGTAAATAGAGTTTATGAAGAATATCCGAGTATTGATTTAAGAGTATTTTATGAAAATGTAAAAACATTAGAAATAAGAGAACTTCCCGAAAATGAATTTCATGAAGAATTTAATAATTATTCTGTAGCAAATTATGAGTCAAGTAAAAACCGGATTAATTTCTCTTCTAATGCTAATTTACAAACAATCTATCATGAATTTATTCATGCGATGTGGAGTTTTTATTGGCCAGAATATGGTGTTTATCGTGCTACTAACTACAGTGCTTTAAATGAAGCGATGACCAATCAAGTAACAAGTCTATTATCATCTAATATTAATACTTACACAAATGAAGGATTAATACTAGACTATTTAATGTCTTTTACAGATTATACTTATGAAGATTACACTAGATATGGAATTGAAGGCTTAATAAGTACTCTAAAAGAAAAATATCCAAGTATTGATATAGATTATATTTGTGATTGTACAAATACAATTAAAGATACAACTCTCAATTTAGGTTTATACATTTCTCTTCAAGATTGTGATAATTTATTAGATGAATTATTTTCTTTATCTTTATTAAATGTAAATGAACAAAACTCATATGAACCATTTACTAATTTTGTAAGACTTTTAAAAGGAAATCAAGAATTATTTGATCAATATTTAGAACGATATAATTCCTATTTAACTAACCAAAATTATTCCATTATAACGAAAGACGAATTAAATACGATAATAGATGAATATCAAGATTTCTCTAGTATTGCCTATACCAGAGATAATGCTTTTATAGTATCTATGAATTATAATGATGATAACACTTATTCACTAAGAACTTTAAAAGGACTAGAAGTAGAGCAATTAGATAGTAGTGAGGTAAATCGAACTGTAAGTTTTAGATCTTTTGAAACCAAATTACAAATAGCATATCTAAAAGATAAAAACTTATTTGGAACCCAAGCTTTTTGGAATAAAATGATCGCTGATTATGATAAAACGATTAATTTAGATACTAAAAAAATTCCTATTTATATAAATGGAGAGTTTTTATGCAATGAGCAAATAAACAATCTTAAAATCCAAATAGGTCTAACGCAAGATAAAGAGATTGGCTTCATGATTACGAATAATGAAAATGACTTAATTTATACTAGCTCAAAGACTTTACTAAATGTTTCTAACTATGTTAACTTAGCTAGTTACATGCAAGAATTTTCTATGAATAACAATAAATTAGAACTATCTTATATACTAAATAAAGCTTATTTATTAGAAATAGAAAAGAATAATCAAATATTTAAAAACATTGAAATAAATAATAAAGAAATAACCATAACACCATTATATATATTATCTATATCTGATACCAATACAAGAAGTTATTTAAACTATTTTACGATAACCAAAGAAGAAGATGGAACAATATTATGGCCAGTTGGAATTACTTTAGATATCGATTATGATGGAGAGGATATAAGCCTTTACACCATTTTAAGTCATTACAATTTATTAAATGAAGAAGAACAAGAATACTCTTTTACAGAAGAAGAAATAAAAAACTTAATCACCAATTACATAGAGGAATTAAAAGAAACAAAAGCAAGATAAAATTGCTTTTTTCATTATTTTAGAATATAATTAAATTAGGTGATAAAAGTGATAGAAAATAAAAAAGTATTAATTCTAGGAATGGCTAGAAGTGGCTATGAAGTAGCAAAACTAATTAGCAAGGCAAATAATAATATTTTTATAACAGATATGAAAGATCAAGATGAAGAAAAAATAAAAGAATTAAAAGAGCTTGGTATCGAATTTATTAAAAGTGATGAACCAGAAAGCTTGTTAGATGAAACATTTGATGTTTTAATTAAAAATCCAGCAGTATTTCCTTATCATCCATGTGTTGAAAAAGCAAGAGAATTAGATATTCCGGTCGTAAATGAAATGGAAGTAGCATATCACTATATAAATAAACCAGTAAAAATAATTGGCGTAACAGGAAGCAACGGCAAAACAACAACTGTAACATTAATTTATGAAGTTTTAAAGAGTGCTGGTATACCAGTAAAGTTAGGTGGAAATATTGGAACACCATTATCACAAATAGTAAATGAACTAGAGGAAAATGATATTTTATTACTAGAAATATCAGATCATCAATTAATTGATATGAATGATTTTAAAACAGATATTAGTGTATTAACGAATCTTTGTCCAACCCACTTAGATTATCATGGCTCTTATGAAAATTATAAGAGTGTCAAAAAGAAAATATTTAACCATCACACAGAGAGTGATATTGCCATTATCAATGCATCTAATTATGATTCAATGGAGTTAACCAAAGATATTGCTTCCACCAAATATTATTTTAATAATGAAGAAAACTATATTACTGATGAAGGAATTTATGTTGATAACAAACTAGTAATAAACATTAG
This sequence comes from uncultured Mycoplasma sp., assembly GCA_946500895.1. Taxonomy (GTDB): domain Bacteria; phylum Bacillota_I; class Bacilli_A; order RF39; family UBA660; genus Caccenecus. The sequence continues at coordinate 43,446 of CAMMXG010000006.1, read as the reverse complement.
TGACATTATCTTAAAAGGACATCATAACTACGAAAATATTCTAGCCACTTATTTAGTAGCAAAAGTTCTAGATATCGACTTTAAATATGTTGCGGAAGTTCTAAAAGAATTTAGGGGAGTGGAACATCGAATTGAATATGTGAGAACCTTTAATGGGGTAAGTTACTATAACGATTCAAAATCAACCAATCCTACAGCAACTATCACAGCTCTAAAAAGTTTTGATGGCAACATTCATCTTATCCTAGGTGGTATGGAACGTAGTCAAGATTTTCATGATTTAACTCCATATTTATCTAAAGTAAAATGTATTTATGCCATTGGGGAAGTAAGAAATAGAATTATGGCTTATGCCAAAGAAGAAAATATCAAAGCTTATGCATTTGCTACTTTAAAAGAAGCAATGGCAAAAATAAAAGAAGAAGTAAAACCAGGAGATGTTGTTCTTTTAAGTCCAGCATCAGCTTCTTGGGATCAATATCTAAAATTTGAAGACAGGGGAAACGAATTTAAAAGTATAGTAAATAATCTAGAAAGTGTGTAGTATGAGAATAGTCTATAGTTTCCCAGAAACTATCAAGGAAACTGAACAAAAAATAGAAAAAATAAAAGAGCAGGGATTTGATGCCGTTCAAATACCTCCCATTGAGCCTTTAAAGGAAGAGGATAAAACGGTTTGGTGGAAAGCTTATCAACCAATTAGTTTTAATATAGGTAATGTCTATGGAACAAAAGAAGAATTAGTCGAATTTTGCAAGGAATGTGAAAAAATTGGCTTAAGAGTTTATGCTGATGCGATTATTAATCATATGGCCGCTAATAACAACCATCCATTAATTCCTCATGAAAAGGTAGATCCGAAATTACGAAACAATCCTGCTTATTGGAAAGAAAGAGTAAATGTTACCAATTGGCATAATAGAAATGACGTTATTCATCATTGTATGAACTTACCAGGTCTAAATGTTTATAATAGGGATGTCGAAGACATGATTGTTGCCTTTTTAAATGAACTAATTGACTGTGGCGTAACTGGATTTCGCTTTGATGCTGCCAAATCAATTGGTTTGCCAAGTGAAGGATATCGCTTTTGGCCCAATCTAATTTATCGTTTAAAAAAATATGGTATGTATTTATATGGTGAAGTAATCTTTGAAGAAAATCCAAAAATTATCGATGAATATGCCGAGTATATGTATGTTTTAGGAAACTATGATGGGAGTACCAGAGAAAAAATGGTTAAATTTATTGAAACCCACGATACTTATTTAAGTGAAGACTCTTTAGGTTATTCTAAATTTTGGAGTACCGATAAAGTAATTGATGATTATTGTAATTTAGTAAAATATTATGATAATACACTCTTTTATATAAGGCCAAATGATAATACTTGGTTTGATGGAAGAATCAAAGAAGCACACGCCCTTAGTAGAGTAAGGAAAAAGTAAAGAACTTTACTTTTTTTTCTTTTTTTGTTATACTAACCCATAGGTGATAAAATGCTTGTATGTGGTAAAAATGTTTTAAAAGAAACGCCAGTAGAAAAAATTCACAAAGTATATTTAAAAGAGGGATTTAAAGACCAAGAAATACTAACTTATTTAAAAGAAAATAAAATAAGATATGAATTTACTCCAGAATTTAGATTAAATAAAATGGTAAGTGAACGTCATCAAGGGGTAGTAATTGATATGGATGATTATACCTATTATAAATTAGAAGATGTATTAGAAGAAACCTTTTTAGTATGTTTAGACCATTTAGAAGATCCTCATAATTTAGGTGCTATCATTCGTACTTGTGAATGTGCAGGAGTAGTAGGAATAATACTTCCTAAAGATAGAAGTGTACGTGTAAATGAAACAGTCATGAAAATTAGTGCTGGAGCCATTAACAATGTTAAAATTGTGGAAGTTAGTAACATCAGTGAAGCTTTAAAAAAACTCCAAAAGAATTTATTTTTTGTATATACTGCTGATATGGATGGTGTTGATTATCGAAATATTGATTATGCGGATAAAAGAGTTTTAGTAATTGGTGCTGAAGGCAGTGGCGTAAGTTCTATTGTTAGGAAAGTAAGTGATGAAATTATTAGTATTCCTATGTATGGTAAAATAAACAGCTTAAATGCCAGTGTATCTGCGGCCATACTCATTTATAGTATGTTAAAGGAGTAAACATGAAAGAGGAAGAACTAATAAAGCGAGCTTTAGAAAACAATCCTGAAGCAAAAAATGAAATTTATGAAAAATATAAATATATTATTGATATTTTAATCAAAAAATATCGAAATATAACAAGCCATTTAGGAATTGATAAACATGAGTTAGAACAGGAAGCGATGTATGCTTTTTCTGATGCCCTACATTCATTTAATGAAAAAAAGAATGTCAAATTATCCACTTTCATTTCTGTTTGCATTGATAGAAGAATAAAAAAAGTAATCAAAAAATATAGTGGTGAGAAAGCCAAACTATTAAATTCGTTTTATTCTCTAGATTATGATTATGAAGAGGGAATGACTCTAAAAGATATGATTAGTGATGAAAAAACAGATCCTTTATATAATCTTACAATTCAAGAAGATTATGAAGAATTAATTAAAAAAATAGAAAATAGTTTATCTACTGCTGAATTAGAAATATTTAACTATCTTAAAAATGGTTTTGATCGTAATTCTATTATGTTAATAACAGGTAAAAATGAAAAACAAATTGATAATGCGATGCAAAGGCTTAAAAATAAAATAAGAGATATCATCAAGGAGTAACTTTATCTCCCTGATAAATATCTCTTTTTTCATTTCTTTATCAATATCATTTAAAACACAAAATTTCTTTAAAAGCCAAGTAGGGACAATAACTTCTTCCTTTAAGGGATCACCAGTGATACGCATAACGACTATTTTTGGATTTAAATATTCAAGTTGCTCACACACAATATCAATATATTCTTCTTTGGAAAGAATGTGAAAGGGTTTATCTTGATACATTTTCGCAAGCATTGTATCTTTACTAACATAAAGCATATGAATTTTAATTCCATCAATACCTAAAGAATTTAAATATTTAACAGTATCAATCATCATTTCTTTATCCTCACCAGGAAGTCCATTAATAATATGAACAACTGTAAAAATTCCTCTCATCCTTAACTTTAAAACAGCTTCTTCAAAATTTTTTAAATCATGACCTCGATTAATAAACTTTAAGGTTTGATCATGCATTGATTGAAGTCCAAGTTCCACCATTAAAAATGTTTTCTGATTAAGTTCTTCTAAATAATCTAATACTTCATCACTTAAAGCATCACTACGCGTTGCAATATCAAGACCAATTACATTAGGAATATTAAGAACAGTTTCATATTTTTCTCTTAATAGAGATACGGGAGCATAAGTATTAGTATTTGCTTGAAAGTAAGCAATATATTTTGAATTAGGCCATTTACGCTCTAAAGGTATTTTTACTAAATCAAACTGACTGAGTAAATCCATATTTTCATAATGATTGCCACTTCCATGATTACAATAAATACAACCACCAGTCTTATAGTTGGGGCAAGATAGTCCTGCATTTAAAGCAACTTTAAAAACTTTGCTTTTAAATTTATTTCTAAAAAAGTAATTTAGGGTATGATATCTTTTATTATCAAGTGTATATGGAAACATTTTTATCACCAAGTTAATTGTAAAGAAATTTATTTTCTTTGTAAAGACATTTTTGGAATTAAAGAATGATTCGCATAGCATCTAACTGCCATACTAATTAAAATATCATATAAAGGAATATTTCTAGCCTCCAAAATATCAACAATCTCTTGTAATTCTTCTTCGCTCAAGATTCTGCCAGTACCTTTAATAGGGTTACCTTTTTTATCTAATTGAGGATAAAATTCATATACAGAACGAAGTACAACATTTTTATTCATATAATTAACTCTTTTTAAAGGAGCAAAGAATTTGCTTAATATTGTTTTTTCAGGTTGAGAAAGTGGTAATTTTGGTAGAAAGAAGCGATGAATTTGATATTCTCCAAAATAATAGAAGTAATCAAATAAATTAAATTTACGATTGATCCCATTAATGGTAATACCATTTTGAATAGCTTCTATTAACTCTTTACACCAATAGACTTGTGCTTTTTCATTGTCTATACTTTCCTTTTGAATTCTTTCTTCAAGCTTTGCAGCTAGTTCTGGATTTTTCAATGTTTTATAAACATATCGAAAACTTTTAAAATTAATTCCTTTTAAATTACAAAAATGGATAAAATTAAGATCTTGATTTAAATATTCATGATACAAAGAATAATCAGGAGTAGCAACAGAAGTTTTTTTTCGTCCCTCTGCGATTCTTCTTGATTGAACCACTCTTAAACATTCTAGTAATTTTCTCTCTAAACTTTGTTGATTTTCTTTTGGAAGCTTAGAATTAACACAATAGCAAAAAACTGAAATATCACTAGGCTTAACTTTTTCTTGATCTAAAATTGCTTCTATTTTTGCTAAATCGGTTTCATCTTGAATATTCTTAAGTACATTATAAATAGGCTTAGTATAATTATTTTCTACTATTCTTTCTAATTCACCATCAATATGTAAAACTTCTTTAGCATATACTCTAGCAAGAAAAACATAATCTTCTGATTTTAATTTTAGTTTTAGTGCTTCTCTCTTAATATCAACAACTGAAAAATTATATTTTAAACAGCCATCATAATATGTTTTAAATCTTGCAAAAAGCTTTTCTTTTACATTAAAATCTATTGATTGAATGGTAGTAAAAAAGTAAAGATCATAATCTGATAGATTAGATTCGCTTAAAAAAGCATCTAAAGCTTCAGGATTATTACTATAACGAATTATTTTTACTAAATAATTTTGTACCAAGTATTCAAATTCTTCTTTTTCTTCTGGCAAAGCATAATTTTGATAATAATAATAAGCATTTCTTCTTTGATAACGATTTATTTTTTCTAAAGATAAAAATCTCCTGAAATTTCTGTAATATAGCTTATATTTTTTAAAATCATCAGCCGAAATTTTATAATGCTTGACAGCATAATCAATAATAAGTTGATCTAATTCTGTTTGACTTAGATGATACTCTTTAGCTATTTCTGTAAACTTTTTATTATCCCACAAAGATTGTTTGAGATCTTCAAATATCTTTTCTCTATCCTCATCATTTAATAGAGTCAAATAGATTGAAGATAAAGGATTTTCTGACTGATTATGTGCAAAAAATCTAAAGGCATATTTAAAATAATAATCATTGATTCCATATTTTTGATATATTTTTTTAGCTATTTCTAAATTATTAGAATGACACTTAGTCATTTCATCCAAACATAATGATAAAATATTTTTAAGTTTTTGATAAAATTGGTTTCTTTCATCAAAAGTTGCTTGACTAAAATATTTAACTGCTTTATAAAAATTTTTACTAGAACATTCATCTTCTGTAATAAATCTAAAAAAAGCTTCTTTTTCTGTTAACATAAATTTTCCCCCTATAAACAAAGAGTTATTCTAACACATTTAAACAAAATAGTCAAAAAAATAAACTGGTTGCATATACTTAAGGCAGGGAGGATAACTTATGTGGCATGGTCTAAGTAATGAAGAAGTAGAATTAAATAGAAAAAAATATGGAACAAATAGTATTACCAATGTGAAGCAAAAAGGATTTTTTAAATTATTATTAGAATCTTTAGGGGATCCCATCATCAAAATATTATTAATTGCGCTTGCCATTAAAGTAGTATTTTTATTTCAAGACTCCAATTATTTTGAAACCTTAGGGATTTTAATAGCGATATTTCTCGCATCTTTTATATCAACTATTTCTGAATACGGAAGTGAAGCAGCTTTTAGACGACTTCAAGAAGAAAGTTCGAAAATTTCGGTAAAAGTACTAAGAAATGGTAAAGTAATGGAAATTCCCATTGAAGAAGTAGTAAAAAATGATGTGGTAGTCCTTCAAAGTGGAGATAGAATTCCTGCTGACGGTTATTTACTAAAAGGAGAACTTAGAGTAGATGAATCTAGTTTAAATGGCGAGGCTAAAGAAGCAAAAAAATATCCACCCTTAAATCCCAATGATTTAAAAAATGAACATAAACTATATCGCGGATCGGTAGTTTATAATGGTGATGCTTACATGCTTGTAACGGAAGTAGGGGACAAGACTTTATATGGAGCTTTAGCCAGCGAACTAGCCGAAAGTGCTCCAACCTCACCTTTAAAATTAAGATTACAAGGTTTAGCTAAATTTATAAGCAGAATTGGTTATTGTGGAGCAGCTTTAGTAACAATATCTTATTTATTTTCAGTAATAGTAATTGATAACAATTTTGATCCAACTTTAATTATGAATACTTTAACTGACTTTAGAGTGATGGCAGATCATTTGATTTATGCTTTAACTTTAAGTGTAACAATCATTGTTGTTGCTGTACCTGAAGGTCTTCCTATGATGATCACTTTAGTTTTATCAAGTAATATGAAACGAATGCTTAAAAGTAATGTGTTAGTTAGACGCTTAGTTGGTATTGAAACTGCAGGAAGTATTAACGTTTTATTAACTGATAAAACAGGAACACTAACAAAAGGTAAATTAGAAGTAAGTGAAATAATTACTGCTGATAACATCCATTATAAAAATATTAACATGATGAAGCAAAACAAAACATATTATGAAGAAGTATATAACTGCTTATATTATAATAATGAAAGTAAATTTAATGCCTTAGGTGAAGTCATTGGTGGAAACAGTACCGATAAATCATGTTTAAAATTTTTAATAGAAGATAAAAATATCAAAAGAAGGGTAATAGACAAAACCCCATTTGATAGCAAAATAAAATATAGCACAGCAACACTCGACAATAATATTACCTATATAAAAGGTGCCATTGAAAAACTTCTACCAAATATAAATTATTATTTAAATAAAAATGGCGAAGAAAAAATATTATTAAATAAAAAAGTATTAATAAGTATGGTTGATAATTTAACTAAAAAAGGAATACGGCTTATCGCATTGTGTAGCACCAAAAAAAATAATAATTTAGAAAATTTAACTTTTATTGGCTTAGTTGCAATCAAAGATGAATTAAGGCCGGAAGCAAAAGAAGGAGTAAGTTTAATTAGAAGTGCTGGTATTAACATGATTATGATTACAGGTGATGCCAAAGATACAGCGACCATGATTGCTAAAGAAGTAGGTTTATTAGATAAAGAAGATTTGGTATTAACAAGTGAAGAACTAGCAAAATTAAGTGATGAAGAAATAAAAAAAATAGCCGGAAAACTAAAAGTCATAGCAAGAGCACTTCCAACTGATAAATCAAGATTGGTGCGAATATTAGAAGAGATGGATTTAATAGTAGGGATGACAGGTGATGGTGTAAATGATGCGCCAGCCTTAAAGAAAGCCAATGTTGGTTTTGCTATGGGAAGTGGTACCGAAGTAGCCAAAGAAGCAGCCGATATCGTAATCCTTGATGATAACATTTTATCAATTAGTAAAGCAATTCTTTATGGAAGAACTATATTTAAAAGTATTCGTAAATTCATTATTTATCAATTAACCGTAAATATGTGTGCTTTGATTTTATCTATTATTGGACCATTTATTGGCATCAATACACCAATTACAATAATTCAAATGTTATGGCTAAATATGATTATGGATACATTCTCAGGACTTGCTTTCTCATTTGAACCACCTCTTAAAAGTTACATGTATGAGCCACCAAAGCCTAAGAATGAACCAATTATCAATTCTTACATGATTGGTGAAGTCTTATTTACTGGACTTTATTCAGCAATACTTTGCATATTATTTTTAAAACTTCCAATTGTAAGAGAATTCATAAGGGTAGGTGAAGATTACAAATATTTAATGACAGCATATTTTGCCTTATTTATCTTTATCGGCATATTTAATGCCTTTAACGCTAGAAGTGAAAGAATCAATATTTTAGCAAATCTAAGTAAAAATAAAGTGTTTATTGCGATTATTCTTTTTATTGTAACTGTTCAAATCTATTTAATTTATCATGGGGGGGACTTATTTCGGACATATGGCCTAAAAGCAAATGAATTCTTTATTGTTTTATTACTTGCCGCAACAGTATTTCCAATTGACTTTATTCGTAAGACATTCTTAAGACGTCATCACTTAAAAACAGGAGTATAAAATTTTTAAAACATTCTACATCGTTCGACAAATTTCGCAAAATAAGTATGTTATGATTGAGTAGGTGAAGGAAAAATGCGTACATTTTATATATTTAATATTAATAAAAGTTTTTATAACTTAATGAAAAACAATCCATATCATTTATATAAAACAATGGAGGATATCCATAGTTTCGATAAAAATGATGTAAGTGTTGCTTATGATTTATTTATGCAAATTGTTTCTCCATTTGATAAAAGCAAAATAAACAACATAATCTTCAATGAATGTAAAGACAATGATTTTTATTCCAAATTTCATAATGTTCATAGAATTCAAAATAAATATATTCCTGAGGATTCTTGCTTAATTGTAAATAAAGCTTTTCTTTTATTAGAAAGTAATGTATTAAAGCCAAGTTTCTTAACTGATTTAAAAGAGATAAAAAATTTATTTGTCTGTGACTTTAAAAACAAGGACTATTTTTGGTTAAATGAGCTTGTTCGCTTGTAAAAAAGAAATGTTTATAGTAAAATATGAATGAGGTGAAATTTATGTGGGCACAAATTTTATGGTGTATAATTGGATTAATTGTTGGTTTAATATTAGGATTTTTACTAGCAAGACATTTCATGCAAAAGTATTTAAAGAAAAATCCCCCAATCAATGAAAAAATGATAGAGGTTATGATGTCAAGTATGGGCAGAAAGCCTAGTAAAAAACAAGTAAATCAAGTTATGCGTGAAATGAATAAATTTATGTAAGATACTTGAATTTATCAAAATAATAGTTTATACTTAAATAAGTAGAGCATCGGGGTTCGAACCTAATGCCTATGTTTTCTAGACATTAGTCGTATCGCTATGACTAATGTTTTTTTAAGCGGTAATATTACTATTAAACGCAACTCCATATAATCACCTACTTTCTACAACCAAAACCCCAAAGAGTAAGGAGGTAAAAAATAGTTATCATATAAGTAAAAGCATTAGCCCCAATGCTCGAGTTATTATTATGAAGCAGAGTATATAAAAAAGCAAGAAAAACCGTTCGACAAAATTTGCACATTGTCGAAAATAAAAAGAATATTTATTTTAAATATTTGGATTCTTCGGTTCTTTTGAGAAGGAAATTGGCACTAATGTGATACTGAAAGTGGTACAACAATAATATTAGTACTACGTTCATATTCTATTTCTAAATATATTTAATTAGCAAGTTTTTCTTAAGTAAGCTGATTTTTTTCGAAACATCTTCGGATAGTATCTTAAAAGTAAATTAAATGTAAAGTAAAAAACTTTACATTTTTTTCTTGATTTTCACATATAGTTATGGTAGACTTATAAATAGAATAAAAGGTGGTGTTAAGGATGGATTTCCTTGATAGATTATATAGTAGTAATTATTTTGGTATTGGTTTATTTGCAGTTATCGCATTTTTAGTAGTAACATTTTTAATTGTTTTATTTTTTGGAAAGAAAGACGAGAAAAAAAGAAAATTAGAGGCAACTCAAAAATTAGAAACAGAAAATACATTTAAAGAAACAGGAGCTGCAACGCCAGTAGAAATACCAGCAAATCCAGAACCTGTTGCACCAATTAATCTAGAACCAACAGATGTTACAATAAATACACCAGTTGAGCCGATATCAACTATTCCGGTTGAACCTGTTACTCCTGTTATGCCAGTTCCACCAGTTGAACCAGCTACAAGAGATGACAGTAACGAGTATATAGATAATTTAACTGTAGAAGAACCTACTGTAACACCAGTAACACCAATTATTACTGAAACTCCTCAAGTAGATAATTTTACACCAGTGACTCCTATAATTACGGAAGATTCTAAAGTAGAAGTAATGCCTAAAAGAATAGAATTAGAACCTACTAAGATTGAAATACCACAAGAAACAGTAAAGCCAATAATCAATAATGAGATACCTATTCCTGTAACAGAGCCAGTTAGACCTGTAATAGAAGAAAGAGTAACTCCTATTATTAAAGAAGAAGAACCAAAACTTCAAATTAATGAAGAACCAGTTATTAATAGTTATTATAAACCAGTAGAAAAAAATGATGCTGAACCAATAAAAGTACCAAATATTGATTTTGATGCATTGGCTAAATCAATTTCTAAAGAACTTGATGAGTTAGAAAATGATTCAAAGAAATATGATGAAGTAAAAGTAACTCCAATAAGCGAAGTAACAAAAAGAGAAGAACCGGAAAGAAACAGAGAAACATTTAGTTCTGTTTATGTAAGAGAACCTAAAGAGGTTCCAGCTGAAAAGATAGAATTACCAAAAAGAATAGATTTACCAGCTAGAAAGAGTGAATAAGGAACCAAAAATGGTTCTTTTTTTGTAAAAGTGAAGTAAAATTGCCATTTAAACCTAAAAATATATATAAAAAAGTAAAAAAAGCCTTGATTTTAAAGGCGTTTTTTGATAATGTTATTACGTAAGGTAAAGACCTTATAAATTTTGGTTTTTGAGTTGGGAGGTATGTAATAATGTCAAGAACTGAATTAGTAGAATTTGCTGCTGCTAAAACTGATGTATCAAAAGCAGAAGTAGGACGTGTATTAGATGCTTTATTAGAAGGTATCCAAACTGGTCTAAAGAAAGAAGGAAAAGTAACTTTAGTTGGTTTTGGAACATTTAGCGCTAAGAAACGTGCTGCTCGTGAAGGAATCAATCCTTTAACTAAAGAAGCAATTAAAATTCCTGCTAAGACTGTAGCTTCATTCAAAGCTGGAAGCAAATTAAAAGACGCTTTAAACTAATTTAGCAGTTAAAAAAATTCAGAGATTAATCTGAATTTTTTATTTGGTCATAAAGCTTATATAAATATTGAACTCTAGCTTCCAACTTAAAATAATAGATAATATAAGGAATTAAAAAACAAACCATAAATAAAGCAAAAATCAAATAAATAACTGACTCTCTAATATGACATACAAATAAAATAGTAAATACAGCATAAAAAAGAGTAATCAGTAAATGGATAATTCTTTCTTTATTAAAAAAATCAATCTTAATTAATACATCATCTTTTAAAGAAGAGTCAATTTTTTTATCTTTAATCTTTGTTTCTAATTCATAAATATAATCATCTATATATTTCTTCATATGATCACCAATACTATTGTAACATAGATTAAAATGAAGGAAAAGTTTTTGTTTGCAAACCATTTATTTAATGATATAATTAGACGTACGACTAATATAATAAATTGGAGGGATTTTTTTGAAAAAGCAAAATATTTTTTTAACATTTGTAATTCCCATTATTGCTGTCATATCATTACTTGCAATTCAAGCTTTATGTGACTTAGAACTACCAAGTTACACATCTGATATTATCAATAATGGTATTCAACAAGGTGGAATTGATCGCGGATTACCTGAAGCATTAACAGTAGATATGTTTGATGCTATAGTACTTATTAGTGATGAAGATCCAGCAATCATGGCAAGTTACGATTTATATGTAACTGAAAACTTAAGCAGTGAGGAATTAGAAAGATTAAGTGAAGACTACCCACTATTAAAAGAAGAAAATTTATATTTATTAAATAATTTAACAGAAGAAGAAAAAGACATAGTAGAAGAAAAAATACAAATGCCACTCATTATTGCAACTATGTTATATAGCAATAATGAATCTCTTATGAACATGTTAAATTTAGAAGTACCAGAAGGAAGTACGCTTTTAGATGTAGTATTAAGTATGGATGATAACACTTTTGATATGATTACTACATCGATTAAAGATTCACTTGAAAGTTTAGATGTTTCTATTTTAGATGGATATGCTATTTCCAGTGTAAATACAATTTATAATGAAATCGGTATGGATATGAATAACTATCAAATAAGTTATATCATTGAAAAAGGTCTTATGATGTTAGGCATCGCTGGAGCTGGTATGATTATAGCTATTATTGTCGGTTACTTAATTGCTAAATTAGCAGCTAAAATAGGATATGTCTTAAGAAGTAAAGTAGTTAGAAAAATAATGAGTTTTTCTTCCTCAGAGTTTAAAGAATTTGGAGCATCTAGTTTAATTACCAGATCAACAAATGATATTGAACAAATCAAAATGTTTTTCATTATGTTACTTCGAATAGTTGTTTTTGCACCCATAATGGGTATTGGTGCATTTATTAAAGTAAGTGATAATCCTCTAAACTGGATTATTGGCTTAGCTCTTATTATTATTTTAGTATTAATAGGTATCTTATTTGGATTTGCAATGCCAAAGTTTAAAAGCATGCAAAAATTAATAGATAAGATGAATTTAGTATCAAGAGAAATAATTACTGGTATGCCAGTTATAAGAACGTTTGGTACAGAAAAATATGAAGAAGAGCGTTTTGACAAAGCAAATGTAAAACTAACAAAAACAAACCTTTTTGTCAATCGTTTAATGGGTATCATGATGCCAAGTATGATGTTAGTCATGAATATCATTAGTATTTTAATTGTATGGTATGGAGCAGAACAAATTGATATAGGTACACTTCAAGTTGGAACACTTTTAGCCTTTATTTCTTATACAATGCAAATAATCATGTCATTCTTAATGATATCTTTAGTATCAGTTATGTTACCACGTGCTTTAGTTTCTTTAAAGAGAATAAAAGAAATATTAAAGAAAGAAGTATCTATTGTTGAACCAGAAAATCCAGTTGAATTCAAAGAAGATAAAAAAGGTGTAATTGAATTTAAAAATGTTAGCTTCCAGTATCCTGATGCTGATGAAGCAATGTTAAAAAATATTAGTTTTAAAGCAACACCGGGAACAACAACAGCTTTTATTGGTTCAACCGGTTCGGGAAAATCTACTTTAATTAATTTAATTCCAAGATTCTTTGATGCAACAAGTGGTGAAATTATGGTAGATGGCGTAAACATAAAAGATGCCTCAGTAGTTGAATTAAGAAATAAAATTGGTTATGTACCCCAAAAAGGAATGTTATTTAGTGGAACTATTGCCTCAAACTTAATGCTTGGAAATGATAATTTAACGGATAGTGAAATGCTTGATGTAGCTCGTGTAAGCAGGTCGCTAGAATTTATTAATACGAAAAAGGATAAGTTTGATAGTGAGATTTCTCAAGGCGGATCAAACGTTTCTGGTGGTCAAAAGCAACGTTTATCCATTGCTAGAGCCATCGCTAAAAATCCAGAAATTTATATCTTTGATGATTCATTTAGTGCCCTAGACTTTAAAACAGATGCGGCATTAAGAAAAGAGTTATTTAAATATGCGAAAGATGCTACCATTTTAATTGTTGCTCAAAGAATAAGTACTATTATGAACGCCGATAACATCATTGTTCTAAATGAAGGTGAAATTGTAGGTAGTGGAACTCATAAAGAATTATTAAAATCATGCAAGATATATAAAGAGATTGCTTTATCTCAATTAAAGGAGGAGGAACTCTAATGGCAAGAAGAATAGGTGGAGGTCCAGGTGCTGTAGATAAAGCTCGTGACTTCAAAGGAACATTAAAAAAACTATTAAGAATTATATCTGAATACAAGATTTTAATTATTTTAGCATTTCTTTTTGCTGTTGGTAGTACTATTTTTGCTATTGTATCGCCCAAAATTTTAGGAAATGCCACAACAGAAATCTACAATGGTATCATTGCTAAAATAAATGGTACAGGAGGAATTGATTTTAGTGCTATCAGAACAATCCTCATTTGTTTAGCAGTATTATACATTGTCAGTGCTTTATTTAACTATATTCAAAACTTAATTATGACTCATGTTTCTCAAAGAGCAAGTTATAAACTAAGGAAAGAAATATCACATAAATTAAATCGTTTACCAATGAATTACTATGACAAACAAAATACCGGCGATATCATGTCAGTTATTACCAATGACATTGATACTCTACAATTGAATTTAAATCAATCAGCAACCCAACTTGTATCATCAATTGTAACTCTAATAGGAATTTTTATTATGATGTGTACTATTAATGTTACACTAGCAATTATCACTGCTCTTATTTTACCAGTTGCAAGTATTATTGTCATGCTTATTGTTAAAAAGAGTCAAAAACACTTTATAAATCAACAAAATTATTTAGGAAGTGTTGACGGTGAAGTAGAGGAAATGATTAGTGGCCACGCTGTTATCAAAGCATTTAATGCTGAAGAAAAATCAATGAAAAACTTTGACCGGGATAATGACAAATTATGTGATGCTGGATTCAAAGCTCAATTTTTATCAGGACTAATGCATCCAATTATGAATTTTGTTTCCAACTTAAACTATACTATCATTGCCATCCTAGGAGCTATATTTGCTATTAATGGTAAAATAACAGTTGGAAACATTCAAAGTTTCATTCAATATTCACGTAATTTTACTAACCCAATCGCTCAACTTGCTCAAATATCAAATCTAATTCAAAGTATGATTGCCGCTAGTGAAAGAGTGTTTAACTTCTTAGAACTTGACGAATATATTGATGAGGGAACAAAAGAATGTAGCAAAGTAAAAGGAAATATTGAATTTAAACATGTTGCCTTTGGATATGATAAAAATAAATTAATAATCAAAGATTTTAATGCCAAAGTAAGTAGTGGACAAAAAATTGCCATAGTAGGTCCAACTGGAGCTGGAAAAACAACGATGGTAAAACTATTAATGAGATTCTACGAATTAAATGGTGGCGAAATACTTTTAGATGACGTAAATATTAAAGATTACAAACGTAAAGAATATGAAACCGTATTTGCCATGGTTCTTCAAGATACTTGGCTATTTAATGGCACAATTCTCGATAATTTACGCTATGGTAACTTAAATGCTTCTGATAAAGAAGTAATGGATGCAGCCAAAACTGCTAGCGCCGATTTCTTTATTAGAACTTTACCAGATGGCTATAACTCTATGATTAATGAAGAAACAAATAATATTAGTGGTGGTCAAAAGCAATTACTTACAATTGCTAGAGCCATTCTTGCTAATCCAAAAGTATTAATTTTAGATGAAGCAACTTCAAATGTTGATACTCGTACTGAAGAACTAATCCAACAAGCAATGGACAAAGTAATGGAAGGAAGAACATCATTCATTATCGCTCATAGATTATCTACCATTAAAAATGCCGATTTAATATTAGTTATGGATGAGGGAGATATTGTTGAAGTTGGTCGTCATGAAGAGTTACTTGCTAAAAATGGCTTTTATGCTAAAATCTATAACTCACAATTTGAAAAAGTTTCTTAAGGTATAAAAAATTACAGGTATTTTTACCTGTATTTTTCTTTTCTATAATGTGTTATAATGAATAAGAGGTGTGTTTGTGTTATGAAGAAAAAAGAACTAGTAGATTTAATTACCGGAATATTTTTAATGTTACTGGCAGGTGTAATATTATTACTACCAACATTTAAAGTAAATGATTTAAATTTTATTTTAAAAACAATATTTGGTTTTTATGCATTAATTAAAGCTGCTCAATTTATCCTTATTTTAAAAGAAAAAGATGTAGAAAGCCTGTTTACTTGCCTAATATCTTTGGGAGCTTTTATAAGTTTATACTTAATAGATGCTACAACTAAAAATTTAGTATTAGTGTTAATGATTTGGATGGGACTTATGTGTCTTATTAAACTTAAAAAAGCTGATTTTTATCACGACAGAGAAAACAAAATGTGGATATTAAGAGTATTTATATTATTTGCCTTTTTAACATCAGGATTATTAACAGGTTTAAATCTGTATTATGAAGCATCTGTCCAAACAATTATTGTTGGTTTCTTCTTTTTCATCAATGGTATTCTTGATGTAGTAGACCCAATTGCGTTATATCTAATGGAGAATAACAAATGAAGTTAATAACTGATTTCACTGAATATCAAATATTAGATTTAAACAATGGCAAAAAATTAGAATCATGGAATGGTATTATTTTAAATAGACCAGATCCTCAAGTAATATGGAAAAAAGAAGAAGATACGAATTGGCAAAAAGCAGATGCTATTTATGACAGAAGTAATACTGGAGGAGGAAAGTGGAATATCAAGAAAAACATTCCTTCTTCATGGGTAATAAATTATCATGATTTAAAATTTAACTTAAAATTAATGGGATTTAAACATACCGGATTATTTCCTGAACAAGCTTATAATTGGAATTTAATTAGAGAAAAAATAAAAACAGCGAAAAGAGAGATTAAAGTATTAAATTTATTTGCATACACCGGCGCTGCCACTATTGCTGCCTTAAAAGAGGGAGCGAGTGTAGTTCATGTTGATTCATCCAGAGGCATGATTGATTGGGCGAAAGAAAATGTCAAACTAAATCATTTAGAAAACGCTAATGTTCGCTTTTTAGTAGATGATGTCAGAAAATTTGTAAAAAGAGAGATTAGACGAGGAAATAAATATGATATCATCATAATGGATCCTCCCTCATTTGGCAGAGGTTCCAAAAGTGAAGTATGGAATATCGAAAACGATTTAGATGAGTTAATAAAAGATACTGCTGAACTATTAAGTGAAAATCCTATTCTTTTTTTGATAAATTCTTACACAACCGGTTTATCTAAAACAGTTTTAGAAGATATTCTTTATTTAAGAGTAAATACTAAATTTAAAGGGATTATTACAAGTGATGAATTAGGAATACCTGTAAATAATTCTAATTTAATATTACCATGTGGTATTTATGCAAGATGGGAGAGTATAAAGTGAAATATTTAATTTTAATATTAGCATGTTTCCTTTTATTAGGATGTTCAAGTAATAATAAACAAGAATTTGCTTATCAGAAAATTAATAGTAATGAAGCTTTAGAAATCATGGTGGAAAGTGATAATTACGAGATTATCGATGTAAGGACAAGAGAAGAATATGCTGAGGGACATATTGAGGGCGCCTTTAATATTCCTTATGATGAGATAAATGAGTTAATTGAATTTCCCAAAGATACCATTTTATTTGTTTATTGCAAAAGTGGTGCTAGAAGTAAAGTTGCTGCTGAAACTCTAATTAGCCTAGGGTACGAAGTATATGACCTAGGAGCATACGAGGATATTAATTTAGAAGAATAATTGTAAGTTTTTTTCATATATTTAATTAGAAAGTTGAGGAAAAAATATATGGAAATATTAAAAGTATCTAGTAAATCAAATCCTAGTAAAGTTGCAGGAGCAATTGCTAATATATTTAGAGAAAAGGGCAGTGTAGAAATACAAACAATTGGTGCAGGTTCTCTTAATCAAGCAATAAAAGGAATAGCAATTGCCAGAGGTTTCGTAGCACCTAGTGGTGATAATTTAGTTGTAATACCAGCATTTAATGATGTGGTAATTAATGGTGAAGATAAAACAGCCATGAAACTAATAGTAACAAAAAAATAAAGTCAACTAAAAAAGTTGATTTTTTCTTTTATGTTTTCATACTTTCCCCTAGCGCTTATACTAAAAATAATTTATAATAATAATAGGGTGAAACTTATGAATGAAATAATATTAGAAGATGTAGATGGAAACAAAACAAAAGCAACCTTTTTATTTACTCATTTTGATTATAATTTTAGTAAAAATTATATTGTTTATTTAGTGGATAATGATCTACTAGCATCTTCTTATGAAATAGTAGATGACAAGTATATTATTAACAATGATTTATCTAGTGCCGAATATGATATGATTGATAAAGTAATTGAAAGTAAAATGGGAGATACGAATGAATAAATTTTATATTAATGATAGTAATGGTAGAAAGTATTATGCATATAAATACGATCAAGATGAAGTAAAATATATTGGCTTAGGTGGAAAAGATGTTTCAATGCTTTTATCGAGTATAAACCAAGATAAAATAAAAAGTATTCGTGACAGAGATAAATACATGGAAATTGTCTTTGAAAGTGGATTTTCCCTTATTGTTGATAACCTAAGAATTTTTTATCCTCATAAAGATAATCATGATAAATATTTTCAAGTTCTATTAACTAAATTAAAATCATTTATCGAAAAAGAAACTTTAAAAAAATATAAAGAAACATTACCACCAAATCATATTCCTAAAGTAAACAGAACAAGAAAAAAAGAGGCGCCAACCAGAAGAATTATTGCCGGAGCTTTATCGTTAGCTCTAACAGCTTCCCTAATCGCTGGCCTAATAAATAAAGAAATGGCAAAAGCAAAAGATTTAGTGCCGGAAGAAAGCATAAGTATTAGTTATACTTTACCAACAACAGAAAATAATGAAATAGTAGTAGAAGAAGTAGAAGATAATAGTATCAAAGTAGACTTAGCATTTCCAGATGAAACTGCAAATGGAAAATTAGAACAGACAATTGAATTATGTGCTCCCTATTTAGATGAGTGGATTGAAAGATATGGATTACCTAAAGACTTAACCTATGCTTTAGTAAGCCAAGAATATGGACTTCTTGATTGTACCATTAATGCTGGTGGAGCATGTGGCCCTATGCAACTTCAAGTTTCTTCTTTTCACAATGATAATGCGATTGAATATGTAAAAGTACCAGTTTATGAAAATGGTGAGTTTACAGGAGAATATGATGAATTTTATGTAGCAGATGCCCGTCATTTAGATGATCCAAGGTTAGAAGGAAAAAACTATTTAGTGATGCAAAATTTAGAAGATAATTTTCGGATTGGTTGTGCTCAACTTCGAAGATGCATTGATAAATATGAAAATATATTCATCGCGGTGGATGCCTATAACAAAGGATTATATGCGATGTCGAATGTATGTAGTGAAGAAACATTAAATCATTATCAAAATAATTTTGAAGATTTTTCATGGGTGAATCTAATTCCTAGCCATTATGGTGAAAATTATGGAGATAAAGATTATATTTGGCATGTCCTAAGATATTTAGATACTGATGTAAGAGGGGAAGCTAATATTGAATATTTTTATGGGAGTGAGTTAATAAAAGTAGACTTAACCAATACAAATGTGTATAATAATGAACTCAAGAGGTGATAACGTGCAAAGAGTTGTATTAGTAACAGGTGCATCTCGTGGTTTAGGGGCAAGTATTGCCAAACTTTTTTTAGAAAATAATGATGTTGTTTATATAAACTATAATCAGAGTAAAATAGAAGCTGAAAATCTATGCAAAAATTACGAGTTAGCAATTCCTATTAAGTGTGATGTATCAAGTGAAGAAGAAATTAAAGCAATGATTGAAAAAATAAAAGAAGAACAAGGACATTTAGATATTATTATAAATAATGCTGGAATTGCGAAAGACTCTTTAGTAGAAGATAAAACCAAAGAAACATTTATGAGTGTGTTAGAAACAAATTTAATTGGTGCCTTTTTAGTGTGCAAGTATGGCCGAAAAATAATGGATAAAGGATGTATTATTAATATTTCCTCAACCAATGGAATAGACACCTATTATCCGTATAGTCTTGATTATGATGCGTCTAAAGTAGGGCTGATCTCTTTAACGCACAATTTAGCCGTAGAGTATGCTCCTCATATTAGAGTAAATGTTGTTGCTCCTGGTTGGATGAATACCGATATGAATAAAGAATTAGATGGAGAGTTTAAAAAAGAAGAATGTGATAAAATCTTACTGAATAGATTTGCTGAACCAGCCGAAATAGCAAAAGTAGTATTTTTCTTATGTAGCGATGATGCTAGTTATATTAATGGCACTATAATAAGAGTAGATGGAGGCCTAAAGTAAAAACATGATATCAATAACAATTATATTTAACGAAAATGAATTAAACTTACCAGTAACCCATTTAGAATCAAACGACCCCTTTCATAAAAATTTAATTTTGAGAATATGTGATGCTTATGAAATCAACATTGATAAAGAAAATTACATAGATGATTTATTAAAAGATAATCATATTATTATGACGACAACCCAAAATGTTTTACTATGTTACATTCCTAATAATATAACTGAAAAGCAATATGAATCATTACAAAATTTAAAAGAGTATATGAATCACTTTAAAGGTTTTTATGGCATTATTATGTTAGAGCAACCCCTAAATTTTTTTAAAGAAGATGATGAAATTTCTTTAACAATAGACCAATTTTTAGAATATATAAGTGAATTTTGTATATCAAAAACCAGATAAAAAAGGAGAATATAAATGATTGACGAATTAGTAAAAAAAGCCGAAATTGAATGCAGTGATATATTTAAAAAGATTGATGAAAATGAACTCTTTTTTAGTAATCTTGTCCTAAATGCTTTTAGAGAAGAAAATGTGAGTGAAAACTGTTTTAACATGACAACTGGATATGGCTATAATGATTTAGGAAGAGATACAATTGAAAGAGTCTTTGCCAGAGTTTTAAAAGGAGAAGCTGCACTTGTAAGAAATCAATTTATTAGTGGTTCTCATGCCTTATCAACAACTCTTTTTGCACTACTTCGCCCTGGGGATGTCATGCTTTCTATAACAGGTCTTCCATATGATACCATGCATGAAGTAATAGGAATTAAAGAAAATCCTAGTTCTCTAAAAAGTTTTGGTATTCATTATGAACAAATAGACTTAATAAATGATAAATTTGATATTCCAAGTATTATAAAAAAATTAAAAGAAAAAAAGATTAAGTTAATTGAAATTCAAAGAAGTAGAGGGTATTCTACCAGAAAAAGTATTTTAATAAATGATATAAAAGAAGTAATAGCAAAAATAAGAGAAGTAGACAAAGATGTAATTATTATGATTGATAATTGTTATTGTGAAATGGTAGAAACTATTTCTCCTCTAGAAGTAGGAGCAAATATTATCGTAGGATCTTTAATTAAAAATTTAGGCGGTTCTATAGCTTCCAATGGCGCTTATATTTGTGGTGATAAAAAATTAATTGAACTTTGTGCTGAAAGATTGAATTTACCAGGTGAGGGGATAGATGTTGGACCAAGCTTAGGCGCTAATAAGAGTATTTTACAAGGATTATATTTTGCTCCAAGTGTGGTAGCATCTAGTCTAAAAACAGCAGTTTTAACATCTTTCTTGTTAGAACATCTTGGGTTTGTTGTATCACCAAAATATAACGAAGAACGTGCTGATATAGTTCTAGCAATCACATTTAATAATAGAGAATTATTAATAAAATATGTCCAAGGAATTCAACAGTATTCACCAATTGATTCCAATACTCTTCCTATTCCTGCTCCAATGCCTGGATATGATGATGATATTATTATGGCAAGTGGCTCATTTACTCAAGGTTCAAGTATTGAATTATCATGTGATGGCCCCCTAAGAGAACCATATATCGCTTACCAACAAGGTGGCATAACATATAACTATGGTAAAATAGCAGTAGTAAATACAATTAAAAATATAATGAAACATGATTAATTCAGTGAATTTATTTAAAAAGATGTCAAAAAGTTATTGACATCTTTCTTTATTAATGATATATTAAATTACGTCAATGGCACAGGGGCGCTTAGCTCAGTTGGTTAGAGCACCTGCCTTACAAGCAGGGGGTCATAGGTTCGAGTCCTATAGCGCCCACCATTGTTTTTTTTGCCGACATAGCGTAACTGGCAGCGCAACTGACTTGTGGGATAGAAGCGGAAGCTTTTTGAACTATCTTGCACCTATAACTAGAAATAGTTATAGTGGACGTCGCTAATTCGGGGAAAGCTAAATGAATTATTAGGGGGACTATGAATTGTAGAAATTGTGGAATGCCATTAAAAAGAGGTACGAATTATTGTAGTAACTCTTGTCAAAAAAATTATGAATATAAAAAATATATTCATGATTGGAAATTAGGACTAAATAATGGCATGAAAGGAAAATATCAAATTTCTAATCATGTAAGACACTATTTATATGAAAAGTATAATTATAAATGTGCAAAATGTGGTTGGAATAAAGAAAATTCTTATAGCCATATTGTTCCTTTAGAAATTGAACATATTGATGGTAACTATTTAAACAATTCAGAATCCAATCTTATTCTTTTGTGCCCTAATTGTCATGCTTTAACGGCTACCTATAAAGGTGCTAATAAAGGGCATGGACGCAAAGAAAGAAGTAAATATAGTTTATATGCCAATCCCGAGCTAAAGGATTAACCTTGAGTGTAGAGACTTTATACGACGAACCTAAGTCAAGAAGATATGGTTAAGAGAAAGTCCAGACTACAAACATGAAAATGGTAGTGAAAGCTATAGTAGTATGAATCAGTAGGTTGGGGGTTCGACTCCCTCTGTCGGCACCATTTAATTATGGGGAGATAGCGAAGTGGCCAAACGCGGCAGACTGTGATCTTTAATAGATTTCAAATCTAAATTGCACCTATAACTAGAAATAGTTATAGTGGACGTCGCTAATTCGGGGAAAGCTAAGTATTTATATATGCCAATCCCGAGCTAGAAGGTTATCCTTCGAGTGTAGAGACTTTATACGACGAACCTAAGTCAAGAAGATATGGTTAAGAGAAAGTCCAGACTACAAACATGAAAATGGTAGTGAAAGCTATAGTAGTAAAGAAATCTGTTCCTTCGGGTTCCATGGTTCGAATCCATGTCTCCCCACCACTTTATTATTGCCTCGTAGCCAAGTGGTAAGGCATCAGACTTTGACTCTGACATTCCGCTGGTTCGAACCCAGCCGAGGCAGCCATACTTGGTTCGCTAGCTCAGTAGGTAGAGCATTTGACTTTTAATCAAAGGGTCGAGGGTTCGAATCCCTCGCGAGCCACCATCGAGTTTATAAGGGTTTATGAAGATTTCATGAACTTTTTTTATGATCATTTTTTTGGAAAAGTGGCAGAAAAAGTGGCATAGCATTTATTTTAACTACATTACAATTAAACTTAAAACTAAAATAAAAAGCATCTTGTAAATTAATACATAGATGCTTTTTCTAAAATATAATCATCAAAAACAATAGGAATATTAGAACTAAACATAGAAAAGTAATTTAATGTTTGTGAGCTTAAGTAAGTATCTATTGGATTATACATAGAAGTAATTTCCACTTGCATATCCTTTTTTATAAATGAATCAACTTCTACATAAATAAACTCGTTTAATATTTTTATTACAGGATATAATTTATCATTAATATAAACATACTTTATCGCTTCATTCATACCATGATAAATGCCAAAAGGAACAACTGCAATATATTTTATTTTTTTATTATGATTTACTTCTTTAATAGAAATAACTTTAGAATAAAGAGTGAATATTTGCTTGAAAGGCTTTTCAGCTTTTTGAAATAATTTCTTTTTTGCTTGATTAATTCCATAAATAGACGAATCTAACAATATAGCATTTGATCCTTGAATTTTTCTTTTATCATTTTCATTGTTTAATATCATCAATTGAACATTTTGAATAGGCCTTATAATATATTTAAAATCATTATAATTTTTCTCATCCAAATTAGCCATAATACCAACCAAATTTAAATATTTATTATTCCACTCCAAATAATCTAAAATATCTTGTTTGCTACTAATACCATAATATCCAGTAGGATCAACATAGAAAATAAAGTTTAATGGATCTTTTATATTTAAGTTATGAATCATTTTAAGCGTATTAATATCATAAACAACTACCGTAGCATTATTCATAATAAGATCAAAAACATTATCTTCTGTTATTTCTCCATTATAAATAACAGAGATATCAGAATTATACTTACGAATAAGTTGTAAATCTGAAAAAGTATTCACATAAAGATAATCGACTAATTCATAAAGATACTTAATAAGATACATACTATGATTAAAAGCATTATTACTAACATTCATAATATAATAGGAATAATGATAATTTTTTTTGATGTATTCTATATTTTCTAACATATTTTTTGTATTAATTTTTATATAATTTATCTTATCCATTCTATTCACCATATCTAAATTGTAACAAAATAGTAAAATTAAGTCAAAAAATAATCATAAGTAATGTAAAAAGATTGATAAGAAAGCTAGTATTTTGGTATACTTATTTATAGGTAGGTGAAGTTTAAATGGCAAAAATTACTGATTTAATAGGAAGAGAAATATTAGATAGTAGGGGAAATCCTACCGTAGAAGCTACAATTGTTTTAGATAATGGAATAACCACAACAGCATCGGTACCTTCTGGAGCATCAACTGGATCTAGAGAGGCTTTAGAACTACGAGATAATGATCCTAAAAGATATCATGGCAAAGGTGTTTTAACCGCAGTAAACAATATTAATACCATAATTAAAGATAATTTAGTGGGTAAAGTTTTAGAACAAGTTATGATTGACAAATTATTAATTAGTTTAGATGGAACAGAAAATAAAAGTAGGTTAGGAGCAAATGCTACTTTAGCAGTATCTCTAGCAAGTATTAAAGCATCAGCTAAACTAGAGGGCAAAGAATTATATGCATATCTTTCTAGTGGCAGAGTAAGCATGCCCATTCCTATGGTAAATATTATTAATGGAGGAGCCCATGCTGACAACAATTTAGATATTCAAGAATTTATGATTGTTCCAACCGTAAAAGGGATGGATAATCGTGTTAGGGTAGCTAGTGAGGTATTTCACAGCTTAAAAACAATTTTAAAAGATCAAGGTCTAGCCACATCTGTTGGTGATGAAGGAGGATTTGCTCCCAATCTTGAATACAATAATTTAGCTCTAGATTTAATTATGGAAGCGATAGAAAAAAGTGGATATACTCCAGGAGTAGATGTATTTATTGCGCTTGATGTTGCAGCCAGTGAGCTTTATGATAAAGAAACAAACACATATAAAATAGATAAAAGAAATCTAACTAGTGATGAATTAATTAAATATTACATTGCTCTAGTTAATAAATATCCAATTATTAGTATTGAAGATCCTTTTGAAGAAAATGATTTTGAATCTCTAGCCGTTCTAACCAAATTTATTGGCGAAAGAATTATGTTAGTAGGCGATGATTATTTTGTTACCAATGCGAAATACTTAGAAAAAGGAATATCGATGAAAGCAGGAAATGCCATTTTATTAAAAGCTAATCAAATTGGTACTGTAACGGAGATGATTAAAACAATTTTACTAGCAAGAAAAAATAATTATAAAATGATTATATCTCATAGAAGTGGTGAGACAGAAGATACTTTTATCGCTGATTTTGCAGTAGGGCTTTCCATTCCTTTTATTAAACCTGGTTCTATGTCACGAGGTGAAAGAATTGCTAAATATAATCGCTTAATGAAAATAGAAAGTGATTTATTGCATAAATAACCAAAAGTTATCATAAACTTCTCTTATAAGAAAGAGAGGTTTTTTTAGTGCATGTTATAACAAACAAAAAAGAGATAGAAGGAATAACTTTAAAAAAATTTATTGAAGAAAAAAGACTATTAAAGACAAAAGTAAAACTATTACATATTCTTTTATTAGATGAAGATATAAAAGATTTAAGTCGTGAGTGTTTAACACTAACAAATCTTAATTTAGAAGATTTACTTTTAACAGAAGAGATGCATTTAATTGTTCCCGTAAAAGATAAAATAATATTAGGAGAAATAGATGAATTAAAATTAAGAAGTTATTTAATTTATTTAAGTTATTTATATAATATTGATTTTCTAAGTATTTATGAACAAGATAAAGAACTATTATGGGATTTAATATCTAGACTACAAATAAGTGATAATATAAAAAATAATTTCTATCAATTATTAACAACAAGAAATGGGGAGTTTTTTAGTAGTTATTTAGAAGAATTAAATAATCCGGAATATCGAAGTTCTCTAAGAGAAGATAAATTAATATTACAAAGAAGTGTCAAGAGTTAATTTTACCTATTAATAGTTTTTATAAAATATGGTAATATTATAATAGGTGATGATAATGTTTATTGGAGAAAACCCAATTCATATTGAAGCAGGAGCAGACATTAGTGAATTAGTATTAATGCCAGGAGATCCTTTAAGAGCTAAATATATAGCTGATAATTTCCTAGAAAACGCGAGATTAGTTACCAACATACGTAATATGTCAGGATATACTGGCGAGTATAAAGGAAAAAAAGTAACTGTAATGGCTCATGGAATGGGCATGCCTAGTGCCAGTATTTATGTATTTGAACTAATTCATTTCTTCTGTGTTAAAAAGATTATTAGAATCGGTACATGTGGCGCGGTTAGTGAAAAGTGCGATGTAGGGGATGTCATCTTAACGAAAAATATTTATTCAGAATCTAATTTTGCTTACACTTATAATAATTATGTAGGAAATGTCATAGATGCAAGTGCTTCTTTAAATAAAACAATTTTAGATACAGCAAGAGAATTAAATGTTGATTTGCACTTCGGAATGACGACTACCATGGATGTATATGGACCATACATTGATTATGAAAGAGTTTTAAATCGTATTCCAAGTGAATATGAAATTCTAGGTGAAGAAATGGAAGGATTTGGTGTGTGTCATGTTGCGAATACTCTGAATATAGAAGCAACAACACTAATGACTGTAGCAGACTCTAAATTCTCTAAAACTGTTTTAACACCAGAAGAAAGACAAACCAAACTAAATGATATGATAAAATTAGGATTAGAATCCATTATAAAATAAGCTTTCGATTTTTACGAAAGCTTTTTAAATACTTAATTTTTATAGAAATTTTATATATTTACCAAAGTTAGCACTTATACTTGACAAGTGCTAACTTTTATGATATAACATACATTGTAATAGAAAGAAGGTGTTAATATGTATCCAAATATGCAGGAAGAAAACGAAAATGTTTTAGAAAAATATGGACGTGATATAACAGAAGCAGTGAGACTTAATAAGGTTGATCCAGTTATTGGTAGGGATGAAGAAATACGTAGTATTATTCGTATTTTATCAAGAAAAACAAAAAATAATCCCGTTTTAATTGGTGAACCTGGTGTAGGTAAAACTGCTATTGTAGAAGGACTTGCCATACGTATTGTAAAAGGTGATGTACCAAGTACCTTAAAAGGTAAAAGGATTTGGTCACTTGATTTAGGTGCTTTAATTGCAGGTGCTAAATATCGTGGTGAATTCGAGGAACGTCTTAAAAAAGTTCTAAAAGAAATTAGTGATTCTAATGGGGATATCATATTATTTATAGATGAAATACACATGATTGTTGGTGCCGGTGCCGAAGGTGCCATGGATGCTGGCAACATGTTAAAACCAATGCTTGCTCGTGGTGAAATAAGATTAATTGGGGCAACGACCCTAAATGAGTATCGTAAATATATTGAAAAAGATGGCGCTCTAGAAAGACGTTTACAAAAAATTCAAGTACATGAGCCAAATGTGGAAGATACCATTACCATTTTACGTGGCTTAAAAGAAAAATTTGAATTATTCCACAGTGTAAACATTAAAGATAGTGCTCTAATTAGTGCAGCAACTCTAAGTGATCGCTACATTACAGATCGATATTTACCAGATAAAGCAATTGACTTAGTAGATGAAGCATGTGCCACAATAAAGATGCAAATGGCTTCAGTTCCAACAGAATTAGACACATTAACTCGTAAGATTATGAGTCTAGAAATTGAACGGGAAGCAATTAAAAAGGAAAAAGATGAATTATCAAAAAATCGTCGTGAAGAACTAGATACCGAAATTGCTAGTCTAAAAGAACAAGAAGCAGGTATGCGTTCAAAATGGGAAGAAGAGAAAAGTTTAAATGATGATATCAACAAGAAAAAAGAAGAACTAGACCAAGCTAAATTTAAACTTGAAACAGCTGAAAACAATTATGACTTAGAAACGGCTGCCCGTCTTCGCCATGGTGAAATTCCAAAACTTGAAACTGAACTAGAAACCTTAAGAAGCAAAATTGACTCGCAAATGTTAAGTGATACAGTTACCGAAGAAGATATCGCAGCAATTGTAGCCAAATGGACCAATATTCCAATTCAAAAGTTAGTAAGTGGTGAAAAAGAAAAACTACTTAACCTAGAAGCAAACTTAAAGAAAAGGGTAATTGGTCAAGATGAAGCGGTAAAAGTGGTTAGTGATGCAATTATAAGGGCGAGAAGTGGTATTAAAGATCCAAATAGACCCATTGGCTCATTCATCTTTATGGGTCCAACTGGTGTTGGTAAAACAGAACTAGCGAAAGCTCTAGCTTATGAGCTATTTGATGATGAACGTCATATGGTAAGAATAGACTGCTCTGAATACATGGAAGCCTTTAATGTATCTAGACTTCTTGGAGCCCCTCCAGGATATGTCGGTTATGATGAAGGAGGCGAACTTACTGAAGCAGTAAGACGTAATCCATATAGCATTGTCTTATTTGATGAAATTGAAAAAGCTCATCCTGATGTATTCAATATTTTGTTGCAAATTCTTGATGATGGTCGTATTACCGATAGTACTGGTAAATTAGTTGATTTTAAAAATACGATTATCATTATGACATCTAACTTAGGTAGTGAGTATATTTTAGACAATGAAGAAAACAGTGAATCAAAAGTAATGGATGCTCTAAAAAGAACATTTAGACCAGAATTTATTAATCGTATTGATGAGATTGTCATATTTAAATCTTTAGGAAAAGATGTTGTTTATAATATTCTTGATAAGATTATTTTTGAAACGGAATCAAGATTAAAAAATATTAACTTACATCTAGAATTAACGAAAAAAGCCAAAGATTTTATTATTGAACACTCATATGAAGAAGCATATGGTGCAAGGCCAATCAAAAGATATGTTACCCACAATATTGAAACGTTACTTGCTGATAAAATAATAAGAGATGAAATTAAATACAATGACACAATTACAGTTGATGTAAAAGATGATAAACTCATTTTAAAATAAAGAAGTTGGGACTAGCTCCCGGCTTTTTTTGACATTTACCATAAAATATGCTATAATTATTACAGTTATAAGCAATTAGGGGGTTGTAAGTAACGTAAAAATAAGCCCTATATGGACTTATTTTTAAATTTGCGAAAAGTTTTATAGTAAAAAAATAAGCATTTATCCTTTACAAAAAGAGTATAATTTACTATAATGTTAATAGTCGCAAAATAAAAGTAGGAGTTGAAGAAATGACAAAACGATCAAAATGCGAGTTTGAAGAGTTTGTGTGTGATATATTAGAAGATGAACATTTTTTAGAAACCAAAAAGGATTTACATCATGGAACAAGCAAATATGAACATTCCTTAAGAGTTGCTAAATTAAGTTATAAATTAGGGAAATTTTTTAAGGCTGATTTAAGAAGTGTATCAAGAGCGGGACTTCTACATGATTTCTTTTTTGGTACACGTAAAGAAAGCCCTGAAAATTCTTACCTTAGACATCCTGTTACTGCATCTAACAATGCTAAAAAATATTTTGCTGTAACAGATTTAGAAGCAGAAGCAATTAAAACCCATATGTTTCATCATGTATTAATAAAAAAAATCTTTCCATTTGTAAATCGTCATGAAAAAGCAAGTGTGAAAGAATTTAAACCAAAAAGTAAAGAGGGATGGATTATTTGTTTATCTGACTTACTAGTATCTCTAGTTGAATGTGAAAGATTCCAATTTAGCTATGCTTTTAATGTTGCAGTTCTATTAGTATTTAATATTATATTATTTAAAAATTAATTCCGAAAGGAATTTTTTTTTGCAAGAAAAAAGCCTCAAATTTGAGGCTACCTAAAATAAATAAAGATAAATATTGCTAAACATACGCAATAAATACTAAATTTCCACAAGTTACCACGTTTAACTATTTCACTTAACCAACGATATGAGAAATAGGTTACAATTCCCGCAGCCACCATACCTAAAAAGTAAGGAAGAGCAATAGTACTCAAGTTTCCAGCATCTATAATATCTTTTACACCAAGTATCATTGTTCCAACACTAATAGGGAAATATAAAATAAAAGTATATTTTAATGCTGTACTTCTACTCATACCTACTAGTAAACAAAGTACTAAAGTAGTACCACTACGACTAATACCTGGGAATAATGCTATTATTTGGAATATTCCAATAATTAAAGCATCTTTAAGAGTTATATCGTAATCTTCTTTTTTACCATTTTTATTTTTAACAAGAAGTAACATAAGGGCCGTAAATAAGAAAGCAACTCCTAAAAACATAATATTTTGTAGTTTTTCTTCAATAAAATCTTTAAGAAGTAATCCAGCAATACCAATTGGAATAGTAGATACGATAATAAATAGACAATATTTAAATTTCTTTTTATTTTTTTCTCTCGTTTCTTTCTTAAAAATATAAGAGAAGAAAGCGGTTACTAAATCCCACACTTCTTTTCTAAAAATGAATAAAATAGCAAGGAAAGATCCAAAATTAGCTACTATCTCAAAATTTAAATCATTAAACATATCATTATTAAAAATATTTTTAAAAAGAAAAATATGTCCACTTGATGATACTGGTATAGGTTCTGTAAATCCTTGAATAATACCTAAAATAATATAAATTAAATAATCCATTTTCTTCACCTACTTAATTATATAATATTTTTTTAATTTAAGAAATAAAATTATAAGGGTGAGTGTCGTGTTTCGTTTATTACTTTACATATTAGGCGTCATTTTGACAAGTATAGGACTATTTTTTTTAATAATTTATCTAAATTTATTAACAATAGGGTATAGTTTCTTTGATTTTGTTAAATTTATAAGTAGGAAAGTAGAAGTTTGGTTAATTTTAATAGGAATAATTTGCATTGCATTATCACTAGAAAGGTGGATTAAAAATGAATTATTACTACGACATCATTTTAAACTGGAATGAAGGAGAAGCTTATGAATTTTATGAATGGAACGATTACGATTATCTAGAATTAATAAAAAAAATCCCTTTAGTTAAAGTGAAACATAAATTCTTACTAGATTTAATTTGCAATGATATCAAAGTAGAAGAATCGTTTTTAGAGATGATAGAAGGAAAAACTTTGGTAAGTGATAAAAAAAACTTTAAAAAAATAGAATATGCATGTCTTTTTACTGATACCAAAAATGTAATTGCTTTAGAATTTAATGGGGAAGGCATAAGTATCAGTAGAAGCAACTTGCTAATAGATGATGATCTAAATGTATTAGAAGTAATATATGGCATGAAAGAAACAAATTTGAATTATGAAATACTAAAAAAAATAGAAGAAACACAAACTTTAAGACAGGAAAGAGAAGCAAAAAAACTGATTTTGTTAGAAATAAATAATTTATACAATAACAAGGAAATAGACAAATTAAAATACTTATATTATGAATATAAAAAGGAAAATATAGGTGACATAGATTATATTTATGAACATATTATTAATGATTTAAATAAAAAAATTGATAAAGATATATTAAAACTTTATCATATTATTAAATTATCATACCATAAGGTTTAGAAATCTGATATAATAGTCCCTAAAGGGATGATTATAATGAATTTACCAGATATGAAACAAGCACGTTTAAGAACAAATAAAAAAGTAGAGTTTTTAGATGCAAATAATATTAAAAGTGACAAATTTAAAAACAAAAAATATTTTATAAGAACTTATGGGTGTCAAATGAATGTTCATGACTCAGAAGAAATAAAAGGTATTTTAGAAAATCTTGGGTTTAGAGAAACTACTGATTTAGAAAAGTCAGATATCATTGTATTAAATACCTGTGCGATCAGAGAAAATGCTCATGACAAAGTCTTTGGTTTCTTAGGAAGATGTAAACATCTAAAAAAAGAGAATCCTGATTTAATCATATGTATTGGTGGTTGTATGCCTCAAGAAAGTAGTGTAGCAAATCTCCTAAAGGAAAAATATCCATTTGTAAACATTGTCTTCGGAACCCATAATATTAATGATTTAGGCCAAATGATTTTAGAAGAAAATAAAAAACAACAAATTGAAGTATATTCAATTGAAGGAAATGTATATGAGCATATGGATTATGTTAGGGACTCTAAAATTACTGCTTGGGTAAATATTATGTATGGCTGTGATAAATTCTGCACTTACTGTATTGTACCATTTACAAGAGGAAAACAAAGAAGTCGTAAGATGGAAGATATTTTGAGTGAAGTAGAAGATTTAAAGAAAAAAGGGTATTTAGAGATTACACTTCTAGGCCAAAATGTTAATGCTTATGGTAAAGACTTAGAAGAAGAATATGATTTTGCAACACTCCTAGAAAATGTTGCTAAAACTGGTATACCAAGAATTCGCTTTGTAACTAGCCACCCATGGGATTTTACCGATGAAATGATTAATGTCATTGCTAAGTACGAAAACATCATGCCGTACATTCACTTACCACTTCAAAGTGGAAGTTCTAAAATTTTAAAACTAATGGGAAGACGTTATACGAAAGAAGAATATATTACTTTATATAATAAAATTAAAGAAAAAATTCCCGGAGTAAGTATTACTACTGATATTATTGTTGGTTTCCCAAATGAAACAGATGAAGATTTTAAAGAAACATTAGATGTGGTAAATAAATGTAAATTTGACGGTGCTTTTACATTTATCTATTCTCCAAGAGAAGGAACCCCAGCAGCTAAAATAAAGGACTCTATTCCACTTGAAGCAAAGGAAAGCAGATTACATGAATTAAATGAATTAATAAATTATTATAGTTTAGAGCATAATAGAAATTATATAGGAAAAATCGAAGAAGTATTAGTATTAGGTCCAAGTGAAAAAGGAGAAAATAAAGTATATGGCTATACTAAAACAATGAAATTAGTTAACATAGATGGTGCCAAAGAAGACATCGGCAAATTAATTAAAGTCCACATTACAGATGCTAAAAGTTTCAGTTTAGATGGTAAAAAAGAAATTTTTATAGAAAATTAATCAAAAGTACTTGTGAGAATGATAAAAATATCTTATAATTATAAATAGTAAAATAGGTGATAATATGAGAAGTGGTTATAAAGTAACTCTAGGAATACTTACAATTATGATTTTAGTTACCATTACAATTGGAACAAGTTATTCTTATTATTCTATAGCAAGTACCCAAGCTGATCCAAATGAATTTTCAACTGCTTGCTTTGATGTTTCATATACAGAGGGTAGCAATGGCTCCATTAATTTATCTGCGACATATCCAATGAGCGAATCAGATGCCTTAACAAGATTACAGCCATATGAATTTACAATTACGAATACTTGTACAAGTGAAAATGCTAGTAACCCAGTTAATTACATTGTAACTCTAAATACATTAACAAGTAATGCTTCTACTTTACCATTATCTTTATTAAGATATAAGTTAAATGAAACTAGCCCATCAGTAATTGACGGAACAAGTGGATTACTTGGAAGTGCAACTCCATATACTTTTGGAGATTCAATTAAAACTACTTATGATCTAGATAGTAGCTATAATCTAGCAAGTGGATCTTTAGCTCCAGGCGAATCAATTACTTATAATTTATATTTATGGATCGATGAAAGTGCTGGAAATGATGTAATGAATCAAACATTTAATGGCAGAGTGTTAGTATATAGTTATATGTAAGCTTCCTTTTTTGGAAGTTTTTTTAATTAATACTTGTGAGAATACAAAAAATACTATATAATGTATTATAGTGAGATAGTGGTGATAAAATTGAACAACAAAAAATATATTGCATTGCTTATATCTTCCATAGTAATAGTCGTTATTGCAACAATTAGCATTACATATGCCTATTTATCATATGCTGATACCCAAGAAGGTACTAATACATTATCTACAAGTTGCTATAATATAAGTTTTGAAGATGCAAATTCAATTAATATAACCAGTTATCCTATGAGCAGTACTACTGCGTTTAGAACGATAACTCCGTATACATTTACTATATCAAATAATGATTGTGCAATAGGAAGCGGATATCAAGTAATCCTAAATGTTCTCTCATCAACATCGGATACATTATTATCATATATCAATTTTTCTTTAGATGGAGAAACCACTACTAGATTGACAAGTTTAAATGAAACTACGTTACCTGCAGGTGTATCTGGAGATAATGTAAAAGCTTCTTATGTAATAGAAACTGGCATTTTACCCAATATTGATACTTCTAGAACTTATAATTTACACTTATGGATTGATGAAAATGCTGGAAATGATGTAATGAATCAAACTTTTGCTGCCGAACTAATTGTTTATAATACCCCAATGGATGCCCAAATCGAGCTAACTAATCTAGTAACCGATCCAAGTTTTACAAATAGTAATATATGGAGTGGTGGAACAATTGATACAACTCATGTAAAATATGGAACAACAGCGATTAGATTAACAGGAACTAGTAATTCACCAGAAATATTAGCAACTAATTCAACCCCAATATCTCTAGACGCAACTCATATATATTATACAAGATATGAAGTTTATCATGAAGGAGCCAGTGGAAGTGCAGGAATTTATTGGCCAATTGCCGAACCAGCTTTTACAGAAGGACAATCAATTGGAAGTGCGAGTTCATGGAATATTGTGTCCGCTGTAAACAATCGTTCTTCTTTTACAACTGGACCATATCAAATGCGTCTTGATTATAACAATGGAAATGCCACCACATCAGTTTGGTATGATGGATTATTAATAATTGATTTAACAGAAAGTTTTGGCGCCGGTAATGAACCAACCAAAGAGTGGTGTGATGAAAATATTCCTTTCTTTGAGGGAACTACATATGTAGCTGATCCAAGTTAATTATGAATTAATAGTAATTAACTTTTTTTAATGTTTAAAATATGATAAAATAGAATTGAAAAACAGGAGGTAATATGAAAAAAAATATTAGTGAATTTAAAAAATTTATTGCTAGAGGAAATGTCATTGACTTAGCTGTCGGTGTCATTATAGGAGGAGCATTTTCATCTATTGTAACTAGTTTAGTAAATAATATTTTAACACCTATATTAGGCTTAGTTTTAGGTGGTGTAGACTTTTCTAACTTATCTATTACGTTTAGAGATACTAAGATTGAATATGGAGCATTTATCCAAAGTGTCATTGACTTTCTAATTATTGCCATTTGTATTTTTATAATCATTAAATTTATCAATAAAATAGCTCATATTAAAAAGAAAGAGGAAGAAAAAGAAACACCAAAGAAAAGTGAAGAAGTATTATTATTAGAAGAAATTCGTGATTTATTAAAAGAAAAGAAGGATGAAGAATGATTTTAGCCATTGTTGGACCAACAGGGGTAGGAAAGACAAAACTAAGTGTGGAACTAGCTAAAAAATACAATGCTATTATTATTAATGCTGATGCGATGCAAGTATATATTGGTATGGATATAGGTACTGCCAAAATAAAAGAAAAGGAAAAAGAAGGAATCCCTCATTATTTATTTGATATCAAAGATGTAAGTGTTAACTATACTGTATATGATTATCAAAAAGATGCCAGAGAGTTAATAGAAAAATACAAAGACAGAAATATTATTTTTGTAGGAGGAACTGGACTTTATTTAAAAGCAGCTTTATATAATTACGAGTTTAATGAGGAAGAAAAAACAGTTAATACTTATGATGAATTAACGAATGAAGAAGTTTATGAACTAGCCTTAAAAAAAGATGCCAATATGAACATTCATAAAAATAATCGAAAAAGACTAATTAGATTTTTAAATAAAGAGAATATAGATATTCCTGATGCACAACCAATCTATGATGCCATATATATTGGCCTTACATGCGAAAGAAGCATGCTTTATGAACGAATTAACAATCGTGTCGATGAAATGTTCCATGAAGGCTTAATAGATGAAGTAAAAAGCTTTTATGATAAAAAAATAAGTTCTAAAGCTTTATCTACTGCGATAGGATACAAAGAATTATTTGCATATTTTAATGGTGAAATAACTCTAGAAGAAGCCAAAGATTTAATCAAAAAAAATTCAAGACATTATGCTAAAAGACAATATACATGGTTTAATAATCAAATGGATATTACTTGGTTTAATGTTGAATTTAATAACTTTAATAACACAATTAAGGAAGTAGAGAAATATATTTCAGAAAAAAACAAATAAAATTAAATAGGTGATAAGATTGAATAAAATAATTAAAAACATCTTAACAAAAATAGAAAATGAAGGATACGAAGCTTATGTAGTAGGTGGATATGTAAGAGATTTACTCGCCGGTATTTTTTCTTATGATATAGACATATGCACGAATGCAACACCAAAAGAATTAATGACGATTTTCCCTAATGCTTCATCTAAAAATTTAGGTGGTGTTGAATTTAAATTAAAAGAATATCATATAGAAATTACCACATATAGAGAAGAAATAAAATACAAAGGAAGAAAACCAGTCGAATTCAATTATATTAATAATTTAGTTTTAGACTTACAGCGAAGAGATTTTACGATTAATGCGATATGTATGAATTCTAAGGGCGAAATTATTGATTTAGTTGGCGGAATAGATGATTTAAGTGCTTTAAAAATAAAAATGATTGATGATCCAGGTGAAAAAATAAAAGAAGACCCTTTAAGAATACTAAGAGGAATTCGGATTGCAACCATTTTAAATTTTAATTTAGAGTCAAATTTATATAAAGAAATAAAAGAAAACAAAGATTTAGTCTTAACTTTATCGAATACAAGAATAAAAGAGGAATTAGATAAAATTTTACTATCTAAAAACGTAAAAAAAGGTCTAAATTTATTAAATGATTTAGGAATACTAAACTTACTTGAAATAAGTAATTGGGAAGATATTACTCCTGTAAAAAATCTAGAAGGAATGTATGCCCAAATCAAAGTAAATTATGATTTACCATTTACCAAGCCCGAAAAGAACAATATTATTTCCATTAGAAGAATAATAGGAAGTGAAGAAATAAATAAACAAACAGTATATAATTATGGTTTATATTTATCTCAAGTAGCGGGTGAAATTTTAGGAATTGATAAAAAAGTAATAAACAAAATATATAAAGAATTACCAATTCATGATAAAAAAGAAATGAATATTAAAGCAAGTGATATTGTTAAAATTCTAGATATTGATTATTCTAAAAATATCGGCATAATATTAAAAGATATTGAAAATTTAATTATTAATGGTAAAATAAGAAATAAAACAAGTGATATTACAAAATATATTAAAGAACATAAAAGTGAGTGGATTAAATGAAGTTAGATTTTTTTAAATGTCAAAAATATATAACCAATAGTTTATTTATTAAAAAAGCTTTATCTTTAAAGTTATCTTTAGAGGAATTTTTAATGCTTACTTATTTTGATAATGATTTTAATAACTACTTAAATATGGATGAATTAAGTAAAAATTTAGGAATACCATCAGATAAAGCCTATGAAGTTTTTACTAATCTTTTATCTAAAAAATTAATAGATATAAAAACTGAAAAAGATATTGAAGGCAGAATGATCGAAAAAGTTAGCTTAGATGGTTTTTATGAAATGATTGTAGAAGAGGAAAAAACAGAAGAAAAAAAAGAGATAAAAACAGATATTTATGCGAAGTTTGAACAAGAATTTGCTCGTCCTATTACAAGTACGGAATACGAAATTATTAATGCTTGGTTAGAACATAACTACAGTGAAGAATTAATTGTTGGTGCTCTAAAAGAAGCTGTCTATAATGGCGTAAGAAACTTTAGATATATTGACAAAATACTATATGAATGGAATAAAAAAGCGTTCAAAACGATGAATGATGTAAATAATCATTTAGAACATAGAAATACCATAAAGAAGGAGGATAGTGAGTTATTTGATTATAACTGGTTAGATGATGAAGAGTGAAAAAATAATTAATATATTAGATAAATATTATCCTGATGCCAGATGCGAATTAAATTATACGAAAGATTACGAATTACTAATTGCAACTGTCCTAAGTGCCCAATGTACTGATAAAAGGGTGAATATGGTAACAAGTATTTTATTTGATAAATATGATTTAAAAGGTTTAAAAGATGCAGATCAAAAAGAGATAGAAGATATAATTAGACCATGTGGTTCTCACACGAAAAAAGCAGCTTATATTAAAACGATTGCCACAAGATTGATAGAAGATTATAATGGCATAGTCCCAAATAATAGAGAATATTTAGAATCTTTGCCTGGAGTAGGCAGAAAAACTTGTAATGTGGTATTATCTAATATTTATGATGTACCAGCGATTGCGGTTGATACTCACGTAGCTAGAGTATCAAAGCGATTAGGACTAGCTAAAGAAGAAGATGATGTATCACGAATTGAGCAAAAATTAATGAAGAAAATTCCTAAAGATAAATGGAGTAGATTACATCATCAACTAGTATTATTTGGTAGATATAATTGTACTGCTAGAAACCCAAAATGTCGCGAATGTCTATTTAAAGATAATTGCAAATATTATAAAAGCATAAAAACAAGCAAATAAAAAAATTACTCAATAGCGAGTAATTTTTTTATTGTGACCTAATATTCTGAGTTTCGAGCAAATCCTTAAATTCTTCTGCTGTAAATATTCCATGCATTGTCGCAAGTTCTCCATCTTTAAAATAAAGAATAATTGGAACATCAGATATAATATTTCTTTCAATATTTAAAGTATCAGCAATATCTTCCTTATAATTTGTATTAGTATCTTTAAAATCAGTAACATTTAAGAAATAAAAATTACTTTGTAACTGATATTCATCAATTAAAGGCTTTAATTCCTCTTCTAAATTATAAACATCTTCATCACCAGTATAACTAATATACAAGAAGTAATAATTAGGTGTTTCAGATAAAACCGAACTAATTTCATTAATATCATTCATTTCTAAACTGATTGTATTTGTTTCGATTAAATAGCTATTATAATATTTTTCTTGTTCTCGAACGGTGTGCCACTTATAGAAGTATAGGGCAAGAAAAATTATGGCTAAAATAATACAAAGTCCTACAAAATATTTTTTCACATTTTGATTTTTATACTTTATTTTCGTACTTGCCATAACATCCCTCCAACAATACTATTTTATCATATAATAATCTTATTTGTAAATGCTAATTTTATTCAGATTTGTCTTCTAATTTAACTAAAACCTCTCTAGGTTTAGAACCATTTGGAGGACCTACAATCCCACGTTCTTCAAGCAAATCTACGACTCTAGCAGCTCTATTATAACCTAGTCTAAATCTTCTTTGAAGTAAACTTGTACTAACTTTACCAGTTTGAATGGCAAATTCTACAATTTCATTATATAAAGGATCATCATATTCTTCTTTCTCATCAGGTAATCCATGAATACCACTACCTGTTGCATCCAAGTTTTGCATCTCTTCGCTATAATGAGCAACTTGTTCTTTACATACATAATCGATAATTCTTTTAATTTCATCATCACTAATAAAGCAACCTTGAATACGAATAGGAACATTTTCCCCCATTGGAAGGTAAAGCATATCACCTTTACCCAGAAGTTTTTCAGCACCACTCATATCGAGTATAGTTCTTGAATCGATATTAGATGCAACTGCAAAAGCGATACGAGAAGGAATATTTGCTTTAACAACACCAGTAATAACATCAGTAGATGGTCTTTGCGTTGCAACAATTAAATGTATTCCGGCAGCTCTTGCCATTTGGGTAATTCTCATAATAGAATCTTCAACTTCTTTGCTTGCCACAAGCATTAAATCAGCAAGTTCATCGATAATAGCAACAATATAAGGCATTTTTGGAATATTAGTATTATTGTTTTTATTTTCTTTCATGACCCAATCATTATAACCAGCAATATTTTTAACGTTTTTCTCACTAAACATATCATAACGTTTATCCATCTCTGAAACTAACTTTTGAAGAGCAATACTGGCTTTCTTAGGATCACTTACAACAGGACATAAAAGGTGAGGAACACCATTGTAATTAGAAAGTTCTACTTTTTTAGGATCGACTAACATGAGTTTTACTTCATCAGGTTTATAACGCATGAGAATAGAACAAATCATGGTATTTGTACAAACAGATTTACCAGAACCAGTCGAACCAGCGATTAAAAGGTGAGGCATCTTAGATAAATCAGCAAGTTGTGGTCTACCCATAATATCTTTACCTAAAGCAACAACAATTTTGGCATCACTCATTGCTTTTGTTTCATGAGCTAACACTTCTTTAAATTTAACTGCACTAATACTTGGATTAGGTATCTCTACACCAATGGTACTTTTACCAGGAATAGGGGCTTGAATACGAACATCTTTAGCAGCAAGTGCCAAAGCAATTTCTTTATTAATACCAACAATTCTTGATACTTTCGTACCACTAGGAACCTTTACTTCAAATTGTGTTACTGCCGGTCCAATATGAATTTCAACTACTTGACCGTTAATTTGGAAGTCTTTAAGTACTCTTTCCAAATTTTCTTTATTACTGCGAATATAATTATTTGATGCAGCATTTTTCTTTGGAGGAGTAACATCGTCTAATAAAGATAGAGGAGGTAAAGTATAATTGTTATTTGCCTCATAAATACTTTCTTTATTTGTTTCTAAGTTATCTTTTTGAGGTTCTTTCATTGTTTTTAACTCTTCCATACTAGTAATAATAATCTTATCATTCTTTTTCTCTTCAAACTCCTGATCTTCTTCATAAGCATATTCTTCCTGTTTTTCATGTTTTTCTTTAGGAGTTGTATTTTTTAGTTTACTAAAGAATGATTTGATTTTACTTAGTATATCTGCAAACGTAATATTAAAGAATAAAATAAATCCAAATGCTGTTAAAAGTACACAAACAATTTTTGTTCCAGTAAGTCCAAACAAACTAGATAACCCAACTGAGAATATAGCGCCTATAACTCCTCCACCAATTTCAATCAAAGTATCTCCACTCGTAAATAGGGCAGTATTAGAACCAATGGTAGCAATTCGCTCCATATATTTATCAATTGTTGTTTGGAAAATATCTCCAGCCCCATTACATTTTTCAATAAAGCCAAAATGACTTGCCACAAGTACCACAACGATTAAAACATATAAACCAACTAACTTTTGACTAAAGAACTTAGGTAAACTTCTTTTAATTAGCATATAAAATCCTAAGACTATCATAAAAATTAAAAGAAATATCCAAGCCCAGCCTCCAACCAAAAACATTGCAAATTTCTTTATAATTGAGCCAACTGGACCAAAACCAAAACCAATAATTCCAATTAATATTAATATTAGACCAGTAAGTTCAGCACTAAATCCTACTTTTTCTGTATCATCTTTTTTTGTTTTTTTCTTCTTTGCCATCTTACTTCACCATAATAATTATAACGTATCAAGCTTATTAATGCAAATAAATATTCGCTTAAATTCTATGATAAAATGTAAATGATGAAAATAAAAAGTTGTTTGAAGAGAAAAAATCCAATATAATAAAGATAAGAGGCGATAAAATGATTGAAGTACATCAAAATAAAACACTATATATAATAGATAATCAAGTATTAGGAGATTGATTATCCAAATATTAACAATGATACTGTAAACATTACGCATACTTTTGTAGATCCATCTTTAAGAGGACAAGGTATCGCAGATAAATTGATGAATGAAGTTTTTAATTATTTGCGTAAAAATAACATACAAGTAAAATGCACTTGCTCTTATGCGATATCTTGGCTAGAAAAACATCCAAGACCTTAAAGTTGATTAACAGAGTATTTTATGCTATAAAGAATACACATATGTAATGATTTACATATAATAAAAAAAGTGGTGAATCTAGCCATGTAAATTGGAACTTAAAAAAGTAGGTTAGAGATAGAACTCTAATCTTTTCATTTTGCTATTTTTATAGTAAAATATTATCAATAAGAAGAAAGCAAGGTGCTATGAAATGGGATTATTTGATAAATTTAAGAAAGTTTTTGCTAAAAAAGAAGAAAACAAAGAAGATGTAGAAATATATGAAAAAGGACTTGAAAAAACAAGAAAAGAATTTGTAAATGAGCTAAGTATATTAGGTCATAAATATACGAAAGTTAGCGATGAGTATTTTGATGAGTTAGAAAGTATTTTAATTATGGCAGATATTGGTGTAAATACCGTAATGGATTTCATTGATAGATTAAAGATGAGAGTAAAAAAAGAAAATATTACTGACACCAAATATTTACAAGAAGTAATCGTGGATGAATTATTTATTATTTATGTTAGTGGAGAATCTTTAAGTGACAAGATTAACATGAATCCAAATGGACCAACAGTTATTTTAATGGTTGGGGTAAACGGTGTTGGAAAAACTACTACAATTGCCAAACTTGCCTATAAATATAAGAAAGAAGGCAAAAGTATCATGATGATTGCCGGCGACACATTCCGAGCAGGTGCTGTACCTCAATTAAAAGAATGGGCCGAGAAAACAGGTTCTATGTTTTATGGCAAAGAAAATACTGATCCAGCCGGAGTAATCTATGATGGACTTGTGAAAGCCAAAGAAGAAAATATTGATATTGTCTTAGTAGATACCGCAGGTCGTCTTCAAAATAAAGTAAACTTAATGAAAGAACTCGAAAAAATAAACAAAGTAATTGCAACTCACATTGAAGGAGCACCTCAAGAAACTTTACTTGTAATTGATGCTTCAACTGGTCAAAATGGTATTTTGCAGGCCGAGAGCTTCAAAGAAATTACCAACATTACCGGAATTGTTTTAACAAAACTTGATGGAACAGCCAAAGGTGGAATAGTTCTTGCTATTAAAGAAAGTGTAAATATTCCTGTTAAGTTTATTGGCTTAGGTGAAAAAATGGAAGATTTAAAACCATTTGATATTGAAAATTATATTTATGGATTATTTAAGGATATGATTGATGATGGAAAATAGAGAATACTTAAATTCTTTATTTGATATTTATAAAGAATTATTAACAATGAAAGAACAACAAGCATTTAGTGAACATTATATTGAAGATTTATCCATGCAAGAAATAGCAGACAATCTAAATGTATCAAAAAGCAATATAGGAATGATTGTTAAAAGAGCAGAACAAAAACTAATAGATTATGAAACTAAATTACATATATTAGAAAAAAATAATAAAATTAAGGAAGCATTAATATCTAAAAAATATAATTTAATAGAAAAGATAATAGATAATTAAGTAATAGCTTAAAATGTAAAATAAATGTCAATTGCATATGTACTTAAAATATGTTATATTAAACTTGTAAGTGTTATTCACTTAGTGGATAACGCCTGCA
Source organism: uncultured Mycoplasma sp. (assembly GCA_946500895.1). GTDB lineage: Bacteria > Bacillota_I > Bacilli_A > RF39 > UBA660 > Caccenecus. The sequence continues at coordinate 78 of CAMMXG010000006.1, read as the reverse complement.
TCAATTGCAAACGCTATGCCTTAGGCTAGCGTCTTTTTGGTACCATAAAAGTGTAATAATTAATTACTAAAATGTGAT
>CAMMXG010000005.1 GCA_946500895.1 uncultured Mycoplasma sp. | reverse complement strand
TTGTAGGTTGTACTACTCCATTTATCATTACACCACTTACTAGATATTTTCTTATCAATGACACCACTCTTCCATCTTTAATGGTTCTTCTTATAATGCCTATTAATTTATCTTGGTTTACATTATCGAAGAATGCTTGTAAGTCTATATCTACTATCCAGTCATACCCATCATTGAAGTATTCTAATGCTTTTATTATTGCCATCTCACAACTTCTACCTAGTCTAAAACCATAACTAGTTTCGCTAGATTGTGGTTCGAATAATGGAGTAATTACTTGTACTATCGCTTGTTGTATTACTCTGTCTATTACTGTTGGTATTCCCAGTTTTCTCTTTTTACCATTTTCTTTTGGTATTTCAACTCTTCTTACGGGTCTAGGTTTATATTTTAAATTTCTTATTTGTTCTTTTATTTCTTCTTTATGCTGAAATAAATAAACTCCTAGTTCTTCGACAGTTACTCCATCTACTCCACTAGCTCCTTTATTTTTGTAAACCTGCTTATAAGCATTATATAGATTTTTGTCATCTAATATTTTTTCTAGTAATTCCATACTCGTTTCTCCTTTCTAATTTCATAATTAAGTGAAACATCTTTTATAAGGGTTATTACTTGGATACGCCAACTTTTCCTACGTATTTATTTTGATTTTACACTTAATTGATTTTAGTGTTTGAAACACTATAAATTGTTCAGTCCTTCCTAGTAACTCACTAGTACTATGACCTCGGCTGACTTCTTACGATAAACCTTTTTCGACCGATCTTAACAATTCTTGTATTAAAAGTTTTGTACTTATTCGTTCGTAAGACCTCCCGTGGTAAGACATATAACTTTCCTCATTTAACCACTTACTCTACCACACAAAGTTACGGGTATCTTTTGGACTTTAGTTTGTTGTGCAACCTTATCCGTTTATGTAGCCTTATAGTAAGTTTCTATTCGTTGGTTCATGATTTTGTTCCACACTTCCTTTAGCCCCAACATCACTGTTGATGCGTTGTGCTTCTCTAACACTTCGTCGATACCTACGCGTGTAAGGGTCTTTCACCCTCTAGCTATATGCCATGCACGGCACACACAGAAAAAATAAGCTCAAAATTGCTTATTTTTTCTTACTCTTTTTATCTTCTTTTTTATCTGGTTTAGGTAAAGCTTGTTTTCTTGATAAATTAAGTCTGCCCCTATTATCATATCCTAAAGCTTTAACGAGTATTTTATCACCAACACTAACAATATCTTTAGGTTTATCAACTCTTTTTGTATCAAGTTCTGATACATGTACTAATCCCTCACATCCAGGCCATAACTCTACAAAGCATCCAAAGTCTTCTACCTTAACAACTTTTCCAGTATAAATAGCACCTTCTTCAACTTCTCTTGCCACATCTTCAATCATTGCTCTTGTCTTAGCAATAATGCTCGCATCAGTGTGATAAATAATAACTCTACCATCATCTTCTAAATCAACTTTAACTGCATCTTTATCATTAACACTCTTAACGTTACTAGCTTCCAAAATAATTTTGGTAATCATATCCCCACCGCGACCAATAACATCTTTAATTTTATCAGGATTAATTTTAAATGTATCAATCTTAGGTGCGTATTTTGATAAACTCTTACGAGGCTCTGGAATGCAGTCTGCCATAACATCAAGAATTTCAAGTCTAGCTTTTTTTGCTTGAGCCAAAGCTTCTTTTAAAATCTTTTCCGTAACACCTTTAATCTTAATATCCATTTGTAATGCTGTAATACCTTTACGTGTACCTGCCACTTTAAAATCCATATCTCCCATATGGTCTTCAAGTCCTTGAATATCTGTAAGTATGGTATGTTTCTTTTTATCCTGTGATTCAATAAGTCCCATAGCAATACCAGCAACTGGTGCTTTAATTGGTACACCTGCCGCCATTAAACTTAAACAGCCTGCACAAATTGTTGCTTGACTACTACTTCCGTTTGATTCTAATATTTCGCTAACAACACGAATAGTATAAGGAAATTCTTCTTCGCTAGGGATTACTTGTGCAAGCGCTCTCTCACCTAAAGCTCCATGGCCAATTTCTCTTCTACCAGGAGCCCCATAGCGACCCGTCTCACCAACAGAGAAAGCTGGGAAATTATAATGTAACATAAATCTTTTAGAATCTTCAAGCCCAAGTCCATCTAAAACTTGATGTTCACCAATTGCTCCTAAAGTAGTTGTAGCTAAAGATTGAGTTTCGCCTCTTGTGAATACTGCTGAACCATGAGTACGTGGAAGAAGGTCAATTTCACAAGATAAAGGTCTAATTTTATCCATTTTTCTTCCATCGGGACGAATATGTTTATCTGTAATTAATTTTCTTACTTCTTCGCCTTCAATCATATGCACAATTTTCTCAACTTGTTTTAATTTTTCTTCAGCATCTTCGTCTTCAGCATAAACTTCCGTAAAATTTTCAACAGTTCTTGCCATTACATCATCTATGGCTGCATATTTTTCTAACTTATCTTTAATTTGAATAGCAGCAAGCATATCTTTTGTTGCAAATTCTCTTACTGACCTCTCAACTTCTGGATCAAGTTCTGCTTTTGGAAGTTCCACTTTTTCCTCACCAATTTCATCAATGATCTTTTGCTGAAAATCACATAATGCTTTTAAATTTTCATGACCAAACATCAAAGCCTCAAGCATTTCTTTCTCACTTAACTCTTGTGCTCCGGCCTCAACCATACAAATAGCATCATGTGTGCCAGCAACAGTTAAAGAAAGAGTACTAGCTTCCACTTGTTCAGCAGTTGGATTAATTACAAGTTTACCATCCACTTTACCAACAATAACACCACTTACTGGACCATCAAAAGGAATTTTGGAAATCCCCAAACATAAACTGGTTCCAAATAAAGCTGCCATTTCTGGTGAATTATCTGGATCCACAGATAATACTGTATTAACAACTTGAATTTCTTGTCTTAAATTTTCATCAAACATTGGTCTAATTGGACGATCAATTAATCTTGCTGCCAGTGTTGCCGCATCACTAGGTCTACCCTCTCTTTTAATAAAACCACCCGGTATTTTACCTACTGAATAAAGTTTTTCTTGATACAAAACTTGAAGAGGAAAAAAGTCTTGATTAGGTACGGTCTTTCCCATTACACAAACAGAGAGTACAACGGTATCACCATAACGTACTAATACTGCTCCATCTGCTTGTTTAGCTAACTCTCCAGTTTCAACGACTAAATCTCTTCCTAAAAAATCTAATTTAAATACTTTCTTCATATATGCTCCTTCTCTTTATAAAAAAAGACACTAAAAATTTTAGTGCCCTTATTTTCTTAAATTTAATTTTTTAATAACATTACGATAACTAACAACATCATTTTCTTTTAAATAAGCTAATAATTTCCTTCTTTTACCAACCTTCATTAAAAGTCCACGATTAGAATGATAGTCATGTTTATGTACTTTTAAATGTTCAGTTAAATCATTAATTTCATGAGTAAGAATAGCAATTTGTACTTCTGCAGAACCACAATCTTTTTCATTCTTACCAAATTCTTTAATTAATTTAGCTTTTTCTTCTTTTGTAACTGCCATAAACTTTCCTCCTTTTTCTCTAAACGGTTTTATCCAAGTAAAAATTTAAGGAGTAAATTTAAACTGAGATAAAACTTACATGATTATTATATTATAGAGTTTTAAAAAAATCAACTATATTTTATCTAGATAAACCATTCATACTTTTTCTTTTAGTATTATCTAACATTGCTAAAACAGAAGCTAAGATTCCTTTTTCATTATTATCATCTAATTCTTTTATATAATCTTTAAAATATAGAGGATGAACAATAAGTTTAATATTAGTAATTTCACCATGATTAATTTGACAAATCATTAACACATCTGCATCTTTTACTACAACTTCACTAAAATAACCTGTTCTGTTTACTAATTCTCTACCATTAGAATCCATAATTAACCCATCAGTTAAAACAGTGTAATTTTCATAGACATCTGTTGGCCTTACATCATAATATTGAATATTAGGATCCTGAACTAACAATTCTATATTAGAATTACCTAAATAAGATAAATTAAAAATCAAATGATCCATCCAATATCTTTTCTCTTTAACCGCATCATAATAATCCATCTCAGCCTTTAAAGGCAAAGACTCACTTCCAAAGCGAAAATCATTTGTATAAAAGATCCGTTCCAATTGTTGCCTATCTTTTTTATCAACAATAAATTCAGTATAAGGATTTACTACAAACTTCATTTCCCCGGCTTTAAAATCCACTTGTGTAAAAGGAATAATATCCTTTGGAAAATAGGCTTTTTGATATCCATACTTTGAATAAAAAGTGGATACTACTTTATTTTCTAAAGGATCATCCAAAACAAAAGCAATAGAATCTAATCCATATTTTGTTTGCGCTTCTCTAATTTTCACTATAACACTTTCTAAATTATAAATTGATTCTATTCTAACTAAAAACAATTTCATTAAACTTAAATGATCAATTTCATGTTCTACTAATAAATCCAACAACTGGGATTTCACACCAATTGACATCATTTTTTGATGTTCTAAACAATCCAAACAAATAATAGTGTCATGAAATAAAGAATAGCCATATTTTATTTTAAGTTCATGCAATCTTGAAAGTAAGTTAATCCATTCTATTGTACTTCTTTTAATAACATTCATTATCTACTCTTTCCTTTCATATCTTGAGCGACAGCCATAACTATTTCTTGAATATCCATATTTGAATCATAAATCTTATTTTGATCACAATCTAAATATGGTGCCACAATTTCTCCCTTTAAATTAATATATGTTTTAATTTGATTAAATTGTTCTTCATTATAAGGAAGAAAATAACTAGCCTCGGCAACTTTTTCTTTTAGATTTTCATTATAAATAAAAGAATCAATAAAATGAAAGCAACTTGAAATAATCTCTTTTTTAGAAGCATCATACAAAGCTTCCTCTATATTTCCATCAACATCCATTTGAACTTTAAAAACATTGTTAGATACTGGCACAAAATACAAAAAAGGCAAAGAAGTCCTAACAACCTTTTCATTCACTTTTTCAATTTGATATACTCGGTATAAATCTTCTGTAATTCCCTTATTAATACAAAGTAAAACTCCACCATCAAATATTTCCATTCTCCCTAACTGGCTTACTGGAAAAAGAGGAATAACTTCATCAAAATTACGATCAACTACCCCAACTAAATAATCACAATAAAAACAATCTTCAATTAAACCATCATAACAAACTTTAACTAAACCTAAATCTCCAATAAACTGAATATCTTTTTTAGGAAGTAGTATTTCTGTACCATTAAAATATATAGAAAAACATTGTTTCATAAAACATTTCCCCCTTGTATTCTATAATACTACAAAATATGATTGAAGTATATCTTTTTTAAAGAAATATTTTACTCTTTAATAAATTCTGAAAATCTTTCATCAAAATCAGCTTTTCCCTGTAAAAACAATCTTGTAATAATTTTTTGATATATTCTATTATTACAACAAAGCAAATAAATATCATGTACTATATTATAAACTGGCACAACAACATAAAAGAAAGTAAAAACTAACGCTTTAGCTTCTTCTAAAAAAGAATGTTCTTCCCTAATACAAATGTTATCTTTTTTTAACCTTTCTAGAAAAGAAATGGTCGTTATATGAATAACGACTATACTAATAACTACACTTATTAAATAAAAATAAAATAACACTAGATGAATCTCCTTTCAAGCGTGGGAGTTTCATCATACCACAAAAAAAGTTAAAGTGTCAATTTATTAAAATCACTTTAACATTCATTAGACATTAATATACAAAGAAGCAAATAACACTAACTGAGTTTTTTACACAAGATTTACACACAATAGACATTTTTCACTAAAAAAGATTTAAAAGAAAAACGAGCAAATGCCCGATTTTAAGCCAAAAAAATGGTGCTGAAAAAAGGAATCGAACCTTCGACCTACGCATTACGAGTGCGTTGCTCTACCGACTGAGCTATTTCAGCAAGTAAATACATTATAACACAAAAAATACTTTAGGAAAACCTAAAGTATCACATTAAAGCCATTTTCATTTTTTCTAAGCTCTTTTTTTCATAACGACTAACCATTACTTGTGTCATATTAAGTTTTTTTGCCACTTCACTTTGCGTTAAATCATCATAATAACGTGCTTTAATAATTTCTTTTTCGCAACTATCTAAAACCTTAAAACTATCATCTATATCAATTTTCAAATCTACATTTATCGGATGTTTATCCGCGATAACTTCATGTAAATTTAGTTCACTCGCCTCATCATCAAGAGATATCATGGCACTACTACAAAGTACTGCTTCTCGAACCAAGTCATAGTCCATTTCTAAAAACTGAGCCACTTCTTTATCACTTGGAACATAATGAAGTCGTTGGGCAAGTTCATATCTTGTCTTTTCTACTACTTTATATAATTTAAGCAATTCTTTACTAACTTTAATATCTTTATTACTATTTACCAGTTGATACATTTCTCCAAAGATATAAGGATAAGCATAAGTACTAAATTTAGCTTCACCAGACTTAAAGTTTTGATAAGCCTTTAAAAGCCCTATTACCCCAACTTGGATTAAATCTTCACGTGATACATTATAAAACTTGTTAGCGATTTTTTTTATCAAACCCATATGGGCATCAATTAATTCATTCGTTGTCATTAAATATTAATTAAATGGTAAGCAGCAAGTTCATTACTAGCTACTCTCATTCTAAGCCTTTTCATTTTTTCTCTTAAAAAATCGCTAACTTCGCACAAGCAAATCTTACCCTTATTGGTTCTAATCGCACACTTTGTATTAAGAAGTGCATCCATACCAGACTCATCAATTCCCTCTAATTCATACAAATTAAATACCAAATATTTAACTTTATGTTTTAAAACAACTGGAACAACATAATTATTAATCTTATAGCACACTTTTCTATCAAGTACCCCTTTTAATCTAACATATAAAATTCCTTTCTCGTACTCCATGTCTACTTTCAACATATCCACTTCTCCTTTGCTACTTTAATATAGTACAAAAAAAATTAATTTTAAACACGTTCGACAAAGGTTGCCAAAAGTTCTATTTTTTTGCATATAAAGATGTTATAATAAGTGTAAAGATAGGAGTAGAGTTATGAATATTGAAAATGTTTGTAAGGTTTATAAAACCAAAAATGATGAAGTAAGAGCTTTAGATAATGTATCATTTGAATTCAAACCAGGAAATTTATATGCCATCATGGGACATAGTGGTTCAGGCAAATCCACACTAATATCTATTTTAGGTTTAATTGAAACATATACTAGCGGAAAAATAACAATTGAAAAAAAAGATATAAGCAAATTAAAAGATGACGAACTATCTAATTTAAGAATGAAATATATTGGTTTCGTTTTTCAAGATTTTTATTTAGATGAACATTTAAAAGCTTACGAAAATGTCATGTTACCAATGTTAATTAATAAGGAAATTAAAAAAGAAGAAAGAAAAGAAAAAGACATAAAATTATTAACTGATTTAGGCCTAAAAGATAGAATAAACCACTTCCCAAAAGAAATGAGTGGTGGTGAACAACAAAGAGTTGCGATTGCCAGAAGCCTAGCTAATAATCCCGAAATTATTCTAGCCGATGAACCAACTGGCAACTTAGATGAAGAAAACGAAAAATTAGTATTTGAAACCCTAAAAGATTTAGCTAAAAAAGGAAAATGTGTCATTATAGTAACCCATAGTGAAGAAATAAAAAAATATGCTGATGAAGTCTTAAAAATCACCAAAGGAAAACTAGAGGTTTAATATGAACTTAAAAGATTGTTTATTTATCATAAACAAAAAATTATTAAACTCTAAAAATCGTTTACTAATACTTGTAACTTTCTTTATCTTTATTATTTTATTTTGTGTTATTATTTTCTATGAATATACTAATTATAGCCTAAATTACAATACAAATAGTAACAATCAAAAAACTATTCTCGTAAGCATCACTAAACCAAACGATCCGAACATAAACAAAATAGAACAAATAAACCATGTAGTATATAGCGTTCTCGAATATTTAAACACTCAAGAATTTGTTGTACCAGATTTTAATACTGAAAATAACATAGGATATTTACTTTTAACACCTTTAATTGATGAAAATGAAATTAATATTAAAAATGGAAATAAAATAATCGGTCCAAATGAAGCAATATGTCCTAATAAATTTTATCCTTATATATTAGAAGATTATTTTATCAAAGAAGATTTTTTAAAAGGAAAAGATGCCATTGGAAAAAACTTTACAATTAATAACACCGCATTTACAATTGTAGGAACTTATGATAACTCAGAGGCCTTTGCTACTTTAAATACATGCTATGTATCAAAAGAAACCTTTGAAAAAATTTCTGCCAATAATTCCAATAACTTAATTGTAAGAGTTAGTGATAGCAAATATGTAACATATGTAGCAAAAGAAATCAAAAATTTAGGCTTTGATGTAACAACAAATTTAAATACTTTCTATAGTAAGAATTCTAAAACTATTGCCATATTCATTACCATTATCACTATATTAATATCCTGCAACATTATTTATAACTTTATTAAAAAGAAAATAATATACAATCTAAAAAATTATGGTATCTTAAAATCATGTGGTTACAAAAATAAAACTATATTTAAGATAGATTTGATTGAAAATTTCCTATTAATAACAATAAGTTTTATTCTAAGTTTTATAATTTTTATAATAATTTACACCATTCTTTTAAACAATTTAAAAATATTAGATGCTGAATTATATATGGGAAGTATGTCTTATAATATTCCTATACTAGATTTCCTAGCTACTTACTTATTAATAATGATTATAACTTTCTTAGCAGGAAAAATATTATTAAAAATTTATTTAAAAACAAATATCAATTATTTATTAAGAGGTGAATAAAATGATTATTTTAAAAAGCTTTTTTAGAAAAAGAACAACCAGAATATATTTAGTGATAATTGCTTGTATTCTAACAACTATTTTCTATTTAGTACTAAATAGACAAATAACTTACAAAGAAGGAGTAGAATTTTATGAAGGATCAAAAACTATCTTTGTCGATGAAAATCCCAATTTAGAAGAAAAAATAAAAGATATTAAAAACGTTAAAAGTGTAACTTTTTCTTTTCAAACAAATAACCAAAGGCTATATTTAATAGAAGATTCTGAAATATCTAGAGGAAATGCTATCTATTTATCAAATGAAAGTGAAACTGAAAAGCAAACTGAATTAACTATTAATGGATATTCCAAAAATTTTATAATAACAGAAACCATCGCACCACAATATCACAATACTCCTCTAATACTTTACATAAGTGAAGAAGATTTTAATGATTTAAAAGAACATGCTACTGATTTCTTTTACATAGTTGAATTTAAAGATACTTTAAAAAGATATGAAACTACTGATATAATTGAAGACACTATTAATATAGAAGCATATATGCACTATAATAGCCAAAAATATCCTTCACGCGCTGTGACGTATGAAGATGATATTAACAGATTAACCGTTTTTGCCATTATTGGAGGCATTTTATTCTTAATCATTTTAATAATTACTATCAAAAATATCTTGTTAGACGAAAAGAAAAGCAACAGACTCTATTTCTGTTTAGGATATAACAAAAAACAGATACAAAAAAACAACTTCAAAAAAATAATTAGTCTAATTGCCATTTCTTTGATATTAGCAATTATTTTAACAATTCTATTATATATTTTAATATAAAGCAAAAAGAAGATCTAATTATTATCTTCTTTTAATTTTTCTATTTCTTCTTTAGTTAAACCACTAATATCTGCAATTTCATCAATAGAATACCCTTTTTTCAGCATAGTTTTAGCTATTTCCACATTCCGTTGTTCAACCCCTTGTTCATAACCCTTATTCTCTGCTATCTCTAAATCCCATTTATTTAATTCTTCTTGTGTTTTATCATCTGCCACATATTTGTGTATCCATTCATTTAGTTCCACTAATAATTCATCTCCCTTAATTTTTTAAAATTTACAAAATTGTATATACTCGTTTTTTAAAAAAGAAAACTTATTTGTTCTCTTTTAATGCTTCTATCTCTTCAATAGATAAATTAGTTGCTTTACTAATATCTTCTATTGGCATATTCATATTTAATAAATTTTTAGCTATTTCCATTGCTTTTTGTTCAATCCCTTGTTCAACGCCTTGTTCATAACCTTTGTTCTCAGCTATCTCTAAATCCCATTTATTTAACTCTTCTTGTGTTTTATCATCTACTATATATTTGTGTATCCATTCATTTAGTTCCACTAATAACTCATCTCCTTTGGCAATATCGGCACGTTCATTACTACTTTTGGCAGCAATAAACTTAAGCCATCTTTCTAACTCATTATTAGTATATCCTAACTCTCTTGCTTTGTCAATTTGCACAATTTTGACACAAAACTTATCTGTGAATATTTTTATATCAAGATTTTTCTCACTTGTTAAATAAAAATTAGTAACTAATTCATTTCCTAAATTTAATCGTGATTTCTCTACAAAGTTAATCTGGATTGTTTTTCCAAGCTTATGATATCCATCACCAATATCCAGTTTACTAGCTTGGATTCGCATCACATAATATAAACTCTTATCAAGAGAATCCATATTAAAATTAGTATATGCTTCTATATTAATGGTGGTATCACCAAACTCTACTACAATATCTCCTCTGACATTTTTTTGATGTACATTTTCTTTTTTAAGAGGACTTTCATAATGAACATCAAGTTTATTATTTAAATATCCTTGAGGATATTCTAAAATTAGTTCTAATAGTTTTTCTAATTGTTTGCGATTATCTTTATCTGCAAAAGTTTCTTTAAAAATTAAATCATGCATTAACGTATCGTTATTTTTATACATATAATCCCACCTTTCATAGGTGCACTATATTATAAAAAGAAGAAAGAAACAAATCGCCAATTTAATAGATTTCGTTAGTGAAATCAATATAATTCATCTCTCAAATTGATATATTTCACTAACCAAATTAATACAATTAGTAAAATTTTAAAAAAATAAAAAAACTAAATGATTTTTCACTTAGCTTATTTAACAAATGGTACTAAAGCCATAAATCTTGCATATTTAATTTGTTTAGCAATATGTCTTTGATGTTTTGCACAAGCACCAGTCATACGTCTTGGCATAATCTTTCCTTTATCATTAATATATTTATTAATAATCATAACATCTTTATAATCTACGCTTTTACCAGCACACATTTGACATATTTTCTTTTTCTTACGATAAAATTCTGCCATTAATTTCTCCTCCTTTTCCTAGAATGGTAAATCATCATCACTTAAAGTAATTTCTTCACCAAAATCTTTAAATGGATCTTCAGAGATATCTGTAGTAGGCACATTTGCTACATCAGTTGGCGTACTATAATTATTCGCATCATAATTATTAGCAGAATAACTATTTCCTCCAAAGTTATCTTGAGGAGCCATACCACCTTGATTATCACTTCTTGATCCTAAGAAAGTAAGATTATCAACTAAGACCTCTGTAACATAACGTTTCGTTCCATCTTGAGCCGTATAATTTCTTGTTTGAATTCTACCTTCAACAGCAATTTGACTACCTTTATGACAATAACGTGCTAAATTCTCAGCTTGTCTTCTCCAAACAACACAACTAATAAAATCAGCTCCCGCATCTCCTCCATTTTGAGGACTATAAGGACGACTTACAGCTAAACTGAATGTTGCTACACTAAGATTACCAGCTGTTGTTCTAAGTTCAGGATCTCTAGCTAATCTTCCAATCAAAATTACTTTATTCATATTTTACTCCTCATCTAACTTAATAATTAAATGTCTTAAAATTGTTTCATCAATTGAAGCACGACGATCAAATTCAGCAATAACTTCACTTGAAGCTTCTACTCTAAGTACATAGTAATATCCAGTAAGTTCTTTCTTAATTGGATATGCTAATTTTCTCTCGCCCATGTCCTTTGTATCTACTATTTTACCTTTACCATCAGTAATAATTTTTTTCATATTCTCAATAGTACCCTTAATCTTATCAGATTCCATAGTAGTTTTTACGATGAACATAATCTCATAATTAGTCATTTTTCCACCTCCTCATGGTCTATTCGGCTTAAAAATAAATTTTAAGCAAGGAGTAATTTAATACTCGCTACATAGTATAACAAAAAAACTTGAAATTGTAAACCTTAAACCAGTTAAATTATATGAAAAAATCAAGCAAAAATACTCACTTGATTACTTTTTAATAAACTTTCTACCACTCTTCCATGCTTCACCAACTTTTTCACCAATCTTGTAATAACCATTTTGGAACTGATCAAAAACAAAAGCATTTAATTTAGTTGGATCTACATTACCATTTTCATCTAATACTTTACTATCAGCGATAACATTAAGAATTTCTCCAAGTACTCGAAATCCTCCATTTACTGTATGTTGTAATTCTACAACTTTACACTCAAGTGTCAAAGGATAGTCAAGTATAATTGGTGCATCTACTCTAGCACTTTTAACCGCATGCATACCAGTACGTTCAAATTTATCAACTACATTCTTTCCAGATACTGTACCAAAATAATCAGACTCTGCTAAATAATCAACATCTGCAATACTAAGAGTAAAAGCCATTCGCTTCTTAATATTATCTGCAGTTTGATGCTCTTCACTAATATTTAAAGCAACCATATTATCATCACATATTCCACCCCAAGCCATATTCATAACATCGACTTTTTCTTGTTCATCATAAGTAGCAATCATTAAAACAGGCATTGGAAAAACATAAGGTTTAACGCCCAAATCTTTTTTCATAATTTTCTTCCCTTCCATTATCTAACAATATCATAACATTAAGAAACAAATTTTACAAACAAAAGACATTTTATTTACATATATTAATTGTTTAAATGTAAGAAAAATGTTAAGATAAAAAAAAGGTGATAAAATGGAAATAATTGAATACGAAGAAAAATATAATGAAGAAATTAAAAAGTTATTAGTAGAACTTCAAGAATATATTGCTAGCATCGATAAAGAAGGATATAACATAATAACCAAAGAATATAAAGAAACCTATTTTAAAAAAACAATGAAAGAAGTTAATAAGTACGAAGGCAAAATATTTTTAGCAAAAGAAGAAAATAAAATAATTGGCTTAATTATTAGTGTAATCAACAACGAAGAGGAAGAAACTTATGATTTTAAAGCTCCTAAAAGAGGAAGAATAACCGAATTAATAGTTTCTAAAGATTATCGTTCCTCTAAAGTAGGTCAAAAACTTTTAAACAAAATGGAAACATATTTAAAAAGTGTTGGCTGTAAAGGAATATTAATTGATTGTTTTGCCTATAATACCAATGCCGAAAACTTTTATCATAAAAATGGTTACTTTGCAAGAAATATAGAACTAATGAAAAAAATATAAAGCGCACTCATTTTGTAAGTGCGCCTTTTTAATCAACTAATTTAACTCCTTTAAAAATATAATGATCATCCACTTTTTCAAAAGTATATTCATAAGTACTAGCATAATCTATATAATCATCAAGATTAATATAAAGTTCTACCGCAGGATCATTATCAAATGCATCTATCTCTTCTTTTTGAACTATATTATTATAAATCGTAACATGAGAATAATCGGCATCCCAATCTCGGTAAACATAAAGAGATTTTTCAGTAATAATAACATTATTACCATCTTCTCTTGCACTAATTATTTCTCTAACAAAACTTTGATTCATATCTCCACCACAACCAAGAATTAACTCATATTGTTCTAAATCATCGTTATAAGTAAAACCACAATAGCCATCAAATAAAAGATAAGTACTTTGATGTTCAATTTCTTTATTTCCAAAAATACTTTCTATTCTTTTATCAACTTCATCTTTAGAAATAACCTCAACATTTCCATCTTGATCATGAATATAATCACTTAATGCTACTACTAACATGTAATTGTTGCTAAGTCCACCATTTTGATAAAAATCAGACAATATAAGTCCATCTTCAGTAGGATTAACCATATTATACAAATCCTGCACTAATTCGGAATGAATATCCAAGTTTTTATTTCCACAACCACTAACCATAAGCAAGCCTAGAAAAAGCAATAATATTTTCTTCATAACACACCTTTACCTTCTAAATTTATTATACACTATATAAATTACATAGTAAATGTGTGATTTACTATTCAAAGTGAAACATGCTATAATAAACCTAAGGAAGTGTAGATTATGACAATACAAAATAAAGAAAAAGGAAATAGAAAATATTATGAAGAAATTATGTATATATCCAGCAATTACTATATATTTAAAAAAAGACCTCAAACAAAAACTCATTCACTATTAAAAGTATTTGGCCTTTATAGCTTATTATTTTTAATTCTTTCTACCATCTTTTTATTTATACCTAACATGATAGCCCTATCAGGAATATATTTTAGCTTTTTCTTGGTTTACATTTATTCATTATTCGAAACAAATTACAAATTAAAAGAATATATGAAACATGGTGACTCAAGTATTATAATTGATGAAACAGGAATTGAAAGCAAAGAAGAAAACATCACATCTTCTAAATTATACTGGGAAGCCATTGAATATATTATCATAAACAAATATTCTATTTGTGTACTTCCAAAAAACTTTGCTCACTTTGCTATATTCATAGAAATAAGTTCTAAAGAAGAAGTTTTAAAAGCACTAGAAAAATATAACAAAACAAACTTACTAATTGATAACTCAAACAAATATAAATAAAATGTATATTTTTTTAGTTTTCAATGATATATATAATAAAGCTAATAAATGGAAGTGAGAGTTTATGAAAAAATATTTTATTTGGATTATTCCAGTCTTGGTAATCATCATTATTATTCTTGGAGGAATTATACTTTTTAATAATGTAGAGGGAGAATATCATTTTACCGGTGAATTCATTGATAATGAAAATAATATTAATGTTGATGTTTTCCTAATGAGAAATAAAAATGGAAATTTACTAACCTATAGCACCAACATATATTATTCTGAAGAAGATATTGTAGCAGCCCAACTCTATTACTTAAAAGATGGAGAAAAACAAATCATTTTAGGAAATCATTTAAATTCTTATAACTATTCTAAAAGAGGTGCAAACCAAAAAGAATATGGGTATGAATATATTGATAACTTATTAGACAATAAAGACAATTTATATTTTGATTTATGTAGTGATACTGCATGTGATACTATTTTTGAAACAATTAAACTCAATTCTTCTGGATTATAACATTATAAAAGCCCATTTCAGGGCTTATTTTAATTCTATAAAAAGAAAATCGCACCCTTTATTCAAGTGTACGACCTTTATTCATCAATGGAGCAGGTGATGGGAATCGAACCCACGTTATCAGCTTGGAAGGCTGAAGCTCTACCATTAAACTACACCTGCATTTCTTAGATAATATAAATTATATCATATTATCTAAAAATTTCAACTATATTTTATAAATTTTTGTATTTTTCTTAGCAATTTTAAGTATTGCTATAATAGATATTATGCCAATAGGAAGAATAATATAACCATAATTAATTCCTGTTTGAGGATTATCAATTGGTTCTTCCGGATCAACAACTACATCTGTTTCTCCACAATCTTCTAGCATTTCTTCATAAGTAACTGAATTACCATTAGAATCAAAATAATATTTATCATCAATAATAGTACAAGTATAATTACAACATTGTTCATAATATTCTTCTTCTGTAACTACACTTCCACCCTCACCATAATAAACACCATCAACAATCATACAAACATGACTTTCTGGTTCTTGATAATCAGGAACTTCTGGTGCAAAGTTTGCTATACACTCTGTATCACTTAAATCCCCAGTAAATAGTAAATCAGCAACTTTAAAAGAGCCAGCGTGTCCAGATTCTGCTTTAAGTTCTACACTAGTAGAAACACCATTAAGATTACTCCAATCATCATATGTTTTAACACTTTCCAAAACAACATTCACTAAAGTAAGTTCTCCTTTAATATGATTAACTTCCTCACTACTAGTTACTTCAATATGACAAGTCATATAAAATGTTCCATCGCCCAAATCTTGTTTAGAATCACAATAATATCTTACACCACCTGTAGCAGCATCAACACGAACTGGAGCAAATATAATAATAGCCATCAAAAACACTAAAAATAATTTTCTCATAATAAACCTCCCTGAATAGATAGTTATCTATCTTAATGCTTTTATCTCCTTTTGTCAAGGCAAATCCCAAAAAATTATTACAATTTTGTTAGATTAGGCAAAATACTTTCAAAACTTACAAATAACTGATATAATATTATTAGTTGTGATAATTATGATGAAGAAGTTTAAAAATTGGTTAAAGAGTGATAATAAAGTTTTTGCTAAGGGAATGAGCTTTTCTAAGATGTTCCTAATTTTTGTACTTTTTAGTTTTCTAGGAGTAATCTATGAAGAGATTATCGGTTTTGTTAAGCACCATCATATTTATGGAGAATGGATTTGGCCTGTTAGAAAAGGTGTCATATATGGTCCGTTCAATCCCCTATATGGAGGCGCTGTAGTATTTATTATATGGTTACTTGGAAGAAAGAAAAGACATCCTGCCAAAACGTTTTTATATGGTGCCCTACTTGGTGGTGCAATCGAATACATTGTAAGTTTACTCATGGAACTAGTTTTAGGAGTAGCTTCATGGGATTATACTGGTAGACCTTTAAATATTATGGGAAGAACTACAGTACTATACATGATTTTCTGGGGATTTGCTATAATGGTTCTCGTTCATTTTGTCTATCCCTATTTATCGAAATGGATTGAGAAGATACCAAATAAAATTGGCAAACCATTAGTAGTAGTTTTAGTAATATTTATGACTTTAAATATGATTATATCATGGACAGCCTTAGGAAGAGCAACCCTAAGAAACAAAGGTTACGAACCATTTACTTTTATTGGCGAATTTTATGATAAAGTTTATCCCGATGAATTTTTAAAAACAATATATACAAACATGAAATGGGTAAAGTAGGTGCAAAATGATTTTAGAAACAATTGGTATCTTCTTAATTATAGTAGGATTACTTATTCTTTTTACAACTTCTTTTCTAGCAAGATTTAATAATAATTTCCCTAAGAAAAAAAGAAAAGAATTAGCTAATTTTTGTGTTTTAATCCCTGCTCGAGATGAGTCAAAAGTAATAGAAGATTTACTAATAAGTATTAAAAATCAAACGAAAAAAATAAATATGAAAGATGTTTATATCATTGTGGAAAATGAAGTCGACCCTACAGTAGAAATTGCCAAAAAATATAATGCAACGATATTCATAAGAAAAAGACTAGATTTAAAAAGAAAAGGTTATGCTCTAGACGAATGTATTAAAGATTTAGAAGCTAAAAAAATATATTACAATGCCTATTTTATTTTTGATGCCGATAATGTTTTAGATGAGTATTTTTTTGAAGAAATGGAAAAATCCTATCAAGCTGGATATGATATTGCGATTGGCTATCGAAACTTAAAAAACGGTAATGATTCTATTATTTCCGCTTGTTCAGGAATCACTTTTGCTTTTTTAAATTCTAATGGCAATGAAACCAAATCAAGACAATCAAGAAACATTACTTTATCAGGAACTGGCCTTTATATTGATGGCGAACTAATAAAAAAATGGAGATCTTTCCCTTTCCATTCTCTAACCGAAGATTATGAATTAACCCTTTATTCTATTCTACACAATCTAACCAGTATCTATAACAAAAATGCCATCTTTTATGATGAACAACCAATCAAATACAAAAATACAATTAATCAAAGAACACGTTGGATTAAAGGATATTTTACCACCAGAAAAGAATATATCCCAAAATTTAGAAAACTACTTAAAAACAATCCCAATTTTGGTTCTATCATAAATGAAATAAGTGGTATGAAACCATATATTATCATGATTATTGGAGCTTTATTATACATTTTAAATCAAATCATAACATTATTTAAAGTACATAATCTAAGTGATCCCCTAACCAAATTATGTTTTACCAAAATAATATTAATTATCATGCTCGCTTATATTTTATTTGCCTTTATGACTGCCTACATTATCTTAAAAGACAAAGATAAAATTAACATGTCTAAAGATATGCAAATAAAAGCTATTTTATTTAGTCCTCTATTTTTCTCTACTTATGTACCTTGTGCTCTAAAAGCAATACTAAAAAAAGAAATTAAATGGGAAAAAGTAGAACACACCAGAAGATGGAAATAATCTTCTTTTTTTATTTTTGCAAAAAAAAGAAATGCTAATCTTTAGCATCTCCAATAATAGATATCAAATGCAAGAAAATATTAATAAAATCTAAATAAAGTTCAAAAGCCCCATTAATCGCTACCACATCACCATCTATTCCTGCATTACTAAGTATTTTAACTTTTTGAATATCATAAGCTGTAAATCCAAAGAATATTAGTAAAGCAATGATTGATATAATTAAATCAAAAGTCGAATTATTTAAGAATATATTAACAACACAGCAAATAATAATAGCAAGTAACCCCATTAATAAAAAGGTTCCAATCTTATTTAAATCAACATTAGTAAAATACCCTATTGCTCCAAATATTGCAAAAATAACTGCAGCTATTAAAAAGACATACATAACACTAGCAAGTTCAAATACCACAAATATACTTGAAAAAGTTAAGCCACTAACAAACGAATATAGTAAGAAACATATCTTCGCTGTAATAGGCTTCATCTTATGAACTCTTGCTGAAAAGAATATAACAAGTGCAAACTCTAAAATAATGATAATCCAAAACAATGGACCTTCAAAAATAGATAAAAGCATATTTTCATTAATTGATACAATATAACCTGTTAAAAAAGTAACAAATAAACCCACAAACATCCATAAAAATGTTTTTGACAATAATTGATTCATTTCATCTCTCCTTATATCTATATTATAACATATGTTAACTTTTTAGTAAACCATACTGTTTTTTAAAAAAGAAGTATAACCCTCCCATAATTATTATTTCCATAACTTCTAAAATAATAACAACTGGAAAATATTTCAAAAATGGAAGTAACTCTATAATAAATGGAGGAATCACTTCTGAAAAGAAGTAATTTGTATCAAAATAAATATTAAAAATCTTCATCAAAAAGTAAAGAATATTCAAAGCAATAAATAACTTCACTAAATGTTTCCAATTAATTCTTTTCGGATACAAATAAAATGTGAATAATCCCATAAATACTAACAAATGATGACTAATCACATAAAGATAAAAATTAAAAGATTCCCAACAACTCGGAACATCAAAAAATATAATCGCCGGAATAGGTCCTAAAAAAGATAGAAAATAAATATAGGAATACCCCTTTTCTTTATTTAGTAATACTGCAAAAATATAAAAATAATTAGATAAATAACACAAATGAAATGGCAACATTGTTTTATAATCAAAAGAGTGATAATAAAAAGATGAAACATACAAGGTGAGCATATTAACAAGTAAAATAATAGCAAATACAACGACTATTTTTCTTTTACAAGCTTTAGGAAGTTGATAAATTTTTTTTCGATTAGAATAAATTAAAATTAATCCAGCTAAAACAAACGCCATCAAAAACAAATGGGTTTTCCCAAATAATTTAAAAGGGATAGTAATATTTTCATCAACAAAAAATTCTTTTAGCATCATACTAAATCATATGATTCACTAAAAGAATTTATTTAACGTTTCCTATAGTTTTCTTCTCTCTTTACTGTAGTAAACTCTAAATACTGCTCATCTAACCCACTTCCAACATCAAGATAGTTAGCTAATGCACTATTTAAATCTGTCTCAGTATAAATTTTTAAAGCTTGATAATTAAAAGGAACCACATTTGCCTCTTCCGGCAAAGACAAACGCCAAGAATTTAATACTAAATAATAATTATTTAAATTAGAATCCCTTAAAACACTACCTAATAAACCTACTCTTGGTCTACCACTAACTAAAGGAACTTCAATGCGATGAATATATAAATACTCTTCTAATAAAAAGGCTCTAAAGTCCTTTTCTTTAATCCAATATTGATATAAATCACCTAATTCTTTAGGGAAAAAGCTACCTTCAAGTAAATGTTCAAAAATCAAATCAAAAGGCGCATTTACACTATTTAAAGCTGAATAATAATCCATCATATCTTTAGGTTTCAATAAATACTTTTTAATTAAATCATGAACCATTTGATTAGGTTTCGGATAAACTAAAAGTAACGCAAAAAGTTGCCTTTTATTATCACTTCTATCAAATTTCTCATTTATCACTTCAATCATTTTCTCATTAGGAATTAATAATCCTCTTAAACTAGCAACTTCTATTAATCCAAGCAAATTGAAGTTTGATATCATAAAATCATATAAATCGCTATTTTTCCCTCCTAAATCTTTAAGAGCCTTAACAATATCATCAACTAAAATATCAAGAGAGCGAAAATAATAAACAAAACAAAATTTTAATTTTATATTTTCAGATTCATGAACTATATAACCTAAATGTTCTTTACTTTCATAACCAAGAGCAGAATCAATTCTACGAAACACCTTTTTTACTTTTTCAATATCATAATTTTTCACAGCATAATCCATTAATGAAGCTAACTCTTCCAAAGAAATTTCTCTAATCTTTTTATTTGTCTCCCTATCTTCATTTTCTAAAATAACATTTATTTTATCTTCCATTTTCTAAACCTCCTAAACATTAAATCTAAAATAAACAATATCTCCATCTTGCATCAAATAATCTTTTCCCTCTAACCTAAGTTTACCAGCTTCTTTTACTTTTAATTCACTTTTATACTGATATAAATCATCAAAACTCATTACTTCTGCCTTAATAAAACCTCGCTCAATATCAGAGTGAATAAGTCCTGCACAAGACTTAGCATTCATACCTCTCCTAAAAGTCCATGCCCGACATTCATCAGCACCTGCTGTAAAGAAAGTTTCTAGTCCAAGTAGTGAATATGTAGCAAATATCAATCGATCTAAACCACTACTATTAATACCAAGTTCCTGTAAAAAAATTTTCTTATCATCATCATTTAATTCAGATAATTCTGACTCCATTTTACAACACATCACAATAACTCCAGCGTTTTCTTTTTCTGCATAATCACTAACTAATTTGGTATAATTATTTTCACCCAATACAACATCATCTTCCAAAACATTAGCAACATAAATAAGTGGTTTTAAAGTAATAAAACTAAAATTTTTCATGAGAAGTTTTTCCTCTAAACTAAAATCTACTAATCTAAGAGGAATATTTTTCTCTAAGTTTTCTTTAGCTTTCGTAAGTACTGCTACTTCCGCTACAGCTTCTTTATCTTTAGTGGTTTCAGCTTTCTTCATAATCTTATTTAATCGATTTTCAATGATTTCTAAATCAGCCAAAATAAGCTCCACATTAATAATTTCAATATCACGAATCGGATCCGTTTTACCTTCAACATGGGTAATATTAGGATCATCAAAACAACGTACGACTTCAACAATGGCATCTACTTCTCTAATATGACTTAAAAATTTATTTCCTAACCCCTCACCCTTAGAAGCACCCTTTACTAAACCAGCAATATCGGTAAACTCAAAAGTAGTAGGAACAGTGCTTTTAGGAAGATATAAATCTTCTAAAAATTGCAATCTTTCATCAGGAACAGTCACCATACCAACATTTGGATCAATGGTTGCAAAAGGATAATTTGCTGCCAAAATATTTTTCTTGGTAATAGCATTAAACAAAGTAGACTTACCAACATTAGGAAGACCTACTATACCTGCTTTTAAACTCATAAAATCACCTCAAGTAAAACTATTATAACATAGATTTAAGCTTTTTTTACTAAGTTTTAAACTCTTTATTAACAGAATTTAAAACAATGTAAAGAAAAAACACCAGCCTAAACTGATGTTGTAACGCCTCCAAAACCAAGTGGAAGGCCAATAATATACCACACAATTACGAGTGCAAGTAGTATTACTCCAACGGCTACACTATATGGAACTTGAAAGCGTAATGTTTTAAATAAATTGATTGGCTTGGTATTTTGATTATATTTTTCCAAATAAGCAAGATATATAACATAATAAGTAGCAAGAGGAGTAAGTCCCATGGTAACACTCTCACCAAATCTAAATATTGTTTGTGCAAATTCCGGACTAAGTTCTACATTCATAAACGCTGGCACTGCAATTCCTGCCATAATTGCCCACTTAAAGGTGGAACCTGGCAAAAACAAGGTTGCAATCGCACTAATAACAAACAAGATAATGATAAGAGGAAATGCCCCTAACCCATCAATCGTTAAAATATTTGCAAGCGCTGCTGTAATAACTTCACCTATATTCGTACTCTTAAAGATACTAATAAATGTGGATGCAAAGAAGATAATAACAAGAGTTTTACCAATTCCATCTAAACTATGTCCTAAGTCATCACATAAATCTTTATTATTGCGAATCGTTTTAGCCCCAATTCCATAGAAGAAACCTAAAATAACAAAGAACATCGTAACAACAAAGACAAATCCTGTACTAAAGAAAGAGTCAACACTGAAAAGTTTATCAATATAAAACTCTTGGGAATAATCGAGTAATGCTCCGGATAGAGGTAGTCCTGGAATAATACAGTAAATAAAGAATAGTAAATAGATTAAACCAGCAAAACCAGCAATCACTAAACCACGTAGTTGTCTTTTCGTAAGCGTAAATTCTTCTTCCATCTCTTCTTCTGGAAATTCATATTTAGGAAGTTTTGGAGCAATTATATTTTCAGTAATAAATGTAATAGCAAAGGTAACCAAAATAACTGCTACTAACATAATTAAGACAAAAGCAGTTGTCCCCAGTGTATATGACCGATCAAGCACATGTGCTCCAAGCAGTGTATAATCCATCAAAGCAGAATCAGTACTTGTAAGAAATATACTAATTCCTGAGCCCGCCGATAATGCTGCATAACTAGCTATAATACCAATATAAGGATTTCTATGTCCATAAATAAAGATTAAAGCACTAAGAGGGATCATAACAACAAATGGAAGATCTCCCATAATACTTGATAGTACACAAATTAAAACTAATACAAAAGTTACTGTTTTCTTTTTAGCTTTTTTAGTTAAAAGTGTAACAACTGTTTTTAAGAATCCACTCTTTTCCATTACACCAATACCAATTAAAATAATAATTAAACTGGATAATGGTTTAAAGGAAACAAAGTTAGATACGGTAGTTGTAAAAATATATTTAAGTCCACTCAAACTAAATAAACTTTCAACCGAAACCAAACTTTGTGTAAAATTAAAACTAACACTATCGGTAATAGAATTATAAGTTACTTGTACTCCAAGTAAAGACAAGAATCCACTTATAACAATTGTTAAAACAATTAAAACTAACAACGTCATAATTGGATCTAATGTAATTCTTTCTTTAAGATTTCTTTTCTTCATTTTCTTCACCCAAAACTTTTTTAAGTTTTTTTATGAACTCTAAGCGATCAATCATCACTTCTCTACCACAATTCATACATTTTATTTTAATATCTACACCAACCCGAACGATTTTCCATTTATTTTCACCACAAGCATGTGGTTTTTTCATAATAACCAAATCATTTAAGTTAAATGTCTTTTCCATGATGCACCTCAACTTGTTCATAAGGAATTTTTATTTTATTTTTTTCATAAGCTTCTTTTACTCTTTTTAAAATTTCTCTTTTTACTTTATAGCGATCATCTTGATTACAATGAATATTAATTAAATAATTTACAGCCGAAGAATCAAACCCATTAACACCCAAATAAGCGGAATCTGGAAGGATTATCTTATCTTCTATTGCCTGATTAACTACATCTATTAATACTTTTTCCACTTTTTCTGTTTTCTCTTCATAAGCAGTAGGAATATCCATATAAAGATTTGCTTTCTTTTGCGAAGCATTAATAATAGTATCAATATTACGATTAGCAATAATCATAACTTCACCATCAAAACCTTTAATTTTTGTTGTCCTAAGTCCTAGCTCAATTACTTCTCCAGTAAAGTTATTATAAGTAACTTCATCACCAACAGCTAAATAATTTTCCATAATAAGCATAGTACCACTAATTAAATCTTTTACTGTATCCTGAAGTGCTAAACCAAGAACAACACCAGCAATTCCAAGACTTGCAATTAAACTTTTAGTATCAACTCCATAAAAATCTAAAATAATAAGAATTGCAATTGCAATTAAGATATACTTAAACAAACTTTGAAAAAGCTTAACAATAGTCTTTCTTCTTTTAACTTCAAAAGAAGTTTTACCTTTAATCATTATTTTTTCAATGCCTTTATTAAACATTGAAATCAAAATAAATGTTATTAAAATAACCATTGCTGTTCCAAAGATTTGTTTAGTCATAATTACATCTAATGCTTTTTCTAAAAATTCCATTTTATTCTCCTTCGACACTTATATTTAATTCTTCTAAGATTCTTGCTAGTTCTTCATCATCTTTATAAGGAATTTCTATTTTTTTATTATTAATTTTAACTTTTACACCCAATTTTTCACGACATAAATTTTCATAAATACTATATCGAATATCAAAATTATTATTTCTACTAATTGTATGCTTTTTAGGTAAATCAAGTGCTTGAATCATTTTTTCAGTATCACGAACACTCAAATCATCACGTACTATTTTAAGAGCTAATTCTTCAATTTTTCGCGGATCCTCAAGCTTGCTTAAAGCTCTCGCATGTCCCATGGATAATTCTTTAGATTCAACTAACTTAATTACCATATCCGGTAAAGTAAGAAGTCCTAACATATTCGTAATATAACTTCTGCTCTTAGAAAACTTACGAGCCAATTCTTCTTGCGTAATATTATTAATTTTCAAAATATTTTCATAAGCTTTAGCTTCTTCAATTGGATTTAAATTTTCACGTTCAATATTTTCAATAAGAGCAATTTCCATCATTTCCACATCATTAAACTCTTTAATAATGGCTGGAATATTTTTAAGTCCGGCAAGCCGAGCTGCTCTTGTTCTACGCTCACCTGCTACTAATTCAAATCCTTTAATACCCTTCTTAACAATAATAGGTTGAATCACACCATGTTCTTTAATGGAATTGGCAAGTTCTTCTAATGCTTCAGAGTCAAAAATAACACGTGGCTGATAAGGATTACTCCTAATTTCATCAAGGGGAATTTCCACAATTCCACCACTAGTTTTACCCTCATCCACAATTTCCTTTTCAAAGTTATCAAAGTTAATAACTTCATTAGAAAATAATTGTTCTAATCCTTTTCCTAAAGCTTTCTTCCTAGTTTCGGTCACGACTAATCACTTCCTTTGCTAAATTGGCATAAGCCATTGTCGCTTTACTTTTGGGATCATATTCATTAATCGGTTTTCCATGACTTGGTGCTTCTACGAGTCTTACGAGTCTAGGAATAATCGTATTAAACACTTTATCTTTAAAGTATTTACGAACTTCCTCAATAACTTCTAAGCCAATAATCGTTCTACCATCAAGCATTGTCAAAAGTACTCCTTCTATTCTTAAAGTTGGATTCATACTTGATTGAACCATAATAATGGAATTTAGAAGTTGTGTAATTCCCTCAAGTGCAAAGAATTCACATTGAACAGGAATAATAACAGAATCACTTGCGACCAATGCATTCATCGTTGCAAGCCCCAAAGCTGGTTGACAATCAATGATAATATAATCATAGCTATCTCTAATTTCTTCTATTGCTTTTCTTAATTGCTCATTTTGTCTAAACTCAGGATCTTCTAACATTTTTTTAACAAATTCTACATCCACACCAGCTAAATTAATGGTTGATGGTAAAATGGATAAATTCTTAAATTTCGTTTTTTTTATTGCCTTATTTATACTGCACACTCCGGCCATAACTTCATAAACATCATGCTCATAATCACCATTAGAAAGTCCTAGTCCAGTCGTAGCATTTCTTTGGGGATCTAAATCAATTAAAAGGGTTTTTTTACCCTCTACTCCCAAAGCTGCAGCTAAATTGATGCTAGTGGTCGTCTTACCAACTCCACCTTTTTGATTAACTAATGATATTACCTTTGCCATTTATGCTACACCTCTTTATAAATTATTAGATAACTAAAAATATTTTAACATATTATTCTAATTTTGTCTTTAATAAATGAATGAAATTTAAAAAAAAGAAAAAGGAGCTTAAGCTCCAACTACCTGGTATGGGTCATCTATTGTACCAGTTCCTGTTATGGTAACATCAGATGAAAGATTAATGACAGGTCGGACACCATACACGGTATCCACAGTGGTGTCCATGAGATAGCCATACCGATGCACATAGAACACACGAGCATAAACATTATAATAATACGGAGACATGGTCCAATAAGAACTCCCTGTATAAAGATAATATCCCAAATTACTATTACCTTGTCCTGCATACATAACTTCATCTGCTGTACTGAGTCCTATCTTTGTTGTATACAAATCACTATTATTACCACACTCTAAGGTTGGTTGATGTGTTGTATATACTCTTACAAATGGTGCATAATAAATAGTACTTCCACTTGCTACCCATGATGCTGTTGTTCCACTAGTATTCAAATATGAATTTCTGTCATTACAGAATCCTGCACTTCCTCCACTTGCTATTTTATTATCATAACTTGCTAAATTATTACTATACCATGTATCTAATATTTCTTTGATTGTACTTGCGGTTCCTTCATTTTGACTACTTGGCCTTTGTGCATTCGTTTGGTATGTATATCCTACATAGTAACTTGCAGTTCTCAAACTATTGAATGCACTTTCTTGGATTTGTTTATAATCGGTAATTCCATCATAATATCCATTTGCTAACACTCTCTCCTTTCCAGCTGCATCCACTTCTGATTTTTCTCCGCTATAGATAATTCGTATTGTTTCATCTGCATTGATTCGGATAATTCGCCAATATTTATTTGCAAATATCAAGTAATTATTATCTACATCCCCACGCCAGTAGTAAGTTGTTCCTCTACTAGTTGTTTCTTCATAAATTCCTACAGTTTCTTCTCCGCAATCGCCTCCATCGTTACTACCATTCGTGCAACTGGATTTACTAAAGTCTGGGGTATCTAAATTAACATTGATTGTTCCTAGTAATGTTGTGTCAACTGGTCGTGTGGTTGCTTTTTTAAAATCTAAATAACATTTAGTTCCCTTAGTTGTAAATGGTGTTAAAGTAAGTAGTTGTATATCCGCTTCATAGCTGATAGTAATACTGCTATCTTCTTCGCCATTTATGGTACAATAGCTTTCTTCTGTTAATTCATAATTACCTTCTGGTATAGTATCAGATGGTTCTCCATCAACAGTAATCGCTACAATATTTAAATCTGCCAAACTATAATTAATCGTGCCATTTACAAGTGGTATCGACTGTGTATTTCTATATTTTGCTCTAGTAAAATTAAGTACAATGGCACTAATGATTGCTACTACTATTACTCCAATTAATATATTTCTCTTTAAATGACTTTGCTTTAAAACTTTGAATTTCATATTCAACACCCTTTCATGAAGTATACCTTCATTTATTTTCTGAAAAGAAAATTATATACTATAAGCGTATTTGTAATACGCTTATATTTAAATACAATATATCAAATTAATAATGTATTGTCAATACGCATTTAAAAATATTAAAAATATATTTTGTTATAATGCAAACTAGAGGTGTAGCTTATGGAAATAAAAGCAAACAATTATGAACCTAATGACATTCTAAAATTTATGAGACAAGCTACAGACTTAACTCAAAAAGAATTTGCAAAAACTATCAATAAATCAAAAGATTGGTGTCAATCAAATGAACTAGGAAGAAGCAATTATTTATTTAAAGATTTACTAGAACTTGCAAATAAAAATGGTTTTGAAATAATCATTAAGAAAAAATAACCCCATTCAATTGAGGTTATTTTCATATTGTCCTAATTTTAAATACAAGATTTAAAATATCAATATAATTTATTTAGGAATAAATCCAATGGTTAATCTTGTACCCTAATGCTTTTTTATTTAGCCTTAACCAAATATTAAGTTTAAAAGGGTATTGGGCGCACACCTAACGTACCATTCACGTTGTTGTTGCCAAAGTTGCCATTCGAATTCACATAGAACACGTTAGCATTACCACTAGAGTTAAAGCGATTCGGAGACATGCTTCTATATTAGATTAACCACTTTTATTATAAAGTTATAGCAAGATAATTACAACTAACTTTTTACTAATTCATAACATAAAGGAATAATATCATCACTTTTAATAAAATTAATTATAAGCTTATCACTTTCTTTAGTAATAAGTATTCCTATTGTTTTGTTATGAAATGTTTTTTTAACTCTTTCATCAACTAATTTCATATAAAATTCCATTTGAGCTTTATCTTCCATTTTTAAACTTCGAAGTTTTAATTCAACAACAATATAACAATTTAATTCAATGTTAAATAGTAAAATATCAATAAAATAATTATTATTATCAACAGTTATTTTATATTGATGTCCTGCATATAAAAATCCACTACCTAATTGTTTAAAGAAAAAATCTAAATTAGCAAGAATATTTAATTCTAAATCATGTTCATTCTTTATCTTATTATTAACAGGAATAATAATTGGATTTTTCATATCTGTAGTTATAGAATATTTTGATGAAGTAATAATATCAATTTTAGGAGGTTTATCAACTAATCTTTCATATGCATTAAATTTTATTTCATTAATTAACTCTCTTTTAGATAAATTATTTTTGATACACAAATTAATATAAAAATTTCTCTTATTCTCATCTTTAATAGGCAATAATTCTCGATAATGAGTCCAACTTATTTGGTTCCCCACTGGGGCACCTTTTTCAAAAATCAAATAAAATTGCCGAAAACGTTTTAAACTAGTAATGTTATATCCTTTACCATAAACTTTTGTTAATTTAACTGACCACTTCTTAATTAATTCATTCCCATATTTAGCTTTTTTGCTTCCTCCTTGGGCTTCCACAATAATTTTGCCAACCTGCCAATATGTTTCCACTAAACTACTATTTTCCTCTATTTTTCTACTACGTTTACCAATCTCGTTTTTCTTAATTAAATACTCTATTTCTTCCAAATATTTTTCTTCATTCATAACAAAATCCCCTTTACTGCAAAGAATACATCTATTATATAACAAAGTAATACTTATAACTAGGGGATTATTTTGTAATGTTTTGTCCAAATTTGTCATAAATAAAACAAATAGTCTCAAATTAAATTTGAGGCTATTTAACATTGTCCTAATTTTAAATACAAGATTTAAAATATCAATACTATTTATTTAGGAATAAATCCAATGATTAATCTTGTACCCTAATGCTTTTTTATTTAGCCTTAACCAAATATTAAGTTTAAAAGGGTATTGGGCGCACACCTCGCGTGTTATTCACGTTGTTGTTGAGGTTGCCAGTCGAATTCACATTGAACACCCAAGCATTACTGTTCGTAGCATTAAAGTTAGACGGAGACTAGCTTCATTTAACTAGATTAACCAACCCAATTATAACATTATCGAGCAAAACAATACAATCATTATTTACTTATACTAATTTATAAGTTGTAATAAAAACCTCTTTATTAGTAACATACTCTATTACATATTTATCTTTCTTTTTAACTATTAATATACCAATAGTTTTATTATGATTAGATAATTTAATATTTTTATCAATATAATTTACATATAATTCTAATTGTCCTATATCTTGAGGCTTAAACTCTCTTGTTTTTAATTCTATTACAATGTAAGAGTTTAAATTTATATTGAAGAATAATAAATCTATTCTAAATATATGATTATTTATTTTAATTTTAAATTCATGCCCAACAAGAGCAAATCCAGTCCCTAATTCTAAGAATCTATCTTCTAGCATATTAATAATATACTTATGTAAAGCTTTTTCATCTAATTTACTAGCTCGTTTATCTACTTTAATTAATATTGGTTCCTTAATCATATCCTCTATACTTAAAGTAGTATGATTATCTATTAATTCAATTTTTTCTTTATCTACATATGATAATCTATCATATGCTTTGCTTTTAATTAATCCTCTTAGTTCTCTTACTGATAAATGATTAAGTATTACTTGATTCATATAATAGTTTCTTTCATTTTTACTTTTAATAGGTAATAAATATCGATAATGAGTCCAGGTTAATTTATCACTCAGTGAGTGATAAATTGGAAATAACAGATAAAATTGACGCATATATCTTAAATTTGTATGGCTATAATTTTTTCCATAAATTGCTTCAAATTCTTTAGACCATTTCCTAATTAACCCATCACCATATTTGGCGCGATTTAAACTACCCTGCGCCTCTACTAACAATCGTCCTATATTCCAGTTCATTTGTAATTTTTCACTATTGTCTTGGAAAATGCGTACTCTATGATTAACTTCATAATTCTCAATCAAATTTTTAATTTCGTTGTAATAATTTATTTCTTCCATCCAAAATCCCCTTTGTTATAAAGAATATAATTATTATACAATAGATAAAAGCACTTATCTAGGAGATTATTTTGACAAGTTTTGTCTTACTTTGTCATATAAAAAGGCTAGAGTATTTCCAGCCCTAATATTGTCCTAATTTTAAATACAAGATTTAAAACATCAATATTAATTATTTAGGAATTATCCAATGGCTAATCTTGTATCCTAATGCTTTTTTATTTAGCCTTAACCAAATACTAAGTTTAAAAGGATATTGGGCGCACACCCCACGTGTTATCCACCCAGTCGTTGTTGAGGTTGCCACTCGTATTCACAATGAACACGTTAGCATTACCGCTGTTAAAGTTACGTGGAGACAAAAAGTGTTGCACTTATCTAGATTAACCAAACCTATTGTACCACATTTAACATCAATTATTTATTTATTTTTACCCACACCACCAATTAAAGAAGTTAAAACAATGCTAAGGGAAATAGATAAACTAGTAAATACTGATGCTTTTAATATTTTATAATCAATTATTCTATTAAAATCAGGATATATATTTTCCATTTGTTCTTCCACTTCATCTGCAATACCTAATAACTGCGCATATATAAGATAATCCTCCCATAAAACAACTTCTATTGCTTCTCTTTCATGTATTCGAGAAAAATCTTTCAAAAACTTTTTTAAGCCTGCTAACTGATAAGCTTTCTTCTTTAACTCATCACTAATATAATACTGATACTTAAACCCATATACTTTTCTTTTAAAATGTCCCTTTTCTTCATAATTATCTTTTATTTCCTGAAACATATCATTAAGCCATTTAATAACATCATCCTGTTCAAAAAAAGCTGCAAATTCGTGTTCTTCTAATCTTTTATTAGAACCACTCGCCACTAAAAGCTTAATATAAATATCTCTTTCATAACCTTCTTCTGTTTTAAAATAATTAGACATATCAAAATAAATCTTATCATTTTCTTTAACCAGCTTAATTTTTTTCTCTTTTAACCATTTTAAAATCATTGCCCCTATAAAATCACTAATATTATCTGCAAGTCCAAACAAAGAACCAACAAAAAATGCATCTTCTAAAGAAGTAGGTATATCTCTATAATAAGGTACATCTTGATTGATAGATAATATATTATATCCCTTATTTTTCTCTTCATTTTTACTACTCGTATAAACAATAATAAACACAATGACAAATAACACTACAAACTCTATTACAAAAAACATTTTATTACCTCTCTACCGGATTAACATGAATAATAACTTTATATATTTTTTTAAACTTTTTAGTAATTTCTTTTTCAATAGTATCAGCTATCTCATGAGATGCAAACGTACTCATATTTCCATCTAAATCAATCGTTAAAACAGCAACATATTTGTAACCAACTGGAACAGTATAAAAATCTTCTACTTTCACAACATCTTGATTATTTAAAATAAACTCCACAATTAAATCTTTATCTTTTTTACTAATAGATGCATCCATTAAAACATGGTAAGCTTCCATCATAATACCAAGCCCTGTAACAATAATATATATAGAAGTAATAGAGCCAAATATTCCATCAAAAAAATAATATCCAAAATAACCTAATATAACTGACAATAAAGTACCAAGTGTAAGTAACATATCATTTCGATGATCCTTCATGGTTGCTTTAACGAGAATATTATGATGATTGTTATAACTCTTTCTTGCATATAAATAAAGTAGTAATTTAACAACAATAGTTACGATACAAACAAGTATTAAATAAATAGAAAATTGAAAAGTATCTCCTTCTATAATAGCCATAATAGAATCAAAAAGAATTTTTACCCCAATTATAATCATAAAAATACTAATAAACATCGAAAATATATATTCTGCTTTACCATGACCAAAATTATGATCATCATCACTAGGAACACAAGCTATTTTATTACCAATATAAGACATGATTGAAGAAAAAATATCTCCTGCTGAATTAACTGCATCAGCCATCATAGCCTCACTATGGCTAAATATTGCCACAATAAATTTGATAATAAGCAAAAAAACATTGCCAACAATTCCTAAAAAACTAACTCTTTTTGTACTTTCATAACGATTCATATTATCATATCCTTAATTACTTTATTATATCAATAATTTATATTTTTGACTATACTTAATAAAGAAAAAACTACAATTAAGTAGTTTTCAGTTCAAATAATTCAAAAGGAATAAATGTTGAAATATAAGCATAAGCCATAATTCCATCTCCTTCTGTATAACGCATATAAATTCTTCTATTTTCCAAATCAATACTATAACTAGCACTCTTAACCAAGTTCATAAAATCCAAATTAGCCATACACTCATTATAATCATCTTCCATATAACATACATCTATGTAACTATAAAATGGACTATTACTTCCATTCAAATTATAATCATTTGTAATATAACTAGCTAATATTTCCTCAAAGTTAACAAATAATTTATTTGGATCATCTTCTAACTTACTTATATTGCCACTACTATCAATAATAATACTGACATCCAAAATTTCTTTATTAGATATAGGGTCTATTCTATCAACTTCATTGAACAACCTTTTTCGAAAATCTTCATAATTTAGCTCAGTTTCTTCCATCTCAATAATTACATTAGTATATCCCAAATTTGTATTATAAAGATATCCAAAAATCTGAACATATTGATAATTATCAGAAACATCTAAATTATACAACTCATTAATATAATCATAAAGCTTCTCTATTGCCTCATCATCAAAATCTTTTTCTTCATAATCATTTTCTAAAAGATCAGTATTAGTAAAATTATATAAGCTTCCACTCAAATACACATTATCCGCAATAAAATCCATCATATCATAAGAATATTCTGATTCATAATCAGTACAATCCTGAGGATGACAAAAACGACTAGGTTCTTCTTCATAAATATTTTCATCAGTTAAAAAGCGATCATAAATAGTAACATCATCTAGAAAATCAGAAAAGTAAAATCCACCCAAGCCAATTTCTACATCTATATCCGTTTCTAAATAAAAGCTATTATTATACAAAATAAGCTCATAATCTTTTTTTTGAATATCTCTAAAAATTTCAGTAACAAAATCATCAGCATCGTTATATTCAGTTTGATCGTACCAATACTCAGGATCACATCCACCCCAAGCACACATATTTTTATAAATACTATCAAGTAAAATAAATCTTAAATTACTATCATGTTGTAAAATATCTTCTAATTTTATTTCTTCGCCTGTAACTAAGTTAATATTTTTCGATTTGCCATTACAAGAAACAGATAACACATTAGATACATTAAAAGTAACATTACAATATTCTTCCCCATCACGATTTTGATAAAGTTCTAATTCACTTAAGGCACTATTAACTTTATTTTGAACTTCCTGATTTTTTAATCCATCAATTACTACTTTATGATTAACATATTTAATATCAATGGGATTGTAATAATATTCAGAAAACACATCCATAACAGGTGCCTCACTAACACTTTCAAAAGTAAAATAAGGCATATCAGGTTGATTATTAGTTGGATTGTTAGTATCATCTAAGTTATCAACACGATTTTTATCATATATTAACCAAATAGTAACTCCAACAATAGCCAAAACTAATATCACTAAAAAAAGATAAAAGAATATATCACCTTTTTTAATTTGTTTGCGTTGGGACATAACCTGCCTCCTCGGCTACTTTCATGCCTTCCTCTGATAAAAGTAAATCTTTAAATGCTAAAGTTTTCTCATCAGCATCACTTCTGGTGACAATATAATAAGCGGTCATAAGTGGATAAGTTCCATTTCCTATCGTCTCATAAGATGGCTCTACCCCATCAATCGCTAAAAACTTAATATCTGGAGTATGATACATCACATTAGCGTAGTAATAATAAGAATATCCAATTCCATCAATATTATTATCATAATCAGCGACAATATCAATAATACCACCCATGGATTCAATCGCCTCTTCACTAGTTGGTGTCCTCATTGGTACATCTTTCATCACTAAAGAAAGCATTCCAGTTTGACTTCCTGAATTAATTGGTCTTTGATAAGGAATAATTCTGCTATTATTTCCACCAACTTCATTCCAATAATTAACTTCCCCAGAATAAATGTCCACAATTTCCTCTAAAGTAAGTCCATTAACAGGATTTTGGGCATTAACAAAGAAAACAAATCCTTCATTTACAACTTTTGTAATTGTAAGCTCTACTCCGGCATCATGAGCCATCTTTAGTTCTTCTTCACTTGGCTCAGTAACAATGATTAAATCTGTTTCATTATTAACTAACTTTTCATAAGCTGGATGAGTATTTGTATAATTATTTTTGACATCGGTTAAAATATCTTCATTAGCAAAATATTCTACATAGGCATCCATTAAAGGCTGGGTTGCCAAACTAGCATCTACTCTAGGCATCGTATCATTATCAAGTGTATTCTTATTATTTTCTGTGATCTCTGGTTCGGGAGGAACATTTGGTATATTTCTATCATTTGTAAAAAGAAAATATGCTCCAACACAAACACCAATCGTCACAACCAAAACCACAAGCAAAATAACAACCTTTTTCTTCATAAATTAATACCACTCACTTACTTCTTCTAATGTTTTTCTAGGTCGTTTACTTGGAAAATGATCAGTATATCCAAGCGCTACTGCGGCAATCAACTTCTTATCACAAGAAAATTCTTTTTGAAGCTCTTTTTCTATTCTTAAAATATAGCCAATCCACAAACTAGCAACATCTAAATCTTTTGCTCTCAAAACCATATTTTCAATACAAGCTCCAACTGATTGAACATCCATAACTTCCTCTGTAATATCAGCAAAAACTAAAACAAGCGCACTACATTCTTTTATGACATTACAAGTAACCATTACCGGATCATCACTAGAATGTTCAAGCACATTAGCAATATTCTCTTTTTTGGCTTGATCTTCTACAACAATAAAATGCCAAGGTTGCCTGTTATGTGCTGATGGTGCCATAATACCATAATTTAAAATATCTACAATTGTTTTTCTATCTAATTTTTTATCATTATAATGTCTTACACTTCTTCTTTCTTCCATTACTTTAGTTAATTCCATAATTATCTACAAAATCCTTCCTCAAAACCCATACTAGAGTTACCAATATAAACATTCTCATTATAAGTGCCATTACCAATAATGCGATGACAAACCAAAACTGCTGTTGTATCATCACGATAAAGATTAGTACCACCATCATAAAAAGCATTAGTTTCCATATGACTAACCAAATCTTCAATAGATACTCCATCACTCAAAAAACTTTTCAAAGTTTTAGTTTCATTCTTATACGTAACCATTACTTCATCTAATCCATACAAATAATATTTTCTATCACTTTCATAATAAAGCTTTACTGCTACTTCAGCACTTACTGTAACATCAAAAACAGCTTCATCAGTAACTTTATCGTCATTAACAGTAATTTCTTCTTTGCTAAATATTTTATAGATAGCCAAAAAAGCTAATAAAGCCACCATCACAAACATTAAAACATTTTTTATATCAAATTTCATATTATACTCCCATAGTCATAGTCTCAGGTAAAGTAGAACCACCATCTATTACAATCCCTTGACCAGTAATATAACTAGCCTCACTACTTGCTAGAAAAGCTGCTAACTCTCCAATTTCTTCTGGCTCTGCAAGTCTACCCATCGGAATGGCCTTTGCAATACCATCTACAACAGATGTCGGATCACTACTATTTGATTCTTTTGCCATACCCTCTACCATAGGTGTTGCAACATAACCTGGCATAATCGCATTAACACGTATCTTATCTTTAACTAATTCTGCAGCTAAACTTTTGGTAAACCCAAGAACTGCTGCCTTACTAGTCGCATAAGCAACTTCACCTGGGTCAGCTACGCAAGGCCCTGTTACACTTGATAAATTAACAATTGCACCACCCCTTATCTTTAAAAGTGGTAAAAAAGTGTGAGTAACCATCCAAGTACCAACAATATTAATATCAAAGTGAAAATCTCGTAATTCTTCGCTCATATCTTCAAAACTAGCAAGCTTACATACTCCCGCATTATTAACAAGGATATCAACAGTACCATAAGTATTTTTAACTTCACTGAAAACTGCATCAAGCATAGATTGTTTTCGAATATCAACAATAAAGCCATTAATCATTCCGGGATACTTATTATTTAAATCTAAAATCGTATCTTTAAGTTTTTCAGAACTATCAAGAATAACAACTTTTGCCCCATATTTTAGGAACACATTCACAATACCTCTACCAATACCCATTGCACCACCAGTAACAATTGCTACTTTTCCATCTAATTTCACTATATTCCCTACTTTCTATAGTAAGTATATCATAGAAAAAATATTTTTTAAATACCTCCATTTTAATAACTTTCCTAAAATTATAAAATGGTCTAATTTTATTAAATAAAACAAAAAGTTAATATTGAAATCTTTTAAAATTTATATTATAGTTAAATTGGATTATTTTATAACAGGAGGGAAATTATGGATATCGATCAAATGAATCTTGAAAAAGATCATTTAAAACAAGTGAAAAGTATATTAACGGGGTATGCTAGTGTTGATAAACCCTGGATGAATATTTACAAAAAAATTGATCCAAACAATATTGATATTAACATGAGTATTTATCAAATGCTTGAAAAATATTCTAAAGAAAATATTGATTCTACTGCAATGTGGATACCTGGTAACAATTTAGAAGGTGGATTAAAAATAAGCTATAAAACTTATTTAGAAGAATGTCGAAAACTTGCCAACTCTTTTGATGGTATAGGAACGAAAAAAGAAGAAATCATTCCTATTATATTACCAAACATCCCTGAATCTAGATGTTCAATTTATGGCCTAAATTACCTAGGTGGAGTATCTTATCCTATCATACCAAGTCTTCCAAGCAAAGAACTAGAAAAAATACTAATTGAAAACGATATAGATAAAGTTGTAATATTTAGTGGCTTTTACGAAAAATACAAAGATATTTTCAACAACTGTGGTGTAAAATGTGTTATTATAACAGATGGAACAGGATTAATTCCAAATTATTTAAAAAAGATAGCCAATACTGCTGCAAAACTAAAAGGTGAACCTGCTCCGTTTAAAGACTATGGAATAAGTTATAATTCTAATATAATTACATGGGATGAATTTATAAAGACTGGAAAGAATCGAAAAGTTGAAGAACCTTTTTATAAAGAAAACAGTACTGCTGCAATTATTGGTACAAGTGGAACAACCGGAGTTCCTAAAGGGGCAATATTTACCAATGAGAATATTAATTCTCAAGCTTTTCAACATTTACTCGCAGATATTGATTATGAAAAAGGAGACAAAATCCTAGACATTTTAATTCAATCAATTTCTTATGGCTTTTCAGTAATGCATTACGAGGGAATCTTAGGCACTCAAGCTGTCATGATACCTAATTTAGTAACAGACAAAATAGCAGAAGTCATCGATAAAATTAAACCAGCCCAATTTACAGGTGGTCCAGTTCATTTTATATATATGAGTAGAAGCGATTTATTTAATAGTGGAAAACTCGAGCCAATGAAAAACGCCATTTCTGGTGGAGCAAAATTACCTACTGATGTTGAGAAAAAATTAAATAAAGATAGAATATATGTAAAACAAGGATACGGTACTACTGAATGTTTAGGTGGTGCAACTGGTCCAAAAGGAGAATATAAATTTGGAAGTATTGGTACACCTTTACCACTTACTACCATGGGTATTTTTAAACCTGGAACTGATGAAGAACTAAAATATAATGAAATAGGAGAAATATGTGTAAGTGCACCTACTATTATGCAAAGATATCTTAATAATGAAGAAGAAACCAAAAAAGCTTTAATCACACATCGTGATGGAAAAATTTGGTTACATACAAAAGACTTAGGTTATTGTGATGAAACCGGACACTTTTACTTTGCAGAACGTATTTCAGATACTTTCATGAGATGTGGATTTAATGTTCATCCTAATAAAATAGCAGAGTTTTTAAATAGTCAACCTTATGTTGCTGAATCACATGTTCTTGGAGTACCTCATAATTCAGAACAAGAAGTCCCTGTAGCTTTTGTTGTGTTAAAACCTGAATATGTAGGACAAGAAGAAAAAATTAAAGAAATATTAAAAGATATATGTTATAATAATTTAGATGAAATGTCTATACCATACGAATGGATATTCACAAATGTTATTCCAAGAAATATTGGAGGTAAAGTAGTAAATAGACAATTAATCGAAGATTATCATTTAGATTATTCTAAAGTAGAATCAAATGGTATAAGTTTACAAAGAAAAAAATAATTTATAGGCGGTGATATTGTGGGATATTTTAGCGTTGCTCTTTCTATTGCAAGTTTGTTATTCTTATTAATTGTATTTATTGTATTTAAGTCAAAAGAAAACATTAAAAGTATGCAATTACAATTGTTTTCAAAAATGTTATTATTAACGATTTTTGGATTATGTATCGATATTTATGGTTTCTTTGCTTTTCAAATATTTGACTTAAATTCTTTAATTAATCAATTTATTGCAAGATTATATATTGTATTTTACTTTTTATGGGGACTTAGTTTTACTTACTATGTCATTTCCATTTCCTTTGATTTAGAAAAAAGAAAGCATTTTAATACAATTACAAAGATTTTTGCTATCATAATAGGTTTAATCATCTTTGTTTGTCCAATTAATATATATAGTGATGGAACAAGTACTTATTCATATGGATTAAGCGTAAACATTAATTATGCCTTTTCCTTCTTATTCATTATAATTATGTTATACTGTCTAATTAAAAATATCAAAAAAATAGTAAATAAACAATATATTCCCCTACTTGCTTATATTATCTTTGGAACTTTAGTAATTATAATTCAACAAATAAATCCAAAATTAACTTTAATGATTTTCTTCCAATCAATAATCATATTTATTATGTATCATACAATTGAAAATCCAGACGTACAAATGATTAAGGAATTAAATGCAGCAAAAGATCAAGCAGAAAAAGCCAACCGGGCAAAAACTGATTTCTTATCCAATATGTCTCATGAAATAAGAACACCATTAAATGCCATTGTTGGATTTAGTGAATGTATGCTTGATTCAAATGATTTAAAAGAAACGAAAGAATATGCCGGAGATATTGTTGATGCATCTAAACAACTTCTAGAAATCGTAAATGGTATTCTCGATATCTCTAAAATTGAAGCAAACAAAGTGGAAATTATACCAAAAAATTACAATCCAAGAGAAATATTTGATGGTCTAAGAAAATTAGTTTTACCAAGAATAAAAGAAAAACCAATAGAATTTAAAATGGTATTCTCTCCAGACTTACCTGGAATATTACGTGGTGACGTTTCCAAAGTAAAACAAGTAATTTTAAATATCTTGACCAACGCTGCCAAATATACTGATAAAGGTGAAATAATCTTTAATGTTAATTGCATCAACCGCCTAGATACTAAAACTTGTTTAATGTACATCTCTGTAAAAGACACTGGTCACGGTATAAAAAAAGAAAAGCTAGAAACGATATTTGGAAAATTTGAACGTGTGGATGAAGATAAAAATACAACGACAGAAGGAACCGGATTAGGGCTTGCTATTACAAAGGGTCTTGTCGATTTAATGGGTGGAAGAATTACTGTTTTCTCTAAATATGGTGAAGGTTCAACATTCCGAGTTTATTTAGAACAAGAAATTGTAAGTATGGAAGTACCAGAAACTAACGAAAACGAAGAAGAAGAAATTAATTATACACAATATAACGATAAAAAAATATTAATTGTAGATGATTCTAAAATCAATCTAAAAGTAGCCGAAACTCTTATGAAACCTTACAACTTTGAAGTAGACACTGCTATAAGTGGCTTCGAAGCTCTCGAAAAAGTTAATGACAAACATTATGATCTAATCTTTATGGATATTATGATGCCAAAAATGAACGGTGTTGAAACTCTTTACAAATTAAGAGAACATGAAGATTTTACAACACCTGTTATTGCCTTAACCGCTGATGCGATTGAAGGAACAGATGAAAAATATTTAAGTGTTGGATTTAATAGTTACCTATCAAAACCAATTGATAGAAAACTACTAAATAAAGTTATTAATAAGTATTTGGGAGGTAAATAGTGTATGGAAAAGGTAGACTTATTAGTTAATAATAACGTAGATGTAAAAGGAAGTTTAGAATTTTGGGGAGATATGGATTCTTACAATGAAAATTTAAAAGATTTTAAAGACTCCTTAAAAGAGAAATTAAGCAGTTTAGAATATTATAAAAATGCCAAAGATTGTGCTAATTATGCTATTCTAGCTCACAGTATGAAAAGTGAAGCAAAATATTTAGGCTTTATGAATGAAGCTGAAGTTTTCTTAGCTCATGAATTAAAAGGAAAAGAAAATGATTTAGGTTATATTGAAAACAATTATCAAAATTTAGTTAATACTGTAAATAAAATAATAAATTTATTAGACAAATATTTTAGTGATGATGAAAAAAAATTAATATTAATCGCTGATGATTCTAATATCATCTTAAATTTCCTTGAAAAAAATATTCAAGACGAATTTAATATTTTAAAAGCAAGAAATGGACGTGAAGCAATCGATATTATTGAAAATAATAATTTATATGCCATTCTTCTTGATTTAAACATGCCAAGTCTAAATGGCTTTGAAGTACTTGACTATTTACGAGAACAAAATCTAATGGATAAAATTCCTGTTGTTATTATAACTGGTGACGATACTGAAGAAACCATCAAGAAAGCATTTAACTATGGTGTACTTGATGTCTTAAATAAACCATTCACAGAAGATAACATCCAAAGAGTACTTACTTCTATTAAAAACTTTTACGAAAGAGATAACATATGAAAAAAATTGAATTGCATCTTCATTTAGATGGAAGCATTAGACCAACTACAATTAGTGAGTTATTAAATATTAGTTTAGAAGAAGCAAGAAAACTTTCAACTGTTTCTCAAAAAACAAATTCATTAAAGGAATATCTAGATAAATTTGATATTCCTTTAAAAATCATGCAAACTAAAGAAAATTTGATAAGAGTATCAAAAGAGCTTGCTGAAGACCTACAAAAAGACAATGTCATTTATGCTGAAATACGTTTTGCTCCAAATAAGCATTTAGAAAGTGGACTAACGTTAGATGAAGTAATTACCTCTATACTAAAAGGATTAAGAGAAGTACCAATTAAAACCAATTTAATATTATGTATGATGCGTGGCGATTCATTTGGTAAAAATTTAGAAATTATTAAATATGCTAAAAAATATTTAGGCCAAGGTGTAGTGGGAATTGATCTAGCCGGCAATGAAGCTGCTTATCCTGTTAATGATTACAAAGAACTATTTGATATAGCAAAAAAAGAAGGTATCCCTTTTACCATTCATGCTGGTGAAGCAGATGGTGCTCTAAGTGTCATAAATGCGATTAATTTAGGAGCCAAAAGAATTGGTCATGGCGTACGTGCGATAGAAAGTGATGAAGCCCTAAATTTAATCAAAGAAAAAGACATAACCCTAGAAGTATGTCCAAAAAGTAATTTAGATACCAACATGTATACCAAACTAAAAGAACACCCTATCAAAAAATTATTTGATAAGGGAATTAAAGTAACATTAAACACAGATAATAGAACAGTATCTAATATTACTTTAAATGAAACTTATAAAGATTTAAAAGTTACTTTTAAGTTTACGGATGAAGATTTGATTATAATGAATAAAAATGCCATTGAGTGTGCTTTTATAAATGAATCAGAAAAACAAGAATTAATAAACTTATTAATAAAGTGATTTAATAAATGCCTCAAATATTAAATCACTATTTTTATTTATAAAAGATTCAGGATGCCACTCTACACCTAAAAAAAAACGTTTTTGTTTATCTTCCACTGCTTCTATGACTCCATCTTCCGATTTAGCACTTACATCTAAACTAGTATCAGATATTCCTGTTTTATGTCTACTATTAACTAAAACACACTTTTCATGAATAATCTCTGAAAGCAAAGTATTTTCTTTTATAATGATATGATGAGTATCATTATTTTTTTTATTATGGAACGAAGAAACATCTATTTCTTCTCCACTTCCAAAACTAAGTGCCATTGCTTGCATACCAAGACAAATACCAAGGGTTGGAATATTACGTTGATATAAATAATTTACTAATAAAAAATCATTTGATAGAAAATGATCTCCACCAGTTAAAACAACACCATCACATAAATTAACCAAGTATAAAACTTTATTAAAATCCAAATAGACAGGAATTAAAATAATTTCTACTGGACATTTTGAAAATGCATCTACAACATCTTTGCGACATCCAACAAATTCTTTTGAATTTTCCTTAAAATCACGAATAACAATACCAATCTTTTTCATATTAAATCATATGAAAAAAGACTTGTTTTTATTTAGTCTTCTTCTCTTCCACTTCAATTTTATATAATGATAATCCTTTTTTCGTAAACAAATTAATAGCATAATACAAAGTAACTAGCACAGCTAAAATAGTCCACACAATACCAAATACCCCAAGATTAGGTATAGCATAAATAAAGCCAAATAAACTTAAACAAAATCCTCCAATAAAACAAATAAAAGAAACCGGTTTAGATGGTTTAAAAGAGTCTTTTCATTATCTCCCTTTATCATACTTTAAGATTTCTCCCGTAACGGCATCTACTTCATAATCATATTCATAATAATTATAATAAAACTCTAATTCATAAGTAGCAATCCCATAATCTACATCTAATTCAACCTTATTAAATCTAACATCATTGCTAGTTAGTCCAGCATGATTTAAAACAATTTCTCTTGCCTTATCAGCTCCAATATAATTAGTAGAAGTTGTATTATTACCATTACCAGTTAAATAATCTTCCTTATAACTTATAACTTCTTTGGTATCTACATCAATACTAAGCTCATATTCTTTTTCATTATCATAAAAATAAACATCATAAACAGTAACACCATTTTCTCTATCAACTCTAACTCTTGTAAAAGTCACTTCATCTTGAGTTTTACCTACTCTTTGTAACGCAATACTTCTAGCCTCATCTTCACTCATTGATACAGTAGTATTACCACCTTGATTAGCATCAACATTATCTCGGAGATCCTTTTCAAAATTAATAACTCTACCACTATTATAATTTACATCAATTTCATATTCATACATATCATCATAAAAACGAATTTCATATTCTCTATCTTCTCTATCTTTTTGAATAGAAAGAATGGTAACATTG
The DNA here is from genome assembly GCA_946500895.1 of uncultured Mycoplasma sp. Lineage (GTDB taxonomy): Bacteria > Bacillota_I > Bacilli_A > RF39 > UBA660 > Caccenecus. Next base: position 13,548 of record CAMMXG010000005.1, on the reverse strand, counting down.
CTAGCACTTACTCCCGCATATTCATAAGCAATATTTTGTGCTTCGGCCTCAGTAATAGACTCCCTAAACACAAAGAAATATAAGCATAATCCTATTAAAACTAATACCAATACCACTGTAATAATAATTCCATAAATTTTCCATTTTTTCATAAACCTTCACTCCTTAAAATCATTATAACAGAAGAAAAAAGAGATGTAAATTCTCTTTTAAAACAAAAATAAATTTAATCCGGTTTCATCATCTAAAAAGCGATCTACTTCCCCATCTATAATAGTAATAACCATTTCACATGTTGCACTAACAATAGCTTCATTTAAATGGCCACCAAAAACTTCACCTGAATCATTACCAGCACTCATATGAATATGCATATAAAATTCATGATTCATCGTATTAATCGTACCGCTTAATGAAACAATTTCAAAATCACCAACAAAATGATTTTTATAATATTTTTTCTCCTCCACTTTATATACGCCAACAGTAAAATTGTTTGTTGCACCCAAGGCACTAATATGAGCAAGCTTAATATTTTCTTTTAAAGCAAGTTCTTTAATTTGCGCAAGTATCTCTTCTCCTCTATCAATTCTAGCTACAATCGTATTATTAAAACGTCTATATTCCATAAAAATCCTCCTCTTAAATTATAACATAAAATAATTAATAAAATAAATCAATATTAGCTTTTCTAGCCTGCTTTAATTGTTCACTTCTAGGAATGTGATACAATTTATTATTCTTAACAAAATTAGCACCTGTTTGTTTAAAAGTAAATGGAACATGATATTTGATACACGCATTTCTCATATTTAAAATCCAATCATAATTACACTTTCTAGCATGATCACCAGACTCTCCACCACAAGTAACATGTTCTATCAAACCAGTTTCTAAATACTTTTCAATATGAATTTCCTCTAACATTGGCTCATGAATAATCTCTTTATGTTTGATAGGTAAAGAAAGCAAAATAGGAATTCTCTCATCCGCCATTGTTTGATTTTCACAAGTAACACATATTGTTACATTAGGATATCCCAACCCCCAATCATCAGGTAAGGAAACTGAAAATCTCTCAATTCTTTTCGTAATAATATAAAAGTTTAAATCGCTTCTTTCTTTAATCATTTGCCAAATTTCTTTACGCCATAAATCTGCTTCTTCAATAAAAAAATCAGAAGTCATACAAATATAAACAAGATCATCTTTTACTACGTATGTTCCATCTCTATGCTTTTTAATAATCATATCAAACGTTTTAGTCTTTCGAACAATATTACTATCTAAATCATATTTAGCATCTCTCCGAAACATATAACAATTAAGACACCCCGGACTTTTTTTATGACAACCATGCCATGGATTCCAAATCATTTTTTTAACTCCTCTGCTAACTCTTTAGGAATACTTCTAGCACTACGAACTGATTTAAATCCATACAAATTTAACTTACTAATCGGAAATTCCTTTACATCATATTTTTTTAATAACTTTAATTTCATCGAAAGAGTATGATTTACATCAGGGATATTTGCTTCAATCACTTCACATTGAAAAAGGATAGCTTGATAAGGTTTCGTTAAGTAAATATATACAAAATCTCCAGCTATTACTTTAATATCCTGATGCCACATAATAACATCACTTTTAGAAAAAGCATCAATCACATCATAATATTTAGGATTAGCCGGAATAATCCAAGAACCAGATAAATTAGCTAATTCATAACTAATATCAACAAGCTTCATTATTTCTTCATCACTTAAAGTATCATCTAAAATAATAGAAACCCAAGCATTCTTATTCATATGATAAGCCGGATAAACTCCATCATGATTAATATAATCAGATACTTTATCATCCAACTTAAGATCAATAATTTCTACTTCACCAGTTAAATTGTGAATAATCTTACTTTTATCCACATTTAAGATAGCTCCAAACCATTTATTACTTCTACTATTTCTAAATATTCCATACCCAGGATGCTTATCCCATAAAAATTCAGGATAAACTTTATATTTTTCTATAATTAAATTCGTAATACGATTTGCTTGATCATAAATAAAATAATTTGTATCTAATGCATTTTTGGCAATATCTTTCAATATCAAAATATACTCTTCTCTTACTTGATGAGCAAATCCACTTAAATCTTCAATTCTAAAATTAGTATATTCCAAATTAGTTTTTAAATCATAAACCCTACCTGAAACATTACCATCTAAATCAATCGCAATATCTGCTCTAAAATTTTTCATAAACTTTTTAGAATAATGATAACTTCCCTGTTCTTTAATAAATCCATAATGAATAAGTTTACTAAAATCTATTTTTCCTCTTTTAATTATTTCTCTCTCAAGCATATTTTCACCCGACTTCTAACATCTACTAAAAGTTTATCAGAATAACAAAAGAATATCAATTATATAAAATCCTAGCACTTATTTAAGAAAAAAGATATGAAATAATATAAATAAAAAGTAAAACACTAAATTTTAAACTCAATGTTTCTAATTAAAAGTTAAATATTAAAATTAATTTTATATCTACTTAGAATATTTTTAAATTAACTATTGCTTACTATTAATTATATTTCTCAATTTTAAATATATCTTATCTTTTAAATCGGCAAATGACAAAGAATCAATAATTACTTTCCCACTTAGTCTATTTAAATACATCTTGAGGCCATTAAATTGCTTTCTGCTTAACTTAATATTATTTTCTTCCTCAAACATTTTGACAGATAATATTATATTTTTAAATACATCAGGGTTCATTGCAAAACGACATGCAAGTAACGGAAATATTTTACCATTTATATCATTTTTACATATATATTCTGTTAAAATATAAGGATTTTCAAATCTTTCATCATAAGTATACCTTGCATACCACCATAACCGTGATATTCCATTCAAAAAAACAGCTTTAGTACTATTCCAAAAAAAATAATTATTTAAAACATGTGCCATCATATCTTCTTTTTTCTCAGGAAGGGGCCATCTTTTCTGCATATATTCCCAACAATAGTCATGAGCTAAACCAGCCCAAATTCTTTCATCACTTGCCTGTGAATCAGTTAATTCTTTTAAACTCTCATATATTATTTTCATATTTTCAAAATCATCTGCAACACCATTCTCTGTTTTCAAAGTAAAATCCGAAAAAAGTTTCTTCTCATAAGAAGCAAACAAATTTATCCCTTGATTTTGATACTGAATATTAAGCCAAGTATTAACGCCAGAATAATTCTTTAAATTATATTTTAAATCGACTTTTTTTAATAAATCAACGCTGTCTTCTTTTAAATATCTAATTATCATCTTAACTCACCTCCATATTTTAACTCAATCTCCTTCATTGCATCGTGAATAGGAGTATCAAACAATTTTTGAATAATTTCAAAGGAATCATTTGCTTTAATATAATTCAAATTAAATTCTTTACCAGTAGATTCACTTATTTTTTTAGAAAGAACTCTATACCACTTCTTATCCATTACATCATTAATATCAATTTGATCAGAAGCAATCTGATCTAAAACATACATCAATCCAGGAATAACAATCATTGAATTAACAATTGGAACACAATATTCCGAATATCTACAATAAAGTTCATAATCAGATGTTGATAGGTTTATTTTAATAATTTCATCATCCCACATTACAGACATTGGTTCATTTTCTTGCCTTAAATCTCTAATTTTTACTACAGAATCTATCTTTGTTAAATCATCAATATCTTTTTCAAAAAATAAACTTTCTTGCTTTCCAATTGCTATAATGGCTCCCTTTTCAATATCAAATTGCATTCCTCTATAATCATCATTAAAATTATAAGAAAAATAATTATAAACATCTTGACTAGCGATAATATAAGTTGTAAGCTCTACTCTTTTATTAATATCTCTATTATTTATTTCAATTTTATCGAAACCCCTTTGGATCTCAAATATTTTTCTATATTTTGTACTAGGACAAAAAACTTTAGTAACAATTTTTAATTTCTTACTATTTAATAATTTATTAATTTCTTCATCCTCGATTTCCACATAAGTTTCAACAGTTGCTTTTTTATTAGTCTTGGTCATTTTCCCAGTTGTTCCAGCAATAAACTTAATGCTATTATAATCATCATTATAATTACACAAAATCGGATATGCAAAAAATGTATTATTATTTCTCACCATAAACTTTCACCTCCAAAGGCCAAATCGCATCACTTTTAACATAAAATTCTAAGTCATAAACATAGTCCTTATTAAGATTTTTAAGGATTATGCTATTATCACTAATTTCAACTGGAACAGTTGAACCAAATAATTTAGACTTTATAGAACATTTAGCATTTAAAATTATAGCTTTTTCCGTACCACTCTCACCATAAATATTTACACAAATTTTAATGATCTCTTCATTATCATTTAAGGCTAATATTAATTTATAATATCCATTATTTGCCATTAATCTTAATTTTTTTGGCAATATTTTTTTATTAACTTCTAAATAGCGATTCTCTTTAGGAGGCATAGGATTTGGATTCGGACCGGGATATGGATCAATAGAGTTAACTTCTGGTCTTGTATCAATAATTTGTCCATTTTCATCTAATACCAAGCCAAGTTCATCATTTTCTTCATTAGTTATCTTTTCTTCTTTCTTAACTTTTTCTGGCCCTGTCTCAATAATTTCAATAGTTTTTATTATTTCGTTTTCTATACTTTCATTTTTATTACTATCTTCAGAATTAGAAAATTCATCCTCATCAGGAAGAATTTCCCCTACCCCTGTAGCACTAACTTCATCTAATGTAATATTACCCATTAAATTTTTGATTGATTCCATAACAAAATCTCTTATTTCTTTTATTTTCCGTTTAGCATCAGCCGAATCCTGAACCCTATCTGCTGACCAATTACTATGAGTAGCATTTTCTAATTTTCTAAAATAATCGTTAACTTTTACTCCTTGCATATACAATATACCATGATATTTTCCTAACCTTGGCAATTTTGTCATATCAAATATTTTCATACCAGTTAATCTTACAATAGCAACTTTATTGATATCCGACAAATCCATATCATCTTTTCTTAACTTTAAGATAACATCTTCCTTTTCAAACATATCACAACTTGATAATAATACATCATCTTCATCCGCTGTTAAAATATTATAATAACACTTAGTATCAGGTAATAAATGCTTAGAAATAATTGGATTATCTATATACTCCTTAATAGTAAATCGATTTATTTGATAGTCATTTCCGATTGTTACAACTAAATCACCTTTATATATTGCTACAAAAAAATTTTCAATGATAGAAGCACACATTTTTTCTTTCCAATTTTCATAGGTACTTTTAAAACCTAACACATAAATATCCGTTCCATAACTATCTCGCTTAAAACTATTATCTAAATTTAAACAATAGTTAAGTGGCCTTTCATCATCTTCATAATATCCTTCGCCAATTGTAGTCGTACCATCTTCTTTTTCGTATCCAGAAATTCGAGAAATTCCACAGGATGCATCCAAACCATCATTAGCTTTTGTACTATAAAATACTGTGTAAAAATCAGAACAAATAAATGAAGCAAACTTTCCTTTCCCCTTACTTCCTGCAGAACCCTCTGGTTTATCTGTTACACCAGCATTTTTAGTCAAATCAATCCAAGGCGTATGTGATTTTTTATCTGATCCAATTAAACCAGTAGTATTAAAATCACTAATTCTTAAGCATTTGATGAAACCTTCATTTAAAAGTTTTAATGCGTTCTTATAAAAGTCAGGTACTGTATTATCATTTTCATAATAATTCTTATTAAAAATATATTCATCCTCGATTATTTTTTTAAATTCTCCATTTTCATTGCCGGGAATACTTTCAGGTGTCATCAAAAACTCCTTAAATTCGACTCTAATAGGTTCTCCATTACTTTTATATGCACTGGTAACTTTTGTATCCAAAGAATTTTGACATATTTCTTTAGCTAAATGAAACATAGGATTATCTTTAAATTCTTCACCAATATCATTAAATCCCTTAATTCCTATATTCTTTACACTTGGAAATGTCCACTTTTTCATATATACATACCTCCAAACTACTAACTTTACTTTAATTTAAACTCTTTTTTATTACTTTGAGCTTCTTGAAACCTGCTTTTAGTAATTTTTAACTCTTGATCAATTGCATTAAAAATCTGTCTAACATCATTTTCATCATAAGTATAATTATTTTTATTTGAACAATTACCTAATAACTTTAACATATAAATAATTTTGTTAGTTCTATTTTCAGCAATCTTGACAAATCGTTCTCTTTTTAAACTATCATTATTCATAATTTTTCCCTTTCTTGATAAATATTATATACATTTTTAATATATTTGTCAAATATATTTACTATATTTTAAAAATATAGTTTATTACTTCACAAAAAAAGTGACTAATTATCACTTTTTATAGATACTTTAAATTCGTTAGAATCAAAGTTAAAAACATTATCTAAATTACCATATACTATTCTGCAAATCGGATTATTACTTTTTAGTTTCGCAACTCTATACAATCTATATTTATCTAAGTGTTCTCTGGCAAATTTCAATTCATTAGCTGACATTATAAAGTCATCATTTAAGTTAGATGTACTTTTTACCTCAATATAAATTTCATTTCCCTGGTTATTTTCATCTAATTCATAACTTAAAATGTCGTATCCATAACCATCACCACTATCTCGTGATATCCATTTAACCTTTTCAGCCAAATCATCTCGATGAAGTTTTCGTAATTTTTCTTTTTCAGATGCATATACCTGCTTTCTGCTAAATTTCCATTTTTAATTCTGCTTTTTTCTCTTTTTATCCAAGTATTAATATCATTTTTTCTAATAAAAACTTTACTATCCATATTTTTCACTTTTTTGGGGACTAATTCGTCAAAAACAAAACTAAGTTTAATATCTGCAGTATTTTCTTCTGGCTTTTCATTTTCTGCAAATATGATTTTATATACATTATCATCTTGTGTAATATTTTCACATAAATCAGTATCAATCACTTCCCCTTCTTCACCTTCAAAATACATTTTATATGTTCGACCATTTGCTTCAAACCTAATTGCTTCATGGCTATCTTTATGAGAAACAAAATTTCTCATAATTTGATCTATTTTCATTTCGCCATTTCTTGTTAAACTAATTGCTTTATCACCAGGAGTTAAATTAATTATCTCATATAGCTTAGATTTTAAGGTAACTGTATCAATGCCTGGATACTGTTTAATTATATTATTTATATATGGAGTGAGTTCATTTTCACCTGTTATTTTGTTCTTCCACAATCCACTATATTTTCCTTTTGTTTGAAAAAAATCATCTTTACCCAAATAATTATCATATTGTGAACAGCACTCCTGTACCGTCCTCTTACCTGTGATTTTAATCCTTCACTAATTGGTTCATTTTTAATATTTGATACTTCATTATATATTTCAGTTAACGTGGCATATGCATTCCCAGTTTCTGAAAGTATATTACTTATAGCCTGACCAATAATATATTTCATTGCATCATCATTCATATAAATCACCCCATTGCTAAAAAATCTTAAATTTAATTAGCATTACTAGCTACTCCAAGTTTATCAAAAATATAAAAACATTTCAAGATGCATAATGCCTTATTTTAAAATATTGCCTCTTCCAAAGAAATCATTTAAACTTTCTAAATTTTCATTATCTTGATTCACATTACATCTAACAACTTCATAAAAATAAGTGTCATAATAAATAACATTTTTACACTTTTCCTCATATAGAAATAGCACTATCCAATATATTCAATTTTCAGTTGCTAAGTTCTTTTCGTTTGTCTGTTTTAATTAGATTCATTCATGATTCAATTTTATAATAAATCACAAAATTACTATACAAACTAATAGTTGAGTTAACAAAATGATATTAATTTATATCTTTTTCTTAAAATCAATTTTTATCTTCAACTCATATTATACAAAAAAATAAAATCATACACAATCATGAATAGAGTACTAATTTTTTAAAATATATTTCAATTTATAATCCTATCAAAAAAAATAAAATTTTGTAATAATAAAAGTAAACAATACGGTCCTAAATAATTTAATATGATATTATCAATATCAAATATACCTGTATGCGTAATTAATATCACAATCATACATCTATAAATTTAGCAAATTATTTTTATTTTATCATATAACAATTTACAATATCTAAATCAGTTTTATATTTATACCTAAACTACACCTAACAAAAATGGAGCCTTTCGGCTCCTTCAGGGGGCAAAAATATATGACGCATAAAACCAATTATTGCTAGTTAAATTCCTTATATTTCAAGCAATTTCAAATTAAATATATTTATTAAATTTTAAATATAATTAACAAATATTACAAATTGAGTACCTAAATGGGTACCTAAAAATGATAATACTATTATTAATTCTTCACATACAGAAAGGAAATTATTATGGAAATAACTTATAAAAAATGTGGAGATTATTTATTACCAAATTTAGTACTAGCTAAAAAAGAAAATAAACAATTAAATAAATATGGATTATTAAGACTAGAATTTTTAAAATCAAACAAAAAAGCATTATATCAAGAATTACTTATGAAAGATAAATTAAATGAACATCTTTTTTCAGTTGGTTTAGAAGCTGAAAAGAAAGTAAATCATATAATTAATGAGTTAACAATATCTGATACTTCTATTACAGAAAAACTAAAACTTGAAAATCAATTATTATGGATTCAAAAAATGAATAATTATAGAAATATTGCTGAAGAGATGATTTTAAAAGAAATTATCTATGGAGAAAAAATATGATTAAAGGTAAAGAAGATATTACAGATAAAGAATTTGAGGAAATATTATTACAATTCTACAACAATTATAATGAATATCTTATTAAGTTTGTAATACCAGAAACAGTAGCATTTTATTTAGCAAATGGTCATAGTAGAAATTGTTTAACAGACTGTCCTCTAATCAATCATATTAATTCAGCATTAGATATATTTAATGTTAGATGTAATGCTTATAAATTAATTCCGCAAATAGAAAATATTTTAAAAATTAAATATAATTTAAAAATTATTAATATTAAAAAATTAAAAATAACTAATTTTATATAATATAAAAAGAGAACTACTTTTAATATATATTTTAATATATTTTAGTTCTCTTTTTTGTTAATTTATCTTTATTAGCAATATAAAAAATTTCTAAATTATTACTTAAATAGGCATTATAAAATTTACCTTTCCAGTAATTGCTATTAATTTTCCTATTATAAGGTGATATATTTTTTAAGAATTTTTTATCATTTTCATTCACATATTTTCTAATAAAATCTCTTTTTTTCTTTGTTATTGGTTCAATATAATCAATTGTATTTAATAATCCTTTTAAAGCGACAAAATGTTTCCATGCATTTAAATAACTTTTTGAATCAGTTATAGCATTTGAATTTAACCATCTATAATTAAAAATTAATTTCTTATATATCTTGGCTGAAGCTCTTACTTTGTATCTTTTAATCCATATACCGGTTATTGTAGGACATTCTCCATTACTCAATAAACATATTTGAGTTTTTTCAATTTTTCTTTTGTGACCATATTTTTTTAGAATTACATCTATTTTATTCAATATATTATTAAAATCAAAATTTTCATTATTAGTAGAAAATGTTACATCATCCACATAAGTACTAAAAATCAAATTATTTTCTATTGCCAATTTATTTAATTCAGCAAACATTTTTTTGTAAGAAAAAAAACTTATTAATGTACTAGTTGAAAACCCCTGCGGTATAACTCTAACTTTTGAATTTTCCTTTTCTGGAACAGTTACTAATTCAGCCAGCCTTTGTGCCAAATCATTTTTCATTCTAAAGCCACCACCAGACATAAAGAACTGTTTCACTTGATTAAATTTACAATTTGGATAAAAACTTGCTATGTCAATTAATAAAAAGTTAGTATTTCCTTTATGAAATTTTGCATTTTTCACATAACCACCATCAGTTTTTGCAAATACATAATTGGGTATTCTTAATTCAGACAAATATTTATTCAACTTTTTTAAAGCTGTTTTACGAGGTTCTAATACGTCAGTAAATTTCCTATATTTCTTTGGTGAATAATCTTTCGGTACTTTTTTGTAACGTTTTTTTGTTTTTTTATCTTCAAAAAATATTATTCCTTTTTTGTCATACTTATATATAATATTATTTAAATCATTTTTAGTAAAGATTATATTGTTTTTCTTATCAGACAATAAATCTGCTACAAACTTTTTGCTACCTCTATTGTATAAAATAGATTCTGTATTTTTAATTTTTTTCATAATATCATCTCCAAAACGTAAAAACGCCAAGCATATATCAACAATTAATTAAGTGATAATACTCAGCTTCGTTAGAAGGGCTTCCCCATTAGGAAAATTTTCTAAAGCAACTTTTAAAAATCCTATAAAACTTAAACCCAAAAATATTTCATAAGGATTTAAATTTAAAACCTTCACTACAAATAAAAAAATAAATGTTAATATTACGAAAATAATCGTAACTATTTGTTTGTTTTTTTTCTTCATAGACCTACCTCCTTTACAAACTTATAACATAAACTTACAAAGGGGCAAGCAGCGATCTGAAATCTTAATTAATCTCCATATACTTGGCAAATTACGTCATGTATGGTTAGCACTTGTAGGTGAGCTGCAGCTTGTCTGCTAGCGAACCACAAGGGCTCCATATCATTACCTAGCTATTGCGTCTAGCAATGCTAATACTCCCATAATAAGAGTTCCTCGGACTTTCACCGAATTGAATGTACAAAATAAAACTATTATCTGTTTCTAAGTACAATGCTATTATATCACTTTTATAACTTTTTTCATACTCTTTTAAATAAATTTTTTTAGTAATTTCTTTGAATAATATCAATACTTAATCTTTTAAGGGAATAATTTTATTGTATAGCCAGCACTGAATTTCTACTCCCGCACGAAATTCTCCTTTGGGAAACCCCAAACCCTTTTTTTATTTTTCTTTATATTTCCAAATATAACCTCCAGAAGAATGTCTTTTGCCAACGCAAACCATTCCAATTTTAGAAGCGCCAGTTTCCCTTTGTGCTATTGTAATACTACTATAACTTTTAATGTATTCGCCATCTAATGTATATTGGCAAACTTCTTTATTATTGAAAAGTTCCGAGTTATATTTTCCAATACTATCTTTATTTATATTACTTTCATCTTGGTACCGCCATTGATATTCTGAACATAAACTATGTTTTTTACAAGCATTTGAAATTGCGCTATTTGATACTTCTAAAATTCTTGCAGCTTCTGAACAACTATCATATGTTTTAATATAGTTTCCATTTTTGTCATACTGATTAACTTTTTTAGCAACGCCACCATTGCAATATTTGCACCCAACATTTTGAGAACTTCTAGAATTTGGGCTACTATAATATGAATTTCCACATTTTTTACATTTCCACCATACCTTTTTATCATATCCCCTAGATATTTCTTCAGGTTTAATAATGTTTTTTTCGTAATCCCATTCTTTTAATAATTCAGGATTAGTTGTTGCTAAATCATTATATCCTTTTTGAACTCTTTTTCCTGAACATATAGGGCAAGAATCTCCTCTGGAAGTTCTCTTTGACACATTGATTTCATATGAATGGCCCTTATTACAAACAAAATAAAACTTCTCATTAATAAAAGCCGGTATCATTTCAGGAGTAAGAGGACTATTTTTTTCATAATCCCATTCTTTCGCTATTTCAGGATATAAAATTGCTAAAGATTTATTTTTTAATATAGACAAATATTGATTGTATATGTTTACCCTATCTTTTTCTATATCTATTTTTATGTTATCATTGTACCTATTAATGAAACTTTGCACTTCATCATTAAATTTAGAAATGTCTATATTGTATGAAGAAGTTAATATTTCATCGCAAGTTTTAAAATCTCTTTCTAGAACTTTTTCCTTAAATCGTATTAAATGAATATTATTATTTCTACACGCATTATACTTCAATAATTCTTTCTTATAAGTTGTATCACTTCCATGCCAATTGATACCGTCATATTCAACACCAATTTTTAATGAAGGAATATATATATCAATCTCCGTAATTCCATTTTTTTTATCTTTATATCCATTAATTGCATCGTGAAACTCTTTTTTTAAATAAAAATATATTACTTGTTCTGGAAAAGACGTTTTATTTCTTTTGTTACATTTTGGGCAATAAATGTTAGAAACTTCATTGCCAATAGAATTTTTATATTCATAACCACATATATCACATTTCCACCAAACTTTTAAATTACTGGTTTTAGAACATTCCGAAGGTAAAATGTTATTTTTTATATAATCCCATTTTTTTAATGTATGATTATCATGATTTTTACACCACGTTTCAAGATCATTAAAACCACTTAATATTTTATTCCCCGAACAATAAGGGCATCCATGTCCATCTTTTCGATGAGAAATTTTCATATTAAAATGATGTCCATTTACACAAACCCAGCTAGCTATTTTATTTGATCCAGCAGTCAATTTATAAGGATTTAAAATATTATTTTCAAAATCCCATTCTTTTTTTAAATTAGGGCAAACTGTAAACAAATCGTTATACCCTATTAGAACCTTATGTCCATTACAAACAGGACATTTCATTCCTTTATTTTTACTAGCAACGCTTGCATAATGACTATGTCCCTTTGAGCATTTCCACCAATATTTTTTACCACTTGAAAAGGTTATTTTTGACACATCAATATTTTTGTTTTTTTCATAGTCCCATTCACTCATTAATTTTTCGTTTTGAATTAAAAATTTTAATTTTTTCACAAAAATACCTCCTCATATACCATTAGGTTTAGCTCCACCACGTTAAACCATCATAATTTGTTTTAACCATACCAATTAGATATCATCGTGTGACATGTATGACACCTCTATTCCACCCGAGCCATGTATCTATAATTCTTGTCATATTGTCATTACTAACCGAAAGAAATTATTTTGATTCAGTAAGAAGTTTTTTTAAATCTTCAATTGATATTTTTTGATTTTTTATATTTTCTTCATTTGCCTGAGTGTATTTTTTTATAAGTTTAATAACCCTATTTTTTTCTTTTTTATCTAATTTAGAAATAATATTTAACTCATCTAAATTACAATTATCTAATAATTCTTTAATAACCATTTTAATATATAATTCATCTTTCATTTGATTAATTATATCATCAAGTACTAAAATTGGAGCATTTTCAGGTTTAATAACTATACTACGATAAGAATTATTTACCGTTGCCTCAATTTCCTCTTTATTATATTCACATAGTTCCATCAAATTTTCTAAAGAAATATTTAACACCGAACTTAGCTTTTTTAAAGATAATACATTAGGTTTCTTTCTTTCACCTTTTTCAATTTTAGCAA